>JBQCFD010000236.1:0-14762 GCA_051959625.1 Rhizomicrobium sp.
CCGGTGTCGAGAAGGTGATCTACGCCGACGACGCGGCTTACGCGAAAATGGTCGCTGAGCCGATGGAGAAGCTCATCCTGTCGCTGGCCGACAAGTATGACGCGATCCTCGCGCCTGCCACCACCAACGGCAAAAACTACATGCCGCGCGTGGCCGCGAAGCTGGACGTGCCGCAGATCTCCGAAATCCTGAAAGTGGATTCGCCCGACACGTTCGAGCGCCCGATCTATGCCGGCAACGCCATCGCCACCGTGCAGGCGCCGGCGGGCAAGAAGGTCATCACCGTGCGCACCACCGCGTTCAAGGCGGCGGATGCGACGGGAAGCGCAAGCGTCGAGAAGATCGGCGGCGCGGGCGATCCCGGCATCTCCAAGTTCATGAGCGAGGAGCTTTCCAAGTCGGAGCGCCCCGAACTCACCTCCGCCAAGATCGTTATCTCCGGCGGACGCGGCATGCAGTCGGGCGACAACTTCCATCTGCTCGACAAGATCGCGGACAAGCTGCACGCCGCCGTCGGCGCCAGCCGCGCCGCGGTCGATGCCGGCTTCGTGCCCAACGACTATCGGGTCGGACAGACCGGCAAGGTCGTGGCGCCGGAGCTTTACATTGCGGTCGGCATCTCCGGCGCGATCCAGCATCTGGCGGGCATGAAGGATTCCAAGATCATCGCCGCCATAAACAAGGACGAAGAAGCGCCCATCTTCCAGGTGGCCGATTACGGCCTCGTCGCCGACCTGTTCAAGGCAATCCCGGAAATGGACGAAGAGTTGACCAAGCTGGGCTACTAGGCTCCGGCAGAGGACAAGCGCATGGCTATCGAGCGAGTTGGCGTAATCGGCGCAGGCCAGATGGGCACGGGCATCGCCCATGTTCTGGCACTGGCCGGCATGGATGTCGTCCTTGAGGACATGAACCCCGACGCGCTGGCCAAGGCGCGCGGGGCCATAGAGAAGAACATGCACCGCCAGGCGGCGCGCGGCATGATCAAGGAAGACGCGATCGGTCCCGCCATCGGCCGCATCCGTGCCTCGACCAGCATCGACGACATGAAGGACCGCGAGCTCGTCATCGAAGCGGCGACGGAGAACGAAGAGGTCAAGCGCAAGATCTTCGCCGACCTCTGTCCGCGCCTGTCCAAGACGGCGATGCTGGCTTCCAACACATCCTCCATCTCGATCACGCGTCTTGCTGCGGCGACCGACCGCCCCGAGCATTTCATCGGCATCCATTTCATGAATCCGGTGCCCCTGATGCAGCTCGTGGAGGTCATCCGCGGCATCGCCACCGACGATGTGACCTTCCAGGCGGCGCTCGATGTCGTGCGCCGCGTCGGCAAGACGGCAGCCTATGCCGAAGACTTCCCGGCCTTCATCGTGAACCGCATCCTGATGCCGATGATCAACGAGGCGGTCTACACGCTCTATGAAGGCGTCGGTAACGTCGAAGCCATCGACACGGCGATGAAGCTCGGCGCCAACCACCGCATGGGCCCGCTGCAACTGGCCGACTTCATCGGCCTCGACACGTGCCTGTCGGTAATGCAGGTGCTGTACGAAGGCCTCGCGGACTCGAAGTACCGCCCCTGCCCGTTGCTGGTGAAATATGTGGAGGCGGGCTGGCTCGGCCAGAAGACGGGCCGCGGCTTCTACGATTATCGTGGGGAACATCCCGTTCCTACGCGATAGATTCTTCTGTCGCTCCGGCTTCGCCAACGCTCTGCGCGGCGAACGCCCGGTTCCGACGGGCTAAGGCCCCATACAATTTGCGACTCGATGCGTTCTCGCTTTGCCGGTGCAATGCGGGTTGAATGCACGCGATGACGCACGAAGATGGCCTGCCCCTTCCCGCCCGCTACTGGGCGATCCTGGCAATTGCGCTCGGCATCACGCTCGCCGTCATCGATTCCGCGATTGCCAATGTGGCCCTGCCGACGATCGCGACAGACCTGCACACCGATCCGGCATTCTCCATCTGGGTGGTGAACGGCTACCAGCTCGCGATCACCATTTCCCTGCTGCCGCTGTCCTCGCTGGGCGACATCGTGGGCTATCGGCGCGTCTATATCTGGGGCCTTGTGATTTTCACCGCCGCATCGCTTGCCTGCGCGTTCTCGACCACGCTGCCGATGCTGGCGGGCGCGCGCGTGATCCAGGGCTTCGGTGCGGCCGGCATCATGAGCGTGAACACGGCGCTTCTGCGTTTTATCTACCCGCAGCGCCTGCTCGGGCGCGGCATCGGCATCAATGCGATGGTCGTCGCGGTTTCATCAGCGGTCGGCCCGACGATCGCGAGCGGCATCCTTTCCATCGCCAACTGGCCGTGGCTGTTTGCCGTGAACGTGCCGATCGGCGTCGCGGCCGTGGCGGTCGGCGCCTATGCCCTGCCGCGCACGAAACCGGCGCCGCACAGTTTCGATTTCTGGGGCGCTCTTCTGAGCGCGGCGGCCTTCGGCATGCTCATCGGAAGTATCGACGCATTGGGGCATGGCGAGGCATTCGGATATTTCCTTTTGGAGATCGCCGCCACTGTGGGCGTCGGTTATCTGCTGGTGCGGCGCGAGCTCGGCAAGGCCGCTCCGATGCTGCCGGTGGATCTTCTGCGCATCCCGATCTTCACGTTATCCGTCTCCACCTCCATCTGTTCCTTCGCAGCGCAGATGCTGGCCATGGTGTCGTTGCCCTTCCTGTTCCAGATGAGCCTGCATTACAGCGCCGTGGAGACGGGACTGCTCATCACGCCCTGGCCCGTGGCGATCGGCTTTGCCGCGCCGCTCGCCGGCCGCCTCGCCGACCGCTACTCGGCGGGGATCTTGGGCGGTATCGGCCTTTTCCTGTTCGCGCTGGGACTTCTGTCGCTCGCCATGCTTCCCGACCATCCGGGCCAATTCGAGATCGTGTGGCGCGTCGCGCTGTGCGGATTCGGCTTCGGCATCTTCCAGTCGCCAAACAACCGCGCCATGCTGTCCGCCGCGCCAAAATCGCGCAGCGGTGGCGCCAGCGGAATGCTCGGCACCGCGCGCCTGTTGGGGCAAACGACCGGCGCAGCCGTGGTGGCCCTGCTATTCGCGCGATTGCCCGAGCATGGACCCACAGTGGCGCTTTTCCTCGCCACGGGTTGCGCCTTCGTGGCGGCATGCGTGAGCCTGGCGCGCCTCTATGAGCCCGCTGCCGCGGCGTCAGGACGCGCATCCAATCCGGAAGCCGACGCCGGCATGCACGCCGAAGTGCTGCGCGACCAGCGCGCCAAGGTGCCCTAGCCCCACGCCCCTTCGCCTGCCTAAACTTGCGCCCTCACGTGAGGGGAAGCCGACATGAAGTGGATCGTTGCGGGATTTCTCGGCACATGCCTGGCGCTGGGCGCCGGCGCCGCGGCCGAAACCAAACTTCCATCGCGGAACAACTTTCTTTTCTGGACGCCCGCCGAACAGGCGTTCGGCTACAAGAACATCGAGAAGATTTTTCCGGTGCGCGTCGTCAAGCGCGGTTCGACCGTGAGCGTCCTGCCACGCGCGAAAGGATCGTTCGACGTTTCCTATACCCAGGACGGGAAGACCTTCGACACCGCCGCGTTCATGAAGGCGAACCGCACCTCCGGACTCATCATCGTGAAGAACGGCAGGATAGTTCTGGAACGCTATGGACTGGGACGGACAGAGAAAGATCGCTGGACGAGCTTCTCCGTCGGCAAGTCTTTCACTTCCACGCTGATCGGGGCCGCAATCAAAGATGGATACATCAAGGGCGTGGACTCGCCGGTCACCGACTACCTGCCGGAACTGAAAGGCACGGCATATGAGGGCGTGACCGTGCGCGATCTCATCACCATGCGTTCCGGCGTGAAGTGGAACGAGGATTACACCGATCCGAAATCGGATGTGAATCAGTTCGGCTTCCAGCCGGCGCGCAAGGACGGTCTCGATCCGGTAGAAGCGTATATGGCGAAGCTGCCGCGCGCCGAGAAGCCGGGCACCGTCTTCCACTACGACACCGGCGAAACGGAATTGGCCGGCATCCTCGTCTCGCGGGCGACCAGAAAGCATCTCGCCGACTATCTCTCGGAAAAGATCTGGTCGAAGATCGGCACCGAAGAAGATGCCATATGGATACTGAACTATGGCGGCGAAGAGCATGGCGGCTGCTGCCTCTCCATGACGTTGCGCGACTATGCGCGCTTCGGCCTGTTCTTCTTGCATGGCGGCGTGGCCGGTGGCGAGAAGGTACTGCCGGACGGCTGGGTAGAGGCCGCTTCTTCCGCGCAGGCCGACAACCACGAAGGCGGCTATGGCTATTTCTGGTGGATCCACCCGCATGGCACCTATTCGGCGGAAGGCATATTCGGGCAGCAGATATTTCTCGATCCAAAGGACGATCTCGTCATCGTGTTCAACAGCGCGTGGGCGCAGGCCGATGACGACAAGGACTGGGCTGCGCAAGCCAACTACGCCAATGCGGTGATGGCGGCGCTGCATAAGGAAAAGTGAATGGCCGATCTGCCGCTCGAGGGGCTGTGCGATCCGCGCTTCGAAACCGTGCGCGAGGCTTTCGCCACGAATTTCCACGAGCGCGGCGAACCGGGCGCTGCGGTTTGCGTTTCTGTTGGCGGCAAGCCGGTTGTCGACCTTTGGGGCGGCTATGCCGACATCGCCAACACCAAGCCCTGGCACCGCGACACGCTGGTGAACGTGTTCTCAGTCGGCAAGGCGCTGTGCGCGCTGGCAGCGGCGCGCATCGTCGAGCAGGATCTGATCGCTCTCGATGCGCCTGTCTCAAGGTCGTGGCCGGAGTTCGCGCAGGCGGGCAAGGAGGCGATCACCTTGCGGCAGATCCTGAGTCACCGCGGCGCGCTGCCAGCGATCGAGAAGCCGATGCCGGACGGCGCAGCACTTGACTGGAATGTGATGATCCATGCGCTCGAAGAACAGGCGCCATGGTGGGAGCCGGGCACGGCGTTCGGTTATCACGTCAACACCTATGGCTTTCTCATTGGCGAGATCGTGAAGCGCACCGCGGGCAGGACGCTGGGCACGCTGATCCGCGAAGAGGTGGCCGGCCCGCTGGACGCCGATATCCATATTGGGTTGGCGCGTCACCATCACCCGCGCGTCGCCGAATATCGCTGGCCCGGCACCAGCACGATGACGCCGCCGGGCGAGAATGCGACGCGCATCGACATCATGCGCTGGAACACCTACTGGAATCCGCCGGGCATCTCGGGCGCGCATTGGGTGAACACTCCAGAGTGGCGACTGGCGGAAGTGCCATCCACCAACGGCCATGGCAACGCCCGCAGCGTGGCGCGTGTCTATTCCGCACTGGCAAAGGGCGGCACGATCGATGGCGTGGGGATCATCGGCCGCCAGACCCTCAGGGAATTCACCACCGAACATTCGCGCGGCGAGGATGTGATCACCCAGCATCCGGCGCGCTTCGGGCTGGGCTTCCAGCTCACGCAACCGCAACGTCCGCTGGGGCCGAATCCGAACAGCTTCGGGCATTTCGGTGCGGGCGGCTCGCTCGGCTTCTGCGATCCGGATGCGGATGTGGCGTTCGGTTACGTCACCAACGACATGGGTCCGCGCTGGCAGAACCCGCGCAACCGCGCCCTGATGGAGGCCGTGTATGCCTGTCTCTAAACGCATCGGCGTCATCGGATTGGGTCAGCGCATCGCCCATGTGCTGGCGGCGATGAAAGAAGTCGGCTGGACGTTCGATATTGCCGGTTACGCCGATCCGTCGCCCGTCGGCGCTCCGATCCTGAAGGATCGCGATATCCCCATGGGCAAAGCCCATGCGAACGCACAGGCACTACTGAATGACGGGCCGTTCGATCTCGTGATGATCGGGTCGCCGAACCATCTGCATTACGAACATCTGCTCGCCGCGTTCCAGGCGGGATATCCGATCTTCGCGGAGAAGCCCATCGTCCGCACGGAGAAAGAGAGCTTTGCGCTGGCGCGGCATCTCGCCGACCAAAAAACGCCGCCGCTTTATGTCGGGCTGGTCATGCGTTCCATGCCCATCGTGCGCGCCGTGATCGCACATGTGGACGGAGGACGGCTCGGCGACGTCGTGTCGATGGATGCGACAGAGCACCTGCATCCCGAGCATGGCGGCTATCTGGCGCGCAATTGGCGGCGCAAGCAGGATTGGGGCGGCTCCTATTTCCTCGACAAGGTCTGTCACGATTTCGATATCTTCAACCGGCTGACGAAATCGCGCGCCACGCGCGCGGCGAGCTTCGGTGGGCACCGGATCTTCCATGCGAACCGGAAAGACGTGCCCGCCGCCTACGACAATGGCGATCCGGCCTATGCGTTGCGGGATGCGGGATGGGGAGCGGCCAACGATGCCTTTCACTCGGACATGGACGTGAGCGATCATCAGACGGCCCTGGTGGAATATGAAAGCGGCGCGCAGCTTTCCTTCCATTCCAACACTCATGTCTCCTTGCAGGAGCGGCGCTGGTACATCGCCGGCACGCAAGGCACCCTGCTGGCCGATCTGGTGCGCAACAAGATGATGTTCCGTTCCGTGCTTTCCACGGCGAAACCGGAACGCCACGAATGGCATGAGCGCACCGACGACAACCACAACGGCGCAGACCAGGCGATGGCGCGCGACCTGCTCGCCACGCTCGATCAAGGCGCCGAGTTTCCGGTGACGCCCTACGAGTCGCTGGAAGCGGGGCTGACGGTCATGGCGATCGACCGCGCGATGGAATCGAGTCAGGTCGTGGATTGCGCGCCGATGTGGGCCGATTACGACCGCGCGCGCGCCAAGGCCTTGAAATAGGTGACGGCCTGGGGATCGTCCCACGGCGCGGGGCCGTCGGCGCGCGCCACCACGCGGCCCTTCGGATCGATCAAAAGCGAAACCGGCAGTCCATAGACGTGGAAAGCGCGCATCATTGCCAGATTATGATCGGTGAACGTCGGAAGGCCGGCCGCGCCATGCGCAGCGAGGAAACTCTTCGTCTCGCCCGCGGTGCTGCGGCCGACATTCACGGGCACGACGGTGAAGCCTGCGGGGACACCTGCTTGCAGCTTCGCCAGCGCCGGCAGCTCCTTCACGCAGGGCCCGCACCATGTCGCCCAGAGATTGAGCAGCACGTAGCGGCCGCGATAGGCGCTCAGCATCTCGGGCTTTCCCGCCGCGTCGCTAAAGGCGACGGCGGGCACGGCCATCGGTTGCTTGACGGGCTGAAGCGCGGAGAGGACTTCCGGCGGCCTGCCGGGTTGGACGCCTCCCGCATTCACATATAGAACGGCGGCCACGGCGATCACGACGACGGCAAGGGCAGCCAGAACGGAAGGACGCTTCAGGAATTCGGTCATGGGTACCAACAAGATGTGGGGCGGACGGTTCGGCGCGGGCCCCGCGGAGATCATGGCGGAGATCAACGCCTCCGTCGATTTCGACAAGAGACTGGCCGCGCAAGACATCGCAGGCTCGCGCGCCCACGCCCGCATGCTGGCCGATCAGGGCATCATCGCGCAAGCCGATGCGGCATCAATTCTCAAAGGCCTCGATCAGATCGAGCGTGAGATCGCTGACGGAAAATTCACGTTCAAGCGCGAGCTCGAGGATATTCACCTGAACATCGAGCAGCGGCTGTCGGAGATCATCGGGTCCGCGGCGGGACGCTTGCATACCGCGCGCTCGCGCAACGATCAGGTGGCGACCGATTTCCGGTTGTGGGCGCGCGAGGCTTGTTCGCGCGCCGAAAAGGGTTTGCGCGATCTTCAGCGCGCGTTGCTCGAGCAGGCCGAAGGGCATGCCGATACGATCATGCCGGGCTTCACCCATATGCAGCCGGCGCAACCGGTGAGCTTCGCGCATCATTGCCTGGCTTATGTCGAGATGTTCGCGCGCGATCGCGGCCGTTTCGCCGACGCGGCGAAGCGCATGAACGAATCCCCTCTCGGCGCGGCCGCGCTGGCAGGCACGCCCTACCCCATCGACCGCGACAATACCGCGAAGGCGCTGGGCTTCGACCGCGCCACGCGCAATTCGCTGGACGCCGTGTCGAGCCGCGATTTCGCGCTGGAATATCTTTCAGCAGCGTCCATAGCGGCGGTACATCTGTCGCGGCTGGCAGAAGAGATCGTGGTTTGGATGACACCGGCTTTCGACTTCATCGCCCTGAGCGATGCCTTCACCACCGGCTCCTCCATCATGCCGCAGAAGCGCAACCCCGATGCGGCGGAACTGGTGCGCGCGAAATCGGGACGCATACTCGGTTCCTTCGTCACGTTGTCGGCCGTGATGAAGGGCCTGGCGCTGGCCTACGCGAAAGATCTGCAGGAGGACAAGGAAGCGTTGTTCACCGCCGGCGACGCGCTCGATCTGTCGCTGGCGGCGATGGCGGGCATGGCAGCGGACATGAAGGCCAACCCGGCGAAAATGCGCGCCGCGGCGGAGGCCGGCTTCCCGACCGCCACCGATCTTGCCGACTGGGTCGTCATCCATCTGAAGAAGCCGTTCCGCGAGGCGCACCACATCGCGGGCGCTGTCGTAAAACGGGCTGAGGAACTGGGCGTGACGCTCGAGAAAGTGCCGCTTTCCGAAATGCAAAAAATCGAGCCCGGCATCGCCAACGAAATTGTCACGGTGCTTTCGCTGGAGCATTCGTTAAACTCGCGCACGAGTTACGGCGGCACCGCGCCCATCCGCGTGCGCGAGCAGATCGCGTTCTGGCGGGAGCAATTGAAATGAAGATCCTTCGCCTGCTTCTGATCCTGGGACTTTGCATCGCCGTTCCCGCCTGCGGCGTGAAGAACGATCTCATCACGCCGAGCGGCAAGGAAACGCCCAAGGGCCAGAAGGATCCTTCGCGGCCGCCGCAGCCTATCGGCCGATGAACCATTTCCACTATCGCGACGGACGCCTCTTCGCCGAGGATGTCGATCTGACGACGCTGGCCCGCGAGGTCGGCACGCCCTTCTATTGCTATTCGAGCGCCACGCTGGAACGGCATTATCGCGTGTTCGCTGATGCGTTTCCCAAGGGCACGCTTGTCGCCTATTCCGTGAAGGCCAACGGCAATCTCGGCGTGCTGCGGACTTTGGGCGCGCTCGGCGCGGGTGCCGACGTCGTCTCTGGCGGCGAGTTGAAAAAAGCGCTGAAGGCCGGAATCCCCGCGGACAAAATCGTCTTCTCCGGCGTCGGCAAGACGCGTGAAGAGATGAAGCTCGGACTCGAAGCCGGCATCCATCAGTTCAATGTCGAGAGCGAGCCTGAACTCGCCGCGCTCAACGATGCCGCCGGATCTCTTGGCAAGCGCGCGCCCATCACCTTCCGAATCAATCCGGATGTCGATGCGAAGACCCACGCTAAGATCACCACGGGCACATCGGAAAACAAGTTCGGCATCCCATGGTCGCGCGCGCGCGACGCCTACAAGCTCGCGGCGAGCCTACCGCACGTGGAAATCGTGGGCGTTGACGTGCACATCGGCAGCCAGATCACGGAACTGGGTCCGTTCGAAGCCGCGTTCTTGCGCGTGGCCGAACTTGTTCGCGCGTTGCGCGCTGACGGGCATGCCATCAACCGCATCGACCTCGGCGGCGGGCTCGGCGTGCCTTACGCGCCGACCGATCCCGAACCGCCACCGCCCGAGAGCTATGGCGGCGTGGTATCCAAGGCGGTGGAAGGGCTCGGCTGCGCGCTCATCCTGGAACCGGGGCGGCTGATCGCGGCCAATGCCGGCATCCTGGTTGCGCGGGTAACATATGTGAAACAGGGCCAGGCGCGGAAATTCCTCATCCTCGATGCCGGCATGAACGACCTGATCCGCCCCGCGATGTACGACGCCCATCACGAGATCGTGTCCGTGCGCGAAGCCATCGCCGGTTCCGTTTACGATGTCGTCGGCCCCATCTGCGAATCCTCCGACCTTTTCGGGCGCGACCGGCGTTTACCGGAGATGAAAGAAGGCGATCTGGTGGCCATTCTGACGGCCGGCGCCTATGGCGCGGTGATGTCTTCCGCTTACAATGCGCGGCCGCCAGCGGCCGAAGTGCTGGTTCGGGGCAATGAATGGGCCGTGGTGCGCCCCAGAATGAGCGATGACGAACTTATCGGACTTGATCGCATCCCCGGATGGCTCACGTCTCAGGCGTGAAGCCCGGCGCGCGGAAGCCTTCATCCGCCGCGCCCGCCTGACGATCTGGTGGGAGCGGGTGTGGCCCGCGCTCTGGCCCGCGGGCGCGATCCTGGGCGGGCTTGTCGCCGCCGGACTGTTCAATCTTTTCATCCTTGTGCCGTGGTGGATGCACACCCTGCTTCTGCTCGCCGCCTTCGGCGCCGCCGGCTACTTTCTCTATGAGCGCTTCAAGACCTTCCGAACGCCGAACTGGCAAGAGGGAGCGCGGCGCGTCGAACGCGATTCCGGGCTCGCACATAGGCCCATCACCGAGCAGAACGACAGGATCGCGGCGGGCGTGGGCGATGCCACCGCCGAAGCGCTTTGGCGCGCGCATGTCCGCGCCATGCTGGGGCGCATCAAGAACCTGCGCGTGAGACTGCCCTCCCCGCAACTGCGCAAGCACGATCCCTACGCCATCCGGTTCGCCATCCTTGCCCTGTTGATCGCCGGTGCGCTCGTTGCCGGCTCGGATTGGAAGAACCGGCTCGCATTCGCGCTGTCGCTGGATGCGGGTTCGGGCAGCGCGGCGGCGAGCGTCGATGCCTGGATCAACCCGCCCGCCTATACCGGCCTGCCGCCCGTCTATCTGAAGCCGGGGGCGCAGACCGGCGCGGCGTTGCGCGTGCCGGTGAATTCCGAGCTCGTCGTGCGCGTGCATCGTTCCAGCGTGGCGCCCGAGGTCGTGCTGTCGCCTTCGCACGGCAAGCGTCCGAAGATTTCGGAATCCGGCGATGAATATGCGACCAACAGCCTCCTCCGCAGCGATGAGAACATCTTCGTGCGCGCCGGCGGACGCACGCTCGGAAGCTGGCGGACGCAGACCATCCCGGACGAGCCGCCGCATATCGCCTTCTCCCAGCCGCCGTCGAAGACCGAGCATGACGCGGTCAAGATCTCCTTCACCGCCGCCGACGACTACGGCGTCGTCTCCGCGCGCGCGCTGATCAAGCCGCTGAAGGGTTCGACCGTTCTTGCCATCGACCTGCCGTTGAATACCGCCGCCAAGACCCTGACGCAGACCGTCTATCGCGACCTCACGGAAAATCCGCTGGCGGGTCTCGATGTCACGATCACGCTGGAAGCCAAGGACGGCGCAGGACAGACCGCCCGCAGCAAGCCGACGCGCTTCACCTTGCCAGAGCGCATCTTCACCAATCCGCTCGCGCGCGCGCTGATCGAGCAGCGGCAGAACCTCGCCGCCAACAAGCCGCATGCCAAGCCGGTGGCACTGGCCACGCTCGACGCGCTCACCATCGCGCCCGAGAAATTCTATCAAGGACAGGACAAGCTCTATCTTGTCCTGCGCTCGACCTACTGGATGCTGCACGAAGCACGCAACGCGCAGGACATCGCGCGGGTGCAGGATCTGTTGTGGCAGACGGCCATGGCGCTGGAAGGCAATGGCGCCGCCAACGCGGCGGCCGAATTGCGCCATGTGGCCGAAATGCTGTCGCAGGCCATGGCGCATGGTGCGCCGCAGAGCGTGATCGATGCCCTGATGCAGCGCTATCAGCAGGCGCTTCAGCGTTATCTGCAGGCGATGGCGAAGAACGCGCGCGCGGCCAACGGAACGCCACCGCCGGGCACAAAGGTCATCACGCCCGACGACATCGACAAGATGATGAAGCTGATCCAGCAGCTGGCACAATCCGGCTCGCGCGACGCTGCCGCGAAGATGCTGGCGATGCTGCAGAGCCTGCTCGAGAACCTGCAGATGCAGGGGGGCTCCGGCCGCGGCGGACAGGGCGACAAGGCGCTTTCGGACGCGATCCAGGGCCTTTCCGACCTCATGGGCCGCCAGCGGCAGCTCATGGACAAGACCTATCGTGAAGGGCAGGACGCCGGCGATCCCAAGGATGGCGGCGCGCAGGGGCTCGCGAACCAGCAGGGAAAATTGCGCGACGACCTGAACAAGCTCCTCAAGGGCCTTGGCGAGAAGGGCAAGGGCGCCGCGAAGAATTTCGGCGACGCCGGCAAGAACATGGGGCAGGCGCAAGGCCAGCTCGGCGGCAAGGATTTCGACAACGCCGGCAAATCCGAACAGCAGGCGCTGGAGGATCTGCAAAAGGGCACCACGGCGCTTGCGCAGGCGCTGATGCAGGAAGCTGGGCAGGGCATGAAGCCCGGCGACAATTCGCAAAACCAGGATCCATTCGGGCGTGAAAACGGCGCGCGCGGCAACATGAACGGCGGAAAAATTCCCGACAAGGATTCGATCGCTCGGGCACGGGCCATCCTGCAGGAGATCCGCAAGCGGGCGGGCGAGATGGGCCGGCCCAAGGAAGAGCTCGACTATCTGGACCGGTTGCTCAAGGAGTTCTGATCAGTCGATGTCCGCAATGTAGGGCAAGCCGCGATTCGTACCGGCGTCGTCCATGCCATAGCCGATCAGGAATCCATGCGTGCCGGCGAATAGCGCATGATCGGCCTTGAGCAGCGCATCGCCCCGCCGCTTATCCACCGCCACAACGGTGATGACGGAAGCTGCCTCCGCGCCGGATAGAAGCTCGCGCGCCTTGGCAAGCGTGTGGCCGCCGTCGAGGACGCCATCGATCAGCAGAACCGTTTTGCCGCGCACCTTTTCGGTGGGACCGACGAGGATCGAAACGGCGCCGCCGACGCGCTTCTCCGCATAAGAGCGCAGCCACAGGAATTCGATGGGAAGCGACAGCTCTTCCCGCGCCAGCGCGCGCAAAAGATCGGCCGCGAAGACGAAAGCGCCGGCCAGGATCGCCACCGCGAAATCCGGTTTCTGCGGTGCACGGACGATCGCGCGCGCAACCGCATCGACGCGCGCGGCGATTTCGGCCTCGCTGTGCAAAATGCGATGCGCGCTCACTCCTTGCCGTCCGCGAAACGCAGATCGACATGACGCGCCGCCGCCGGCGGGTTGGACAGCCGTGTATGGAAAGCGACCGATTGGCCCGGCGCCAGCGCGGTGCTGGTGGGCTCGAAGCTCCAGTCATAAAGAGGCCGCTTGCCGGCGTCGCTCAAAGTGACGCGCAAGGGCGGCACATCGAGCTTTCTCCCGCTGACATTCACCAGCTTGCCGGTGATGACGAGAACCGGTTGGCCGTCCTCGATCTGATTGGTGTGGCGCACGTCGGTAAAGTCTATGCCGCGGGTGTTGACGGCCATGCCCAGCCGCGAAAACAGCGACGCCGACCGCGGCCATGCGTTCACGATCTGCGAGCGATAACTCGCCGCCGACCAGCCGATGACGAGAATGACGGCAACAAGACCCACCCAGCCGGCCGCCGTCAGCATGCCTGCCGCGGGCAGGCGCTTGATGAGCGGGGCAGCGGCAGGCTCTTCCGCAACGCTGTCCTCCGCCGGCGCGCGCCATTGCGGCTCTGGCTGAGGTTCGGCTTCCTCGACCGCGGGCGCGGCCGGCTCGGGCTCCGGCGGCGGCGGCGGCGGCGGATTGAAAACCGCTTCCTCGATCTCCGCGCGCTCGGCGTCATGGGTCTCGGCCGCCTGATGCCAGACATGGCCGCACTTCTTGCAGCGGACCTTGCGACCTTCGGCGGGGAATTTCGAACCGTCGACTTCGTAGCGCGTCGCGCATTCGGGGCAGGTCAGAATCATTGCGCGCTTATAGTGGGTTTGCCGAAAAATAGGCTTAACGCCGCACGGGCAGCAAGCGATGGTAAGCCGCGATTCCCGCCTTTATGGTCCCGCCCCATGATCCGCTTCGAAAATGTCGGCATGCGCTATGGGCCGGGGCCGGAAGTGCTGCGCGACGTGACGTTTCAGCTCGAGCCGGGCACCTTCACCTTCCTCACCGGCCCTTCCGGCGCAGGCAAATCGACGCTGCTCAAGCTCATGTTCCTGGCCGAGCCGCCGAGCCGCGGATTGATAAATCTTTTCGGCACGGACCTCGCCACGGCGCGCCGCTCCGCCTTCCCGGCGCTCAGGCGGCGCATCGGCGTGGTGTTCCAGGACTTCCGCCTGCTGTCGCATCTTTCCGCATTCGACAATGTCGCGCTGCCGCTCAGGCTCGCGGGCCGCAAGGCGAGCGATTACACGCACGACGTCGAGGAACTTCTGAGCTGGGTGGGGCTGGGTGACCGGCTTCATGCCAGACCGCCCACGCTTTCCGGCGGCGAGCAGCAGCGCGTCGCCATCGCGCGCGCGGTGGTGGGCCAGCCCGATCTGCTTCTTGCGGACGAACCGACAGGCAATGTCGATCCCGAAATCGCGCACCGGTTGATCCGCCTCTTCGGCGAACTCAACCGGCTGGGCACCACCGTGCTGATCGCGACCCATGACCGCAGCCTCATCGAGCGGACGCGGGCTCGCGAGATGCGCCTCGTCGATGGCCGTCTTGTGGAGTTGAGGCGCGCATGACGGATGCAAAGCGCAAGAGCGGGCGCATCCTGCCGCGCGAGAAAGGCGCCGCACCGCTCGACGTGGTGATCGGCGTGATGGCGTTCCTGGCGGCGCTGGCGCTGGGCGCATCCCTGCTCGCGAACCGGCAGGCGGAAAGCTGGCGCGAAGGCCTTGCCGGCCGGCTGACGGTGCAAGTCCTGCAACCGGATCGCCCGACTTCCACGCGCAACATGCAGAGCGAAGCCGAGGCTGCCTTGCGCGTCCTCCAAAACACGCCCGGCATC
>JBQCFD010000237.1:0-3792 GCA_051959625.1 Rhizomicrobium sp.
ACCTGCTTGCCGCCCGGATAGGTCTTGGAAAGACCTTTCATGACAAAGACGAATTCGGGGCCGGCCATGGGCATTCACCTTGGAAAGTGCGGGAGGGCGGCCTTGTAGCGGTAGAGGCCGGGCGGCGTCAAAAACAAAAGGCCGGCCACGGAGACCGGCCTGTATTGCGCCCGAAAGAGGCGATCAGAAGTTGATCTTCGCGCGGCTGAGAACCGCCAGCGAATTCACGCCGGACTGGCCCGCGAGATTCTGCTGCCAGGCGGCGTTGGCCTGCAGCGCGACCGCGCCGTCGAGGAAGGTGGTGACGTAGCCCATCTCGAAATCGGTTTCCGGCGCACTGTTCGCGAGCGCGACGCGCTCAGTGCCACCCAGGATGTGGCTGTAGTCGTCGAGCGGCGTGCCGAAGCTGTTGCCGCTGGAATAGACCTGGATCGGGCGGCTGACCGCGAGACCGAGGCTGTCATTGTCGGCGAACAATCCATGCTTGGCGATCGCGATGCCATAGGCGCGGCTGTGCAACGTGTCGTTGCCGGCGGAAAGACCGTTGGCGCGCAGATCGAGCTGCGAGATTCCTTCGCTGTATGACACGGTGGTCACCCAGCCATTTCCGAATCCGACACGCGCGGACATGGCCAGTGCCTTGGTATTCGCATCAGGCGAGAACGCGCTGCTGTTCACATCGCCGAGCAATCCATGGTGCTCCGTGGTGTCCGAAGCCATCAAGCCCAATCCACCCCAAGAAGCGAAATCCCAATCGAGCCCGGCGATCGATGTGGTCGCCGTGCGCAGATTGACCAGATCCTGCTGCTGCCGCGGCTGGGTGAGATAGGAGAATACCGGCGCGTCGTAATCGGCGTTGCGGGTGTCGAGCGACGCCCGGCCCACGCGCAAATGCAGATCGCCGGCGAGCGCGATGGTCGCGCCGACGAAATTGCCGCCATCGGTGAAGCCCGCATAGGGCGTACGCGTATCGGAGAGGAACAAGCCATCGAACGCATCGCCCGCGCGTGAGCCATAGCCGTCGAAGCGGCCTTGCAGATCGAGATCGACAGCCGCATTCAGGGAAACCGTCGGGGTCAGCGGCGCGGAAATCTGTGCGTTGTGCAGTGCGGCATGGGCGCGCCCGGGCGCGGAGAAAATCGGCGCGTCCGCGTACGAAGTCAGGAAGCCGTCATCGCCGAGCACCGGTGCGGTATCGGTCGACAGCGAAAGGCCGTCGCGTGTGGGAATTGCGCGCGCGCCAGCTTGTGCCTGAGCGAGCGAAACGCTCGCGGCAAGAGCGGCTATCGCCGCCAGGCTCGCAAAGAACAACCGGACTCGCATAACAATCCCATCAGCCACGATGGCTCGCAGCCTCTTGAAAATTCTACCAGAAATGGGGTTTCGGGCAACGAAATCGTAGCCCTGAGCTGTGTCCCCGGAGTCACAAACGAAGTTGAAGTTAACGATGTTCCAACCCGCGGAAAAGTGGGATTTGCCCAGAAAAACCATGGGACGGCCGGCGGATTAACGCCGTAGCCGTCCCATGCTGCCCCCTTCAATGCGGACCCAGTCAACCGCGGGCACTAGCCCCCTATGCCGTTGGACCCGCGGCGAGCGGAAGAATGCCGTGACACCGTTCTCACGCAAGGGAAATGCAAAGCCGGCTTGCGTTTTTTGCAACAGAGTGTGGATTGTTTGCCACAAATTGTCAGCTTCCGGTCAGTTCCCGGTATGCAACCACTATTTCTGCGCGAAGTGCTTGGAGAGCTTCAATCCTTGGCGCTGATAGTTGGAGCCGATGCCCTGCCCATAAACCTCCGGCGGCGGATCGGTCAGCCGCTCGAAAACGAGACGGCCGATGATCTGGCCATGCTCGAGGATGAAGGGCACCTCGCGTGAGCGCACCTCCAGCACGCCGCGCGCCGCTGGCGGGTGGCCTTTCTCATAGCCGAAGCCGGGATCGAAGAAGCCGGCATAGTGCACGCGGAACTCGCCCACGAGCGGATCGAACGGAACCATCTCCGCGGCGTAATCCGGCGGAATCGCGATCGCCTCGCGGCTGACCAGAATGTAGAACTCGTCGGGATCGAGGATGAGATTACCCTGCGCATTGGCATCGATCGATTCCCAGTAATCGTGCGGATCGAGCGCGCCGCGCTTGTCGACGTCGATCATCCCGGTGTGCCGCTTGGCGCGCCAGCCGATGCGTCCGCCATCGCCTTTCAGATCGATGGAGAATCCCAAGCCGTTGTCGATATCGGGCTCGACGTCCACGAGCGGATGTTCCGCGTGCAGGCGGCGCAACTGCGTGTCGGTGAATTGCGGCGAGCCGTGGCGGATGCGCAGTTGATTGAGCTTGGAACCCTTGCGCACCAGCACCGGAAAAGTGCGCGGCGAAATCTCGGCATAGAGCGGGCCGCGATAATTGGCTTCCACGCGATCGAAGGCCTGCCCGCGATCGGTGATGAGGCGCACGAACACGTCGATGCGCCCGGTGGAACTCTTCGGGTTCGCCGTGCCGGAGATTCGCGCCGAGAAATCGGCGTGCTCCAGCAGGGGCACGATATAGACGCAGTTGGTTTCAAGGACCGCGCCCGTGGTGAGGTCGATCTCATGCATGAAGACCGAGTGCATCTTCTCCATGACCGTGGCATTCGGCCCGGGCAGAAAACTTGCCCGGACGCGATAGGCGACGGGACCGAGCCTGAGATCGATGCTGGCCGGCTGGATCTGCCCTTCTTCGAACGGTTCGGTCGACAGGATTTCCTTGTGCGCGCGGATGAGGCGCTTCAGCACGTGGCTGGGCAGGATCCCGGTCGAAAACCGGCCATAGGTTTCGCCGGTTCCACCTTCGCCGAAGAGGGTTTCGTCATGGACGGTCATGGGCGCGGTTATAGGACCGGGCCCAAGCGTGGTCACGCGGCCTGCCCAAGAAACCCACGGATTTCCGCAATCGCCTCCGCCAGGCCGCAACGACTGACTGGGGCGTCCGGCGGAAACGCGGAGAGAAGCCGTGACGGCGTCGCGGGCTCCAGAATCACGAACACGCCCTTGTCAGCTTGCGTGCGGATGAGACGGCCGAACGCCTGCTTCAGGCGCAGGCGGGTGAGGAGATCGTCATAGCTTTTGCCGAACCGCGAACGGCGCGCCTTGTGCAGGATCGTGGGCTTGGGCCACGGCACCTTGTCGAACACGACAAGCCTGAGCGAGCGGCCCGGCACGTCAACGCCATCTCGCAGCGCGTCAGTGCCGAGCAGGCAGGCGTTTTCCTCGGCGCGGAAGAGATCGACCAGCGCGCCGGTGTCGAGCCGGTCCACATGCTGCGCATAGAGATTGATGCCCGCTTCGGTGAGCGGCGCGGAAATTCGCTGCTCCACGGCACGCAATGTCCTGACGGCAGTGAACAGTCCCAGGCCGCCGCCGCCCGCGGCCAGGAACAGCTCCTTGTAAGCGGATGCGACCTGGTCGGCGTCGCGGCGGCTCACATCCTTCACGATGAAAATGCGCGATTGTTCGGCATAGTCGAACGGCGAGCCATAGCTGGCGCGCTTGGGCGGTTCGGGCAGATGGGCTGCGCCTGTGCGCACCTCCGCCGATTGCCAGTGATCTTCGGTGCCATCGGCATCGCGCAAGGTGGCCGACGTGATGAGCGCGCCATGCGCCGGCGAAAGCACTTCGCTCGCCAGAGGAATCGTCGGATCGATCCAGTGCCGCCAAAGGCCGATGTCATAGTCGCGGCCGTCTTCGCGCTCGATTTCGAACCAGTCCACGAATTCCTCGCGCCGGTCGCCGTTCTCGAGAGACGACAGC
>JBQCFD010000238.1:0-5884 GCA_051959625.1 Rhizomicrobium sp.
AATTGAAGGAGATCGGGATTGCTCTGAATCTGCTCCAGCGTCGCCGTGCTGAGCGCATGCTCCTTGCCGGCGCGCGCCATCCCCAACGCCCGAACCGCCGCGGTCACGTCATCGCGCTGTGAGTGGTTCAGCAGGCCGCGCGTATAGCCGTGCACCAGCGGCCAGGACGGCATGAGAACCCAGTATCCCACCGCCCATGCGATGCAGGCGTAGAAAATGCCCAGCCACCAGCGCGGCAGCGGCGTGTTGAGCTCCTTGATGCCGTCCCACTCGTGCCCGGTGGTCTCGGTGCCCGAATGCGCATCGATTTCCTTCTTCTCATCGCTCACGGCGCGTCTCCGTCGTCGTGAAGTGGCAATTGCGCGGCTCGTTCGAACTTGGCCCTGTTCGACGGCCAAAGCGCGTAGCCCAGCGCAACGGCGAATACGATCGTGAAGTAGACGGCGTCCCAACTGCGGGTGAAGGCCAGCACGTCTTCGTATGCCCAGTTCTCCACGTCTACCTCCGATTTTCCGGCGCGTGCGCGTGATAGGTCTTGAAGTCGACCAGCGTGCCCAGCATCTGCAGATAGGCGATCAGCGCATCCGCTTCGGTGATCTGGCTGGGGTCGCCGTCGAAGTCGCGCGCCTGCGCGTTCGGATAGCGTTTTCGGAACGCATCGATGCCGTCGCTGTTCGGATCGGCCTGTGCTTCCAGGTCGGTTTTCGCGTTGTCGATCTCGTCTTCGCTGTACGGAACGCCGACTTCCTTGTTCGTCTTCAGCTGGGCTTGGATGTCGCGATAGTCGAGCGGCGTGGTGAACAGGAACGCGTAAGGCGGCATGATGGATTCCGGCACAACCGAGCGCGGATCCTTCATGTGCTCGCGATGCCATTCGTCCGAATATTTGCCGCCAACGCGCGCGAGATCCGGGCCAGTACGTTCCGATCCCCACTGGAAGGGATGGTCGTACATGCTCTCCGCCGCGAGGCTGTAGTGGCCATAGCGCTCCACTTCGTCGCGCAACGAACGCACCATCTGGCTGTGGCACACGTAGCAGCCCTCGCGCACATAGATGTCCCGGCCCGCGAGTTCGAGCGGCGTGTAGGGCCGCATGCCCTGCACCTTCTCGACCGTGCCGCTGACCCAGAACAGCGGCGCGATCTCCACCGCGCCGCCGATGGCGACGACAATGAGAATTCCGATCAGAAGGAGGATGGAGTTCTTTTCCAGGATCTCGTGCTTCACGACGCAACTCCCGCGGCGATGGCAGGGATGGCCGGCGAAACCTCCGGCACGCGCGGCTCCGGCACGGCGGATGCCAGCGGCAGTCCCCTGCGCACCGTCATCCAGAGGTTGAACGCCATGACCAGGACGCCGGTCAGATACATCCCCCCGCCGACGGCGCGAATGATGTAATAGGGGTGCATCGCCTGGACGGTTTCGACGAAGCTGTATTCGAGGAAGCCGTAGTCGTTATAGGCGCGCCACATCAGGCCCTGCATGATGCCCGCCACCCACATCGAAGTGATGTAGAGCACGATGCCGAGGGTCGATATCCAGAAGTGCCATTCCACCAGCGAGTTGGAGTAGAGCTTCTCTTTCTTCCAGAGCCATGGCACCAGGCCATAGAGCGCGCCGAAGCTCACATAACCCACCCAACCGAGCGCGCCCGAATGCACGTGGCCGATGGTCCAGTTGGTGTAGTGCGAAAGGGCGTTGACCGTTTTCACGCTCATCACCGGTCCTTCGAACGTGCTCATGCCGTAGAAGGCGACCGAGACGACGAGCATGCGGATGACCGGATCGGTGCGCAGCTTGTCCCATGCGCCGGAGAGCGTCATCAGGCCGTTGATCATGCCGCCCCATGACGGCATCCAGAGGATGACCGAGAACGTCATGCCCAGCGTCTGCGCCCACTCCGGCAACGCCGTGTAGAGGAGATGGTGCGGGCCGGCCCAGATATAGATGAAGATCAGCGTCCAGAAGTGAACGATCGACAGCCTGTAGGAATAGATCGGCCGTTCCACGCGCTTCGGGATGAAGTAGTACATGATGCCCAGGAAGCCGGCGGTGAGGAAGAAGCCCACCGCATTGTGGCCGTACCACCACTGCGTCAGCGCATCCTGCACGCCGGAGAACAGCGAGAAGCTCTTCGTCTCGAGGACCGAGACCGGCACCGCGAGGTTGTTGACCAGGTGCAGCAGCGCGATCGTCACGATGAAAGCGAGGTAGAACCAGTTCGCCACGTAGATATGCGGCTCTTTGCGCTTGATGATCGTGCCGAGGAAGGTCACGAGATAGGAGACCCAGACGACCGTCAGCCAGATGTCCGCGTACCACTCCGGCTCCGCGTATTCGCGGCTCTGCGTCACGCCTTCGAGATAGCCGGTGCCCGCGAGCACGATGAAGGCGTTGTAGCCCCAGAACACGAACCACGGCATCGAGCCGCCGAACAGCCGCGCGCGGCAGGTGCGCTGCACGACATAGAATGATGTCGCGATCAGCACATTGCCGCCGAAGGCGAAGATCACGGCGGAGGTGTGCAGCGGCCGGAGCCGTCCGAAATTCGTCCAGGGCAACCCGGAAAAGTAGAAGAGATCCGGAAACGAAAGCTGCAACGCGATGATCAGTCCGACCGCCATGCCGGCGATGCCCCAGAACATCGAGGCGACCACACCGGCCTTCACCACGTTGTTGGCATAGCCGGACCGCTCGTCTTCGGGGATGCCATCGGCGTAGGTGACCAGATACCAGATCATCGTGCCCGCCATGCAGGCGGCGAAAGTCCAGGCCTGCATCACCATCGCCGTATCGGGCGACTTTGCCGCTTCCACGAGCGCCGCGAAGAAGCCCGCGAACAGGATCGCGGGAAACAGCGCAAGATCGAGGCGCATCGGGCTGCTAGCGGCCGGTGCGGTCTGCATCGCGCGCCTCCCGCGTCGGCAGGGATTTTGCCGCGCGCTCTTGTTGCTCGATGATGGCGAGAGCCGTGGCGCGATAGGCTTCCCAACCGCCGGCCAAGGGCCGCGGTTCATCGTGGCGAATAGATTTGGTGCTCATATGTCCCCCCAATCGGCTCAGGGCGTGTGTGACTGTTCTGGCGCCCATCCGTCTTGATCTGGCGCAATGCGGACGGTGCGCCGCAGCCATGACGCGTGCAGTCGTGCCCCGCGATGCCGGCAGAGATGGGCGCGGGTACCCCCATAGGAAGGCAGAGCCGTCGCCGGGTTGACTCCCGTCAACAACGCGGCGCGGCATGCGCGCGCATGCGTGATACTACGGACATCCGGCAACCCTTGCGCCAGATCAACCCGCGATCGGCAGATCACACAAATCGTGTGAGCGACACGAGCGTTCCGGTTGCCCATGGTGCACATCACTTACGTCGATCACGAAAACACGTCGCGCACGGTCGACGTACCGGAAGGGCTTTCGGTGATGGAAGGTGCGCTGCGCTATCACATCCCCGGCATAGAAGGCGATTGCGGCGGGGCGTGCGCCTGCGCCACGTGCCATGTCTATGTCGAACCGGAGTGGCTGGCGCGGCTGGCGCCGCCCTCGCAGCTCGAAACCAACATGCTGAAGATGGCGGTCGGTCCTAACGCCCAGAGCCGCCTGTCATGCCAGATCGCGGTTACGCCATCGCTGGAAGGCCTGACCGTACGGACGCCGGAAACTCAATATTAGCAAGTGCTTACGGGTAAGCCGGGCGACCGGCGCCGATACTGATCCAGATCAAATACGAAAGTGACGCATACGTCACCTTCTGGGAACAAGGCAAAAGGAGGTTCAACGACATGTTTGCTGCAGCCACCAAGTCACCCCGCATCGTCACCAAAGGCGACTGGAAAGTCTCGATGACGCCGGATGATCTGTATCGCAATCCGATGGAGATCGCCTGGACCTTCGACTACGCGCTCGGCAAGGACAAGGTCGAAGATCTCTACAAGCGCGCCAAGCAGAACCAATGGGACTCCGACGAACTGCTCCCGTGGGACACGCAAGTCGATCCTTCGAAGCCGATGGTATCGGACCGCGCGTCGATGTTTCACAAGATGCCGTTCTTCAACAAGCTGTCGAAATCCCAGCGCGAGACCTTCACCGCGCATTCGACCGCACAGCTTCTGTCCCAGTTCCTGCACGGCGAGCAAGGCGCGCTGATGACGGCCGCCTGCGTCACCCATTCCGTGCCGGATACCACCGCGAAGCTCTACGCCGCTTCGCAGACGATGGACGAAGCACGCCACGTCGAAGTCTATTCGAAATACTGCGACAAGATCGCGATGGTCTATCCCATGTCGCCATGGCTCAAAGCGCTCATCGACGCGACGCTGAAGTCCGACCGCTACGAAAAGGTGATGATCGGCATGAACATGGTGGTCGAAGGACTCGCGCTCGGCGCCTTCAACAACATGTATCATTCCACCACCTGCCCGCTTCTCAAGGCGCTCACCTTCAACGTCATGCGCGACGAATCCCGGCACGTGTCTTTCGGCCACGCCTATCTCGGTCCGGTGATCGCGAAACTGGACGAAGCCGAGCGCGAAGAGCTGGCCGACTTCGCCTTCAATGCGATCAACATCATCGTGCAGGCCACGCTGGTCGGCGACGCGCAGGGCTTGGCCAGCCGCCTCGACCCCGGCTTCATGGAAGTCCTCGCCAATTCCGGCATCGATGCCGATGACTTCTTCAAGGGTCTGGAGGAAGCGGCGCAGATGGGCATCCTCCAGGAGCTCCCGCCGGGCCAGATCCATTCGCTGAAAGATCTGATGCTTCCCGCCATCGCGCGCGTGGGCCTCATCACGCCGGCCGCGCGCAAGAAATATGAAGAGGTCGGAATTCCGATTTCGGAGGACCCGCGCATCCTCAACGCGATGGAGGGTGGTCACCCCGAACAACTCGCGGCAGAATAGGCGCGCATCCTCCCCTCCTCGCGCGCCTTTTAAGGCCTCCGATGCGCTCCCCCTGCATATCGGAGGCCTTATCCCTTCTGACGTTGCGCACAAATTCTATGGAGCGGGCTCCAACGGCAAACCGAGCACGTTGTTCCGCAACATCCAGCGCAGAGATGGATCGCCGATCGCTTGCCGCGAATCCTGCGTTACTTCGGAGCCGGAGAACCGTCCGACCAGGAATCAACCGGGATTACGATCGTCACCGGTTCATACCGGCGGAAAGTCGCGGTCGCCGGGGAAAGGATCGGCGACCCTTTGAAGCCCGCGGCCCACGTGGGAATCTGGTCGTACGCGACGAACGGCATCACGTGAGGCCGCCATGGCCCCTTAACGCCATCGTTTAGATAGCTTTCCTTCGACAGCATGAACGCGAACGACGCCGGAGCCGGATCGGTGAACCGATGATCGGCATAGGCGGCCTTGCATTTCTTCGCGATCTCTTCGCGCGTATCGCCGGCCAAGGCCCACTTGGTCCGCGCGAGATACTGCGGTAGCACGCTTTTCACGGCTGGCGGATTGAGGCAGCCCGCTCCGCGCCCCTTTGGATTCCAGAATTCCGGATCGTCAAAACCCGCCGTCCACATACGCCCCACCAGACAGGTCCATCCGTTGCTTCCTTTAACGGCGACGGTGTAGCCGCTCTTGGTGAGCACCATCACCTCGGCATGAGCGGAGATGGATGCCGGTGCTGCGCTGCGCGCCATCTCGATCTCAGCGGTCCTGTCCATCATGTATTGGTCGAGCGGCGCCATCTTGGGATATGGTCCCGCCTGCGCACCTTCCGCCGTTCCCGACGCTGCCAGCACCAAAATGAAGCCGCATACGACGCCGGCGTGATTCCGGATGTTCACCATCATGTCGTCCCCTCGCCCCTTGCGACACCAATTACATACCACGCGGTATGTCGACCGATACCGTCCGGTATGTCAACGGCGCGCTGCAGGCGG
>JBQCFD010000239.1:0-3120 GCA_051959625.1 Rhizomicrobium sp.
CCGTTGCTCCGTTGCTTCGCTCGAAAGCTAGGAACGGCGGCGCGGAATTTCCATCCGCGCGGGCTTGCAATTCGCGCGGTGCAATTCGGCGAATTTCAAAGGGTTACGTGCGCCGGCCGTGGTTGGCTTCGGATTGTCTCAGCAGGTCGGTGAGCGCGCGGACTTCCTCGGTGAGGCGCAGGATCTCCAGTTCGCGCATCTGGTCGAGCTTCTGGTGCAGGGACTCGATCTCGAGCTCGGCCTTGATGTTGATCTTGTAATCGTTCTCCGCCGCCTTGCGGTCGATGTCGGCCTGGCGGTTCTGGCTCATCATGATGATCGGCGCGGCATAGGCCGCCTGAAACGATAGCGCGAGATTGAGCAGGATGAACGGGTAGGGATCCCAGCGCTCGACCCAGGCGGTGATGTTCAGCACGACCCACATCAACAGGATGGCGGATTGCACGATGATGAAATTCCACGAGCCCATCGTCGCGGCGACGCCGTCGGCGATCTTCTGGCCCATGGTGAGCTGGTCTTTCGCCGCTTCGTTCTGCATGTGCGCCGCACGCGCCTTGGCGCGGACGACGCGAAGCTCGTGCAGCAGCTTCTCTTCGGTTTCATGCAGCCTGTGGCCGAATGCCGATGTGACGTCCATTGCGATCCCCCTTCACGGCGAGCGCCGCCGGTCCCCGCGGAAAGATAGGCACAAGCCGCATCGTCCCACAACGCGCGGGACAATTAGGGTTATTTTACGCAGCGGGCGCGCAGGTGGATGTGCTCGGCTTCGCGCACCTTGCCGCCGCGCTCGGTCAGGACGAGCGCGACCTCTTCATATTCCGCGTCTATGCAGTCGGCATGTTCGAGATCGACGACATGGCTTTCGACGACATGTCCGTCGCGACCGATGACTTCGACGAGTTGCCTGGGCATGGGTGTTCTTCCTTCTTGGCCCCTTTGTACGAAGGTATCTGATTCGCCGCTTCCGCCGCCTTTGAGAAACGCCCCCCTTCCCCTAAGCTTTCCATAGCGTTGCAGTCAGGCTTCGCTTTGGGGGTATTCATGAATCTCAGTGTGAAGGCGCTTCTCGCGCTGGTTGCCGGCATTGTAGCCGGGGCGTTGGTGCGGGCATCCGGCAATGCAACGCTTTTCGATATCGCGCACGGGATTCAACCGCTGGGGACGCTTTGGCTGAACGCGTTGAAGATGACTCTGGTGCCGCTGATCTTCGCCATGGTCGCCAAAGGCATGATCTCGCTGGACCGCAGCGGCGGCGGCGGGCGGTTGCTCGGCATCACGCTGCCATTGTTGATCGGCCTGCTCGTTTTCGGAATGGCACTGAGCTTCGTGTTCGGTGTGCTGTTCGTGGCGGCTTGGCCGGTCGCGCCGGATGCCCTGACGCCATGGATGGGTGTTTCTGCAGCCCCCGCGGCGGCGTCACCGACGATCATCGGCATGATCGTCGATCTTGTTCCCGGAAATCCGGTGGAGGCCGCCGCACAAGGCAATCTGGCTGCACTCGTCGTGTTCGCGATCATCTTCGGCTTCGCGGTGTCGCGCGCGTCAGGCGGCGCATCCATCGCAGGGTTCATCGACGGTCTGGCCGATGCGATGATCCGCATCGTGCAGTGGGTTCTCGTCTTCACGCCTTTGGGCATTTTCATTCTTTCGCTCGGACTGGCGCTCGATACGGGTTTCGCTGTCGCAGGTTTTCTGGCGCAGATCGTCATTGCCAGTTGCCTGACATCGATTCTGGCCATCCTCGTGAGCTACGGGCTTGCATGGCTGGTGGGCGGCATGAATCCGGTGCGGTTCGGCAAGGCGGTTCTCGGGCCGCAAGCGATGGCCGCCGGCACATGCTCGTCGGCGGCGACCTTGCCGGCGATGCTGGAATGCAGCGAGCACAAGCTCGGCATTTCGGACGCGGTGGGCGGCGCGGTGCTGCCGCTGGCTGTCAGCATCTTCCGGTTCGGCGTGGCGTTCTATCAGGGCACCCTGGTGATCCTGCTTCTGCACGCGGCCGGCATGGCGCTCGATCCGGCGAAGCTGACGATCGCCGGCGCGATATTGATCCTGGCCAATCTGGGCATCGCGGGACTTCCCGGCGCGGCCGTGGTGGCAGCGAGCTGGGGCGCGGCGCTGAGCTTCCTCGGCCTGCCGCTTGGCCTGTTGCCGCTCCTGATCGCCGCCGTGCCTTTGCCGGACATCCTTCTGACCGTGTGCAATGTCACTGCCGATCTAGCCGTGACGACGATCGTGGACCGCTGGTTGCGCCGCGCGCGTCCGGCTGTGCCGGCTCCCGCCGAGTAGGTTCAAACGAAAAGGGCGGAGGTTCTCGCCTCCGCCCTCTCGGTTACGCCCCGTTTTTCCGGGTCAGGAACATCCGCTCGTGCTTCCGCAGGTGTTGCACTTCATGCAGGTGCCGTTGCGCACCAGGGTGAAGTTTCCGCAGCCGCCGCAGGCGTCGCCTTCGAAGCCTTTCATGCGGGCTTCGGCGGCGCGCTTGGCCGCGATCTGGCGGGCGTCGCCGGCCTTGGTCAGCGTCACTTCGGTGCGCTGGATCATGCTGGCGCCGATCGCGCTGACCATTTCGCCCACGGGGTTGTTGTTCGCCTCGGCCAGAACGCTGGCGCGGATTTCCGTCAGCGTGTCGTTCACGGTTTCGGCGAGCAGTTCTTCCTCTTCATCCTCGTCATGGATGTGGAGATGATCGTGCTCATGCTCGTGCTCTTCCAGCGCGACCATCTTGGGCGCGGCGCCGCCCTTGTAGACGGCCAGCGTCTTGATCTGGCCGCGCGCGAAGCCGGTGGAGGCGAAACGGGTGATCGGAACCTCCTTGACGCCGCCTTCGCCCATTCCGCCGCCGAGATCTTCGTCCTCATGCGGCTGCACATGGGCGAGATCGTTGCGACCGAGATAGGGCACCGCCAGCTCGCGGAAGATGTAGTCCAGCACCGAGGTGGCGTTCTTGATGGAGTCGTTGCCGATCACCATGCCCGCCGGCTCGAAGCGCGTGAAGGTGAAGGCCTCCACGAACTCGTCCAGCGGGACGCCATATTGCAGGCCGATGGAGACGGCGATGGCGAAGTTGTTCATCAGCGAGCGGAAGGCGGCGCCTTCCTTGTGCATGTCGATGAAGAT
>JBQCFD010000240.1:0-6186 GCA_051959625.1 Rhizomicrobium sp.
CCTATGTCGGCGAGATCGACAAGACACGCGGAACCCGCCCGCTGGCGAGCGCGCTGCGGCTGGCGGCGCTGGCCGCCGCATCGGCGCGGACCTAAACTCCTGCCACGTCCTGACAGGCTGCTGACATGATGCTGTCAGCAGCCCCGCTCTATACCGGCAGGGCAATTGGAGAGGCATCCCGATGATCACACTCTACCATTACCCGCAATCGCGATCGTCGCGCTTCATCTTCCTGCTGGAAGAACTCGGCGCGCCGTACGAAATCAAGCAGGTCGGCATCCGCCGGTCCGACGGTACGGGCGCGATCGACGCCGCCAATCCGCATCCGCACGGCAAGGTGCCGGCGATCCACGATTCCGAGACAGGCGATATCGTCTACGAATCCTCCGCGATCACGCTCTACCTGACCGACAAGTTCCCGAAGGCTGGTTTGGGGCCGGCAGTGGGGCAGAAGGGCCGTGGCGCCTATCTCTCCTGGCTTGCCTGGTATGGCGATGTGCTGGAGCCGTCTTTCATCTCGAAATTCACGAACGCACCCGTGCCGCGCGGCACCGCGGGATGGGTGCCGGTCGAGGAGGCGATGGAGCATGTCTTCGCCGCGCTCACCGGGCATCCCTATCTGATGGGCGATGCGTTCTCCGCGCTCGACATCCTTTACGGAACGACCTTCGCGATGTTCGGCCAATCACCGCTGATGCCGAAGTCGGAGATCATCCCGCCCTACATCAAGCGCGTTCTCGACCGGCCTGCCTATGCCCGTTCGCTTCAGAAGGAGGGTACGCGATGATCACGCTCTATCATGCGCCCCACTCGCGCTCGTCGATGATCGTGTGGCTGCTGGAAGAACTGGGGCAGCCTTACAGGATCGAATTGACGCCGATCGTCTACGGCAACGGCACCGGCTCCCCCGCGCCGGAAAGCTATCGCGCCATCCATCCGCACAAGAAGGTGCCGGCCATCGATCATGACGGTGTGAAGGTGTTCGAATGCGCCGGCATCGCCGCCTATGTCGCCGACCGCTTCCCGCAGGCGAACCTTGCGCCGAGACCGGAAGATCCCAAGCGCGGGCTCTATGCCTCGCTGCTCGCCTATTGGGCGGGGCCGCTGAATGCGATCCCGACCGCGCGCATGAACGGCTGGGACAAGGACAAGCCCACCGGCTTCGGCAATTTCGACGAGATGGAAGCCTTCCTGGAGAAGACGGTCGGCAATGCCGATCCCTGGCTCTTCGGGAAGCAGTTCAGCGCCGCCGACGTGCTCTACGCCGCCGCGCTCAACTTCTACATGATGTTCGACCTGCTTCCCAAGAAGCCGGTTTACGTCGACTATGCCGCCCGCGCGAACGAACGGCCGGCGGCAAAGCGGGCGCAAGAACGGGACAATGGCTGAGATCGTAAATCTTCGGCGTGTGAAAAAGGCGAAGGCCCGCGCGGAGAAATCGCGCGAGGCCGACGCCAACCGCACCAGGCACGGCACGCCCAAGGCCATCCGCGATCTCGCCAAGGCGCGGGATGAGAAAGCCGCGCACGATCTGGACGCGCGCCGCCTGGATCGTGATAAAGACGGTGCATGAGCAAAGGTCCCTTCGCCGGCATCGTCGTCCTTGATCTCACCCGCGTGCTCGCGGGGCCCTATGCCGCGCTGATGCTGGGCGAGTTGGGCGCGCGCATCGTCAAGATCGAGCCGCCGGTGAAAGGCGACGACAGCCGGCACATCGGTCCTTTCGTGAAAACCAAAGCCGGCAAGGTGAAGTCCGGCTATTTCATGAGCGTGAACCGCGGCAAGCAATCCATCGCGCTGGATCTGAAAGCCGACGCCGACCGCAAGATTTTCGAAGCCCTGCTCACCAAAGCCGATGTGCTGATCGAGAACTATCGCGGCGGCACGATGGAGAAGCTCGGTTACGGCTATGACGCGCTGAAAGGCAAATATCCCAAGCTGATCTACGCCGCCGTCTCCGGCTTCGGCCACACCGGGCCTTATTCCCACCGCCCCGCATATGACATGGTGGTGCAGGCGATGGGCGGGGTGATGAGCCTCACCGGCCATCCGGGCGGCCCGCCCACGCGCGTCGGCACCTCCACCGGCGATCTCACCGCTGCGCTCTTCGCCACCATCGGCATTACCACCGCACTCTACGATCGCGAGAAGACCGGCAAGGGCCAGAAGATCGATGTCGCGATGCTCGATTCCCAAGTCGCGGTTCTGGAGAACGCGATCTCGCGCTACGTCGCCACCGGCGAGGTGCCGGGCAAGCTCGGCTCGCGCCATCCTTCCATCGCGCCCTTCGCGGCGTTCGCGACGAAGGACGGCCACATCGCCATCGCCGCCGGCAATGACGACATCTGGGCGCGCGTCTGCCGCGTGATGGACCGCGAGGAGCTGATAGCCGACGACCGCTTCCGCACCAATCCGCTGCGCGTGAGCCACGTCGATGCCATGGCCGCGGAAATGGAAAAGACGCTGGCCACGAAACCGTCGCAGGAGTGGCTTGCGGCACTGGAGGCGCAAGGCGTTCCCAGCGGCCCCATCAACGATGTCGCCCATGTGATGGCGGACCCGCAGGTCCTGTCGCGCAACATGATCATCGAAACGCTCGATCCCGACCTCGGCCCGATCAAGATGCAGGGCAATCCGGTGAAGCTGTCGGCCCACGAAGACCCGAAAACCCGCAATGCCGCGCCGGATCTGGATGCGGATCGCGCCGCGATTCTGAAAGAGCTTGGGTTATAGGCCACGGCGTCCTACATTCGTTCCATGCCTTTTGAATCGAAAGTTCCATGAGCGGTTACGGAGACCGCTATCGCGATCCGCTGGATGATGCGTTCAGCGAGGAACCGAACACGCCCGTCACGGCGAACCGCGAGCCGCCTTATCTCGCCGGCCTGAATCCGGAGCAGCGCGAAGCGGTGCTGACAGTGGACGGCCCCGTGCTGGTGCTGGCGGGCGCGGGCACCGGCAAGACGCGCGTGCTGACCACCCGCCTCGCCCACATCCTCGCCACGCGCCGCGCCTGGCCGGGACAGATGCTCTGCGTCACTTTCACCAACAAGGCCGCGCGCGAGATGAAGGAGCGCATCGGGCTTCTCATCGGCGGCGTGGTCGAAGGCATGCAGTGGCTCGGCACCTTCCACTCCATCGGTGCGCGGATGCTGCGCCGTCACGCGGAGCTGGCGGGGCTCAAATCCAATTTCACCATCCTTGACGCCGACGACCAGCTCCGCCTGATGAAGCAACTCGTGGAAGCGGAGAACATCGACGAGAAACGCTGGCCCGCGCGCACGCTCGCCTCGCTGATCGACGGCTGGAAGAACCGGGGCTTGCGGCCGGAGGACGTGCCGGACGGCGAGGCGCATGGCTTCGCCTTCGGCAAGGGCCGCGATCTTTATCGGCAATATCAGGAGCGGCTGAAATCGCTGAACGCGGTGGACTTCGGCGATCTGCTGGTCGAAGTGCTGACCATCCTGCGGAACAATCCGGACATCCTTCAGGAATATCGCGACCGCTTCAAATACATGCTGGTCGACGAATACCAGGACACCAATGTCGTCCAGTATCTGTGGCTGAAGCTCCTGGCGGGCACGGCCGGCAATGTCTGTGTTGTCGGCGACGACGATCAGTCCATCTATGGCTGGCGCGGCGCGGAGGTGGAGAACATCCTGCGCTTCGAGCGCGACTTTCCCGGCGCGAAAGTCATCCGGCTTGAGCGCAACTACCGCTCGACGCCCGCAATCCTCGGCGCCGCCTCCGGCCTTATCACCGCGACCAAGGGCCGCCTCGGCAAGACGCTGTGGACCGAAGGCGATCACGGCGAAAAGATCAAGGTGCAGGGCGTGTGGGACGCCGAGGAAGAAGCGCGCGGCGTCGCCGGCGAAGCCGAAGACCTGCACCGCCGCGGCGAGCTTTTCTCTCAGATGGCGGTTCTGGTGCGCGCGTCGTTCCAGATGCGCGAGTTCGAAGACCGCTTTCTCGCGCTCGGCCTGCCCTACAAGGTGATCGGCGGCCCGCGCTTCTATGAGCGCGCGGAAATCCGCGATGCGATGGCCTATCTGCGCCTGATCGCGCAAGGCGACGACGATCTCGCCTTCGAGCGCATCGTCAACAAGCCCAAGCGCGGCATCGGCGATGCGTCCGTGCAATCGCTCAACCAGTTTGCGCGGCGCAACCATCTGCCGCTTCTGGCGGCGGCGCGCGAGATCGCGCAGACCGACGAGCTTCCGCCCAAGGCGCGCAAGGCGCTGGCCGAGCTGGCGGCGAATTTCGCGCGCTGGACGGAGACCGCAAAGGCGCTTCCGCACACCGAGCTGGCCGAGATGGTGCTGGATGAATCCGGCTACACCGACATGCTCAAGAACGACAAATCCGCGGAGGCACCGGGCCGTCTCGACAACCTGAAAGAGCTCGTGCGCTCCATGGAGCAGTACGAAACGCTGCCGGCGTTCCTCGAGCATGTCTCGCTCGTCATGGAGCTGGAGCAGAACGAATCCGGCGACCGCATCAACCTGATGACCTTGCATGCCGCGAAGGGCCTGGAATTCGACACCGTGTTCCTGCCCGGCTGGGAGGAAGGCCTCTTCCCCTCGCAGCGCACGATGGACGAGAACGGGCTGGCGGGCCTCGAAGAAGAACGCCGCCTCGCCTATGTCGGGCTGACGCGCGCGAAGAAGCGCGCGCTGATCTATTTCGCGGCCAACCGCCGCGTGCACGGCAACTGGCAGAGCGCCCTGCCCTCCCGCTTCATCAGCGAGCTGCCCGAAGAGCATGTCGATGCCGTGGTGGACGAAGGCTTCTATGGCGGCGCCATGGGCTTCCGCGACAACGCCCGCGGCGCGGAGTTCGGCAGCACCTATGACAGCCCGGGCTGGAAACGCGCGCAGGCCAACCGCGCGAGCCAGGGCCAGATGCGCACGCGCCCGCCGCTGATCGAAGCGCAGGCCTACACGGTGCAGACCTCCGATCCGGAAAGCTCGCAATACAAGCGCGGCGACCGCATCTTCCACCAGAAATTCGGCTATGGCCGCGTCACCTTCGTGGAAGGCAACAAGCTGACCGTGGATTTCGACAAGGCCGGCGAGAAGAAAGTGATCGATAACTTCGTCCAGCGGGCGTGAATCAATTTCCTCGCGAACACAAAGCTGTTGGGGCTCATAAATAGGGGATGAAATGACTCCGATCAGTTTTAGCCGAACCTCTACTCTCCTCCTTGCTGTTCTTATAGCCGGTACTGCATACACAACGCAGCCAGGATCAGCTTTTGCGTCCGATGTGGACCGCTATCAGATTCTAGCTATGGAGAAGTGTATGGTCCGTGTTTTGGAGCGCACGCCACACTTTAAATTGCTCAAATGGCGAAAACCGCCACTGTCCATCAAAAGCGCGTATTATTACCCCTTCATAACCTATAGATATCGCCGAGGCAGAGACTTTCCAGAACACATTATCCAATTTGGATTCACTGCGGCACCCAATCATCCGCCCTTCTTTGAAACAGTGTTGGCTAATGGGCTCGCGGCAGTAGGCGTTCCCAACCCCGATGCAAATTGGGGCACCGATATTATTGAGGATCGTTGGAAGGATGCTTGTGGTGCATCTGTATCAACACTCACGGAATAGCCCTTCTTCGCCTGATCATTCAGTTGCCCCTTGACCAGAGATGGACAGCGCCATATTCTAGCTAGAATTTCTGGCTAGAAAGTCAAACCGATGGAAGACCCGCGCTGGTCCGTGCAGGACGCGAAGAACCGCTTCAGCGAAGTGGTCGAGGCCGCGCGCAGGAAGCCGCAGACCGTGACCAAACATGGCAAGCGCGCCGTGGTCGTCGTGGCGGCGGAGGAATATGACCGCCTCAAAACGCTGGAGAAGCAGAAGGCGATCAGCTTCAAAGAGCATCTGCTGAACATGCCAAGAGACGACGGCACGTTCGAGCGCATGAAAGGTAAGCTCCGCGAGACCGGCTTCTGATGTACCTGCTCGATACGGACGTCCTGTCCGAACTGCGCAAGCGGAAGCGCAATCCCAATGTCGTAAAATGGATCGGCGCGGTGGCGGAAAGCGATCTGCACCTCAGCGCCATCACCGTGGCCGAGATCGAGCGCGGCATCGAACAACAGAAGAAACCCGATCCCGTGTTCGCGCGCAATCTTTCCTCGTGGCTCGAATTTACCCGGCGCGCCTTCGGCGAGTGCA
>JBQCFD010000241.1:0-5649 GCA_051959625.1 Rhizomicrobium sp.
TGAAGGGCAGGGTGAGCGGCCGGGTGATGCCTTTCAGCGTCAGGTTGCCCTGTGCGACATAGTTGTTGCCGGACTTGTGCGTGAAGCCCGTAGTGGTGAAGCGCGCGGTCGGGAACTTGTCCGTTCCCAGACCGATATCACCTTTCAAACTCCCGTCAGTGTCGGGATCGCCGGATGTCATGCTGCCGACCGCGATGATCACATCCGCTTTCGACGCGGCGAGGTGGGCTGGATCGAAATCGATATCCGCCTTCCAGTTCTGAAAGGTCGCGGTGAAGGGCTGCTTTGCCCAAAGTACGCTGAAGGCCAGCTTGCTCTTGGCGGCATCGACATTCCAATGCGCCGCTTGCGCGGTAGGGGCGGCAAGAATGGCAACAGCGAACACAAGTCTCGCCGCCGCCTTCATGCTTGCTTCCCGACCTGCGTTCCCGGAACCATGCGCTTGAACACTTCATCGCCGCGGAAGAACTGGTGCCAAAGCGCGCCGGCGACATGGAGTACGATCAACACGAGGGCGGACCAGGCAAGGAATTCGTGCGTTTCCCCGAATGTGTGACGAAGCGGGTTCCTCTGGTCCAGCGGCATGTTGGCAATGAACCCGATATTGGGCCAGTTGAACAATCCGAAATAGGACGTAGGCAGGCCCAGCCGCGAGGCCGATACCATCGCCCATCCGGAGAGCGGGATGGCGATGATGAGGACATAGAGCAGGAAGTGGGTTGCGCGCGCGACGAAGCGCAGCAGCGCACTCATGCCTTCAGGCAATGGCGGCACCGGATTTACAAGCCGCCAGATGATGCGCAGCACGCTCAGCGTCAGCACCGATAGGCCGATGGATTTGTGAATCTGCACAAGCTGGAAGAGGGTCGGATCGCCCTTTGGATATTGATCGAACGCGATGAGGCCCAGATAGAGATTGACCAGGACAAGCGCGGCTATCAACCAGTGGAGTGTCATCGCCACGGTGCCGTAGCGGGTGCGGGTATTGGCAGTTTCCATTTTATTTCTCGCGATCGAACATTGCGACAATAGTAAGCCTGACGTCATCGCCGACAAAAGGTTCCCAACGCATTCCGGTAATCCCGAAGTCGGTCCGCCTGATTGTCGTGCCGGCAGCGAAGCCCAGCGAATAGGAATTGCCCAGGGGATTCGGCTCACCGCCCCGGAACGTTACGTCCAGCGTTATAGGTTTCGTCACGCCATGCAGCGTGTGATACCGCAAGAGGGTGGCGGACGAGGGGCCCGTCGGATCGACGGCCGGGGCTTTGGAGGGGTCTGCCGCGAATTTTTGAGAATCGAAAACATCCGGTCCGCGAAGCTCGTTGTTCAGCGCGGTGCTCGGCGTGTCCACGCTGGCAGTGTCGATGACGACAGCCACTTCGCTCTTCTCGAGTTGCGCGGGATTGAAGCTCAGCGTTCCGGACAATCGGTCGAAGCGGCCGTAATAGTCGGTCAATCCGCCATGCACGATCGAAAACAGCACCTGGCTGTGCGCGGAATCGAGGCGGTACGCGCCGGGCGGTGCATTTGCCGGGTCGATGGATACCTGCGCCGAGGCAGGCAGGGCGAGCAGGGCCGCCGAAACCGAAAAAATGGCCAGCCGCCTCATACCGACTCCCGGAAACCACATGATGGTCGCTTATAACGTGCGAAGGGCGGTTTCGCGACCGGTTTGATGCCGCGATACGGCGTAAGAGTTTGCTTGACCCCTCCCCCGGGCAGGCCATAGTCGAAGGGAGCGTTCAGCAAAAAGGGCACGGGGTGAGCGAAGCGGAAGCGCCGGTGCGGCCGGGCCGGAATCTGGACTATCCCTTCGGTGACAGTCGCCCCGAACTCGGCCAGACGATCGAGATCGCACCGGGTATCCATTGGATCCGGATGCGGCTGCCCATGCAGCTTAACCACATCAATCTGTGGCTGCTGGAAGACCAGGGCGGCTGGACCATCGTGGACACCGGCATCCGGGATGAGACGACCGCGGATGCATGGAAGATGCTGTTCGAAGGTCCAATGCGCGGGCGCCCGCTCAAGCGCGTGATCGTGACCCACCTGCATCCGGATCATGTCGGCCTGGCTGGCTGGCTGGTGCGCCGTTTCAATGTCGAATTGTGGATGTCGCGGACCGACTATCTGATGTGCCGGAATCTTTGCGCGGACACCGGCGAGGAAGCGCCCGAAGAGGCGCTGCGCTTCTACCGCGCCGCGGGATTTCCCGAGGATCAGCTCGAACTCTATCGCACGCGTTTCGGGGGCTTCGGCAAGGGCGTGTACCGCCTTCCCAATGCGTATCGCCGCATGCAGGAAGGCGAGCGCTTCCCGATCGGCAATCGCATATGGGAAGTCGTCGTCGGCCGCGGCCACGCGCCGGAGCACGCCTGCCTCTGGTGCCGCGAGGACAACATCCTCATCTCAGGCGATCAGTTGCTGCCACGCATTTCTTCCAACGTGAGCGTTTTTCCGACGGAGCCCGATGGCAATCCGTTGCAGGACTGGCTTGACAGCTGCGCCAAGCTGAAAGATCTCCTGCCGCCGGACATTTTCGTGTTGCCCGCGCACAACGAACCGTTCCGCGGCGCACATCTGCGCCTGCAGGAACTGATCGACGGCCATGAGGCCGGCATGGAAAAGCTGCGGGCGCTCTGCGCTGAGCCGAAGCGCGCCGTGGATGTGTTTCCGGCGCTGTTCCGCACCCGGATCACGAGCGGCAATTTCGGCATGGCCACGGGTGAGAGCATCGCGCATCTGAACTGTCTGCGCGTTCGGGGGGGCGTGGAGCGTACCTCCGATCGAGACGGCATCGACTGGTATAGAACGATCTGAAGACGTCTGAGGGGGTCGGATGAAGATCAATCATCAAAGCATGGCGAACTGGCTGATCAGCACCGCCGTATTCCTCGCGCTGCTTGTGGCCGGGCGTGATTTTTTCGTTCCGCTGGTTTTCGCATTGTTGCTGTGGGCGATCATCAACGCGGTGGTGAGCTTCCTCGAGCGGCAGAAGATTCCGCCGTTCATGGCCTGGTGCGCGGCCTTCGCCATGATCGTGCTGTCGCTGTGGTTCGTGGCGCTCGTGCTCGTCAATCAGGCTACGGCGGTGGTGGACGAGGCGCCGGCGCTGGCGCAGAAGATTCAAGTCCTGCTTCACACCAAGCTGCCGCTGGGCGCTCTTATCCCGGTCCTCAATCTCCATGCACTTGCGCAGAACGAAAGCGTCCGCGGAGCGCTCGGAACGGTGGCGGCATCGGTGGGCGGCATGATCATGGATCTGACGTTGATCGTCATCTATGTCGGCTTCCTGCTGGCGGAGCAGGGCCATATTCCCGAGAAGATTGCGCGTCTCCAGAAGAACAACACAGAAGCCGAGGGGGAGGCGGTGGTTCGCGCCATCGGCCATCAGGTGCAGACCTATCTGGGCGTGTGCACGCTGGCGAGCGCGATCATGGCCCTCGTCACCTATACGCTCCTTGCCGTGATGGGCGTCGATTTCGCCGCGTTCTGGGCGCTGGCGATGTTCATCCTCACCTATATTCCGACGGTGGGGGCTGTGGGCGTGGTGCTGCCCGCACTGATGGCGCTGGCGCAATTCGGCTCCTTCGCGCCTGCCTTGTTGATCGCCGTCCTGCTTTTCGCAGTGCATTTTCTGCTTACCAGCGTTCTCGAAACCGTCATGCTGGGTCGCACGCTCGACCTTTCGCCCTTCGCGATCATCGTCTCATTGACGTTCTGGGGGCTGGTTTGGGGCGTCGGCGGATTGTTCCTGGCGGTGCCACTGACGGGCGCTCTGGCGATCATCTGCCGACACCTCGAAGGGCTGGAGTGGTTCGCCGAATTGATTGCCGGGTCGCAGCCCGTGCGCTCGCGGCGAAGATTGCGGTTCAGCACATGAGGCCAGGACATGTCTCTTGAGGGAAAAACACTTTTCATTTCCGGTGCGTCGCGCGGCATCGGGCTGGCGATAGCGCTGAGAGCGGCGCGCGACGGCGCCAACGTGGCTGTGGCGGCGAAGACCGCGGAGCCTCATCCAAAGCTTCCGGGTACGATTTACACGGCCGCGGAGGAGGTCGAGAAAGCCGGCGGCAAGGCGCTGCCCATCGTTTGCGACATCCGCTTCGAGGAGCAGGTGCAGGCGGCGGCGGAGCAGACCGCGGCGAAGTTCGGCGGCATCGACATCTGCGTGAACAATGCCAGTGCCATCTCGCTCACCGGCACCCTGCAGACCGACATGAAACGCTATGACCTGATGAACGGAATCAATGCGCGCGGCACCTATCTCGTTTCCCGCACCTGCATCCCGCATTTGAAGAAGGCCGCCAACCCGCACGTGCTGAACCTGTCGCCGCCGCTGGACATGAATCCGAGATGGTTTGCCGGCCACACGGCATACTCCATGGCGAAATACGGCATGAGCATGTGCGTGTTGGGCATGGCGGCCGAGTTTGCGGACGACGGGATCGCGTTCAACGCCCTTTGGCCGCGCACCGGCGTGGCCACAGCTGCAATTCGCAACGCCTTGGCCGGTGACGAAGGCATGAAACATTGCCGGACGCCGGAGATTCTTGCCGACGCGGCCTATCTCGTCTTCAACAAGAAGGCGAAGGAATTCACCGGAAATTTCCTGATCGACGACACTTTCCTCGCCAGCGAGGGCGTCACCGATTTCGATAAATATCGCGTCGATCCGACCAAAGACCTCATGCCGGATTTCTTCGTGCCGGAATGGATTGCGCCGCCCGCCGGCGTCAGCTTGAAAGCACTAAAGCCTGGCTAGCGTGGAAGCGGCTGAAGAGCTTGCCGAACGCATGCGAAACGCCATGGCTCGCGCAATGCAGCGTCGCATTTGCCTGCACGACGGCGCTGTAGTGCAAGGCATCGAACCGCATCGCCAGACGGTCTGCCCTAAAGCCGGTGCTGAGCCCTGCAATCGCCAACGCCAAAACCAGAACGCTGGCCTTGAGGTAGAAGAACTGCCGATTCATGACGCCCTCCGTCATCGCCGACGGCAAAGACTTGTTCAGCGATTGCGGCCAAGTGTGGGCGGAGTTTACCCGTTTTTTCGCGGACTATCCATGCGCCCAGGTTCTGGCTTGGCAGCAGCGGCGTTCACCTTGCGCGCGATTGTCGCTTTGCCGTTTCGGGCCGCCACGGCAAACTCTCTGACATGTCTCGATTTTTCGCCGCCGTTACGCTTCTGTCATTCAGCGCCGCGCCCGCTCTTGCACTGCCCGCCTGCGCTCCGCCCGTCGAGATTCACGACCTCGCGATCATGCGGGTGGAGCAGAACGGTGTGCTTGTCGCGACGGACGGACGCGCCGTGAAGCTGGAGGGCGTACGGTTGCCCGGCGGGGCTACCGACCACGCCCCCGCAGCGTTCGCCGGTCAGGCGCTCTCCGAATTGAGTCGGCTTGCCACCGGCCATCTGGTGACCGCAGCCGCTCAGCCTCCCAAGGAGGACCGCTATGGTCGCCTGCGTGCCCAGGCCTTCGAAACGGATGGCGCGCCCAACTGGATACAGACAGACCTTTTGGAGAGCGGCCTGGCGCGCGTTTCCATCTCGCCGGACCGGCAGGAATGCGTGAAGGAACTTTATGCTGCTGAAGCCGACGCGCGGGCACGCCGTACCGGCATCTGGGCGTCGCCGGCTTACGCGGTGCG
>JBQCFD010000242.1:0-33991 GCA_051959625.1 Rhizomicrobium sp.
CCATTGCCGATCTGCGCATACGCATCCGTGCCCCCGCCGCCCAGCCGCACGGCACTGGTTGCGTTGATCGTGATGTTGTCGCCCACGGTCGCAACGCCGTTCAGCGATTGTCCCGCCTTGTAGCCGCCATGGCCGATCTGCGCATAGCTTCCGGCGCCGCTGCCCGCGTTCAGCGCAACGGTCTGACCGCTCACGGTGATGAGGCCCGTCTCGCTGTAACCGCTGGAGCCGGTGTTGCTTTCCGCGCCGCCATTGCCGATCTGGGCATAGGCTTCCTGGCCGGCCCCGGCGTTGAGCGTAACGTTGCCGCTGGCGCTGATCGTGATCGGGGGGCTGCTCGATCCGGAGACTGTATATCCGCCGTCGCCGATCTGCGCGTAATAGCCCGTGCTGCCGCCGCCGCTCATGGTGAGATTTCCGGCGGTCAACACGCCGATCGCGCCGCTGCCTCCGCCGTGATAGCCGAGTTGCGCGTAACCGTTCGTGGCCGAGAGCAGGATATTCGCGCCGGACACGATCGTAAGGCCGTCTTTCGATCCAACGGAAACACCCGCGCCGGCGCCGGAGCCGCCGATCGTGACGTCTTTTGACGAAACGATGGAGACATTGCCGCTGCCGCTATTGGCCAAGGTGCTCGCGACGACGATATTCCCGCCGGCGCCGACAAACAGATCGTGCGTGCTGGAATATGTGCCCGCATTGTCGATCGTCAGCGTGCCCGAACCCAGGCTGGCAAGAGTGAAGTCTCCGCCGGGAAGATCGGCCAGGATGCTCGCGCCGATGCCGCTTACCGAGTTCGCGTCGACGAGGACGGCGCCCGACACGGTGCCGTTGCCCGTGTTGCCGATGATCGCCTTGCCGTTGTCGCTCAACGTGATGCTGCCGCCGGCAAGGGCGGTGATTCCGCCGGAGACCGCGCCGCTGCCGCCGCTGTGGCCGATCCGGGCAATGCTCGAGCCATTGGCCGACATCGACAGATTGCCGCTGGCGATTACGGAGATCGCGCCCGTCGCGCTGTTTCCGTTGTAGCCGATCTGGGCCCCGCCATTGACGGCGGAGAGCGCGATGTTTTTGGCATTCACGCTTGTCGGCCCGCCGGCACTTCCAAATCCGGCAAAACCGGACGCGCTCGCGCTGCCGACCGTGACATTGCCGGCTGCCGTGAGCGAGATGGCGCCCGTGCCTGCATTCTCCAGCGACGCAGCAATGAGAACGTCGCCGCCGGTCGCGACGGTGAGGTTGTGCGAACTCGTCAGGCTGCCGCCCTGATTGAGGGTCAACAGACCGGTGCCGAACACATTCAAAGCGAAATCGCCGCCCGGCAGATCGTTCACCACGCTGCCGCCGATGCCGCCGACCGATGCGGCTGTCACCGAAACGTTGCCCGATGTGGTGCCCGAGATCGCCGCGTTGTCAAAGTTCACATTGGTATTGCCGATCTGCGCCAGCGAGCCCTGGGACAGCTTGTTCGCGCCCGTGATCCGCAAGGCGTTTCCGGCGACAACATTGATGTTACCGCCCACGGCATTGCCGTAATTGTCGTTTCCGATCAGCGCCACGGCGCCGGTTCCGGTCGCGGAAAGCGTGACGTTGTTCCTGGCATTTACCAGCAGGTTGCCGCGGACGGTTCCGGGCGCCCCGTTGAACTTGGTGCCGATCATTGCGACCGCGTGCGGGTCGGCCGCATCCAGCGTGATGCTGCCGCCGGTGGAGATCACTGACACGTTCACGGTGCTGTTGCCGCTGCTGAATGCGCCGATGATGGCCGATGAAGAACTTCCAATGGCGGGCAGGCTGTCGCCGGCAAGCGTGATATTGCCGGCGGCGGTCACCTGCACATTGCCGCCAAGACCGCCGCTTTCGATGCGCGCGCTGCCGCCGTTCTTCCCAAGCAGCGAGATGGCGCCGCCGGTTTGCACCGTGATGTTCTCCGACCCGATGCCCGCAAGCGGGTTGCCGTGTGAATCGAGCGGGGCGGAAACGCCGCCTATGCCGCCGACGCTCTGGCCGCTGCTGAGAACGGTAAGGCCGCCGGTCAGAGCGACATTGATGGCGCCGGTTACAGCGCCGGAACCAAAATTTCCAATCCGGCTTTGGTCCGCCGCGCCGTTTCCGGCCACGGCGTTCATCGTGAGCGACGTGGCGTTGATGCCGATGTTTCCGCCGACCGCGCCGGTGTTGTTGCCGAGGTGGAAGTCGCCATTGCCGATATGCGCAAAGGACCATCCGCCTGTCGCCGACAAGAGCACCGCGCCCGCGTTGATCGCGATATTGCCCGCCGATGTGCCGGTGGTGTCGTCGGCGGCGAAATTGCCGATGGCGGCGAACCCGCGAGCGGAACCGCTGTTCGTTGCGCTCAATGTGAGTGCGTTTCCGTTCGTGTTGACGGTTATGTTGCCACTCTCCGACGAGCCCGCGCCGCCGAGATTGCCGATCGCGGCGATGGCGCTATCGGCACTGGTATTGATCACCACGCCCTGCGAGGCGCTCGAGACGCTGATATTGCCGGTGATGGTGCCGGAGACATCGTTGCCGCCGTTGCCGATCTGCGCGGTTGCAGAGGAGGTATTGCCGGTGAGGGCGATGAGCCCCAGGCTTCTCACATCGATATCGCCGCCGCCCGCGCCGTGATAGCCGATCTGCGCGTAGCCGTTTTCGGAATCGACGATGAGCGCATCGGTAAGGATGGTGGTCTTGCCGCCATGGCTTCCGACCGCGGCATTCTGGGTGCCGCAGGTCACGCCACCGATGGTCAGCACTGCATCGTTGTTTCCGTATGCGCCCGCCGTGGTGAGCACGTTCGATGGCGCCACGTTGGGATTCCACCCGGCCACGAGCGTGATGCCGCCGCTGCCCGCATTCTGCAATTGGCCGGTAATGTCCAGATCGCCCGCAGCCAGGAGCGTCAGCGAATAAGCGCTCGTGTACGACGCACCCGTGTCGATGGTGTAGGCCTTCGAGGAGTCGCGCACGCCAAGGGTGACATTGCCGCCGAGAATGTCGCTCGCAACGAACTCGCCGATCGTGTCCGAGGTATCGCCGTCGAGATTGAAATCGTCCGTAAGAATGCTGACATCGCCGCTTTCGCTGCCGTTGCCCGTGTAGTTGCCTATCCACACGCTGTCGCTATCTGTCACGAAGGTCGTATTGCCCGCAACGTCGATCGAAATGTTGCCGCTGACGTTGCCGAAATAGGCCTCAGCGCCATTGCCGATCTGGGCATAACCTTCCCCGCCCGTCAGCGTCAGATCGCCGCCAGCAACGACCGTGATATTTCCGGACGCCGCGGGGTCGGTTTGGACTTCGCCGCCATTGCCGATCTGGGCATAGCCGCTGCTCTGGCCATTATCATCGCTTCCCGTGATGGAGATATTGTCCCCGGAGATGACGCTGATGTTGCCGCTGACGTCCCCTTGCAGGTCCTCGCCGCCGTTGCCGATCTGCGCATACAGATTGCCCGCCGTCAGCGTGATGTCGCCGTCGCCGCTCGTAACGGTGATGTCGCCGGTGCTGGCCTGCGAGAAATATCCGCCGTTGCCGATCTGCGCGTAGTCGCTTCCGCCCGTGAGCGAAACCGAGCCCGTGGCATTGACGACGATGTTCCCGGAGTTCGTGCTGGTGGAACTGTCGCCGCCATTGCCGATCTGGGCATAAGCATAATCGCCCTCGCCCGCGGCGAGCGTGATGTCGCTGACAGTCGTGAGATTGCCGGCGGTGACGGAAATATTGCCGGTCGCGCTTCCGCCCGGCTGGCTCTCGGAATAGTCGAATGCGCCGCCGTGGCCGATCTGGGCGTAAGCGTCGCCACTGCCGCCTTCGAGCGAGACCGTGCCGTCCGCATGAACCGTGATGTCGCCACTTGTCTCGGGCGATGACGCGCCACCGTCGCCATTCTGCAGACCGCCATGACCGATCTGTGCATAAGCGTCGCCGTCGCCGCCCGACAGACTGATATCGTTGCCGGCTGTGACGCTGATGTTTCCACCGAAGGCGCCGCTTGCGTTCTCTCCGCCATTGCCGATCTGGACGAATGCGGAATCCTGGCCGGCATCCAGATTGATGCAAGTTGCCGCGATAACGGTGACATCGCCGCTGATGGTGCCGTTGGCGCCATCGCCGCCGTTGCCGATCTGGGCATAACCGAAGGCGTTGGAGTCGTCGCCGATCTCGTCGCCGCCCTGGAGATCGACGCGGCCGTTCGACGCCGTGACCGAGACGTTGCCGCTCGCCGTGCCGTCATAGCCGCTTCCGCCGTGGCCGATCTGTGCGAAGGCGCCATCGGTGCCGCCCCAGACATTGACGTCGCCATACGCGTTGACCGTGATGTTTCCGCTGGCAGGACCGCTATAGTCCTCTCCGCCGTTTCCGATCTGCGCATAACCGTCGGATCCGAACACCTCCGCGTCGTAACCCTCGGCCGTGACATTCCCGCCCGCGGTTATGGAAATCTCGCCGGTGGCGCTGCCCGTGAGGCCGATGCCGCTTTCTTCGTCGTAGACGCCGCCGCCATTGCCGATTTGCGCATAGGCCCCGGCGCCTTCTCCGCCGGTCAGCAACACGTCGTTTAGCGCGATGACGGTGATGTTGCCGGTATTGCCCGTATTGCCGGTATTGTTCGGATCGAAAGCGCCGCCATTTCCGATCTGGGCGAATTCACCGGTGTCCGAACCGGCCTCCACCGTGACATCCGTCTTGGACAACACGTTGATGTCGCCGCCGCCCGCTCCCCAGTAGCCGATCTGCGCGGCGCCATCTTCTCCGTCCACCGTGACGGAATATCCGGCGACGGTGGTGACGCCGCCGGCGCTGCCGATGGAGGCGGATCCACCGCTCGCCTGCACCGTGACGGTACCGTCGTTCTGGCCATAGGTCGTCGCATTGGCGACGTCCAACTCCGCAAGCGCGGTGGGGTCGGTTGTTTGGCCGTCCCAGCCCGCAATCACGGTCACATTGCCTGTGCCGGCATTGACGATATCGCCGGTGATTTCCAGGTTTGAAGCCGCCGCGATCGTGAAATTGTGCGAGCTGTCGTAGTCCCCCATGGTCCAGGTAAAATCGTCGCCGCTCGAATCGGTGAAGCCGATGAACACGTCCCCGCCCGCGCCGTTTTCGTCGCCCAGGTCGTTGTTGAAATAGGTGCCGTCGAAATTGCCGAAACCGGTGATCACGGTGACGTTGCCGGTCTCGGTCGAGCCATTCGGGGCGGTGTTGCCGATATAGGCCGTGCGGGTGGTGTTGCTGTTCACGACCTCGGTGTCGTTGACGACATTGATATAGATGTCGCCGCTGACATTGCCCGGCATAGAACCGTCGATGGCGCCGTTGCCGATCTGCTCGGTGCCGGTCACGCCTTCGCCCGCCGCCAAGGTCAGATTGTCCGCGGCCAGCACGGCGATGTTTCCATGGCCGGCGCCGAAATAACCGATCTGGGTGATCGCGCTGGGCGCGTTCAACGTGATGTCGTAGCCCGCGACCAGCGTTTGTCCGCCGGCGCTGCCGACCGAAAGATAGCCCTCGCCCGATGTGAGCGTGATGTTGCCCGCATTGCCATGCCCGTAGACGCCTGCGGCCATGGTGGGCGAGAAGCTGCTTGTCGTGCCGTCCCATCCCGCGATCAGCGTGACATTGCCCGTGCCGGCGTTCTGGATGTTCGAGCCGATCGTCATGTCGCCGGCGGACAACAAAGACAGCGAGTGATTGCTGTTCCAGATGATGTCGGAATTCGTGTCGAGCGTCAGCGTGCCGTCGGTGGTGGATTCGGTGACGTCCGTCGAAGCCAGATTCGAGATGATGGTGGCGACGTTCACGCAAGACGATCCCGCGGAGCAGGCGCCCTGCGTGGTGTTGCTTGTCAGCAGGAAGTTCGTCGGATCCAGCAGCCAGTCGCCGCTCAGCCCCAAAGGCGCCGAGGTATCGACCTTCGCGGAAGACGCGACGCCCAGTGTGTGACCGGAGGTTTCGACCTGGCCGCCATTGCCGCCTTGTGCGCCGCCCTTGGCGCTGACCGAACCTGCGAAGCTTGTTGCGCCATCGGACCAAACCGCGACGGTGCCGCCGTTCCCTTTCGCCGTGGCGTCGGCAACGATCGTTGCGGTGCCCACCGTGACGGTGTTGGCATGCGCCAGCGGCCCTTGTCCGTGCAGACCGCCGCCGATCTGCGCCGTTCCACCGCCCGCCGCGCCGGAGACGTCGATCTTCGCGCCGTCGGCCACGGTCACCGTTCCGGCGGTGACATTCACCGCGCCGCCGGTTTGTCCCGGTGCGTTGCCCGCCGCGGAGAGCGTGCCGGCGACGTTGGCGGTGCCGTCCGGCCCGGCGTCCAGATCGATTTCACCATTATGGACGGAGACGGAATTGGCTTCGATCATGCCGGTGTTGTTGATGGCATTGTCTCGCACGCTTTGGGCCGCGCGCGCCGTCATGATCACATGCCCGCCGGCCGCCTCGATCGCGCCGGAGTTCGACACCAACGCCGCAGCGACGCCGCCGGGGGTGCTCGGCGCATCGGAAACGGGCGCCGTGATTTCGTAGCGCAGGAGATTGTCGCCATCCATATCGACGGTGAACGCCTTCGCGCCGCCGAGGACCACCGTGCCCAGATCCGCCTGGATCAGGCCTTCGTTGGAGACATGCGGCGCGGAGAGAATCGCCGAACCGCCGCCATTGACGATGATCGTGCCTTTGTTGACGACGCCAGCGTTGGGATTGGCTGCCGGCTGGAACGCATAGTTGCCGTTCTTGAAATCGCTGTCGGTGATGTCCGACGTTGTCGCCAGCAGCGCGCCGACGTTCACCTGGCTGCCTTTGCCGAAGAGAACGCCATTGGCGTTGATGAGCCAGACATTGCCGTTCGCCAGCAGCTGGCCGTCGATCGTGGAGGCGTTGGGGCCGGTGACGCGGTTGACCGCAAGCGACTTGCTGCCGGGCTGGTTGAACTTCACCGACGAGCCGGTGGGGATCGAGAAGCTGTTCCAGTTGATGAGCGCTTTCTTGCTCGACTGGTTCACCACTGTCTGCGTCGGGCTCGCATTCACGATGGTCGCGCTGCCGACCACGACGGAACCGCCGGTCGGGCCGCCGCCGGCAACCGCAGCGGTCGATGCAACGACCGTGGAGGCGACAAGACCGCTGGTCGCCATCAGCAGGCCGTGGAGGATTTTGGAACCGGGTTTTTTCATGGGTCAGGTTCCTCGACTCAGAACGTGATCGCTATATCGGTGAGCAGCTTGGTCGTGGTCTTGCCGTTGTCGCTGCCGGGAACGGCGTGCAGCGTGCGCGCGCCTTCGATGTCCCAATAAATGTTGTAAGGCAGCCAGAAGCGCACGCCGATGCCGGTGGAATCGATGGAGAAATCCCCGAGCGGAATACCCGCGGCCGGCGGGCGCGCGCGATTCCAAACCTTTGCGGCATCGAAGAACGCGTAAGGCTGGATGTCGCTGATATTCCAATCGGCGTAGTGGGTGTCGTAGCGAAGCTCGAAGCTGCCGCCGATGCCGCTGTCGCCGGTGATCGCGCCCGGGTCATAGCCGCGTCCGATCTGCGTGCCGCCGAACAGCAATTGCTCGCCGGTGATCAGCGGGTCCGCCGCGTACTGCCCGGTTCCGGTGATCGCAAAGCTGAAATGCTCCGGCAACAGGCTGGTGTTGGTGTAACGCGCCAGCCCCGTGACCTTGGTGAAGACGCTGCGGCCGAACAGGGACAGGTTCGGCGAATGATTCGACGACGCGCCAAAGATCGGAAGGCCCTGCGCGACGTCCAGCGTCGAGGAGAAGCTGCCCGACAGGAAATCCCTGCTCGAATAGGTCAGTCCCACATCGAGGACGCGCCAACTGTCATGGCTGACAGGCGTGCCCAGGATTTTGACTTTCGCTTCCTGGACGGTGAAGCCGCCATCGATCGAAAGTGTCTCGTCGCGCGTGCGGATGAAGGGATAGCTCAGGCGCGGGCCGACGGCCCAGCTGTCGGTGCGGATTTGCGCGCCCGCGATGGAGCCGCTCGGCGCGCCATGGCTGACCGCGCCCATGAGGCTTCCGACCAGACCGTCGGAGCCCAGCGCCGTGCGATAGCGCAACTGGCCCGAGGCCTGTTGCTGCAACGCGTGGGGCGCGACAGTCACCGCGGCGTCGAGCTCGTCTCCGCCGAAGATACCGTTGTATTCCGCGTTCCCGGTCACGGTCCAAATGCCCGAGAAATGCGAGCCGCGATTGGTGGCCGAAAGACCGCCGGTAATTTCGGGCTGGGTTATCGTCACCACGAGGTCTGACGCGCCGGGAACGCCCACCGAAGGACGCAACACGCCGGTGGCCGCGATGCCCGGAACGTCGTTCGACATCAGCAGCGCGCGTTCGATGGTCGCCAGCCGCAATGGCCGCTCATGCAACACCGGATCCATGTAGGATTTCACGATGCGCTGCGTTTTCGGATCGGCGCCTTGCACCGATGTATTCTCGACGAAACCTTCGACGACGTTGATGGTGAAGATGCCGTCGCTCACATGCTGGGGCGGGACATAGGCGCGGACCAGAAGATAACCGGCATCGCGATATTGCTTTTCGATTCCGTCGGCGACATCGAAAATGTTCGCCAGCGAAATTTCTTTCCCGATCATGCCCTGGTAGAGCGGACGGAACTGGGATGCGGGCAGCGTCTTGGCGCCCACGATGTGGATATCGACCAGCTTGAATTTGATCTCGTCGACCGCGCGCGGCACCGGCGAGCGATGCGGCGCCTCGACGCTGAAGTCGAAAGCATGTGCCGGCGGTGCTTCGGGTTGGGGAAGAGGACGGTCATGCCCGGGCTGCACGGCGCCGGGCAGAGTCACGGGCGGCGCGGCCACAGCTGGGGCCGCGCCGAAAGCCATGGCGCAAGCCACACACATTATTGTGAGCGCGCAAAACCGCGTCGCGGCCTGCCAGCAAGATAGCCCGAACCCCAAGCTTGCCCCCGAACCATCGGGAGAAAACTCCCGAGACATTACCCACCGTGAGGCTACCAGCCGGGGTCAGGGCCAAGCAACAAAAGGGTTCACAAATCCCTAACTTCTCGATTGAGTTCCAGCCCTTTAGCTCTGCCCGCCTCCATTACGGCGTTGTAAATCGAAGCAAGCCATTGGAATAAAGAGGGAAATTCCGTCGCGACTTCGATCGCAAGGCCGGCGGATCAGGCTGGCCCGGCCCGCACGTCGCCCATCACTCCATTGTACCAGCGCAGCCAGGCTGTACGGCACCGTACCCGGAAATCCTCGAGATAGAGATATACAACAGGTGTTGTGTATAATGTGAGCAGCTGGCTGACGGCCAAACCACCCACGATCGAGATGCCCAAAGGCTGACGCAGTTCGGCACCGTCGCCGCTGATGAGCGCCAGCGGAAGCGCCCCCAGCATGGCGGCGAGCGTTGTCATCATGATCGGGCGAAATCGCAGCATGCAGGCCTTGTAGATGGCGTCGTGCGCGTTCAAGCCGCCCGCGCGCTGCGCGTCCAGCGCGAAGTCGATCATCATGATGGCGTTCTTCTTCACGATGCCGATGAGGAGGATCACGCCGATCAGCGCGATCAGGCTGAATTCCGTCTTGAAGAGCAGGAGCGCAAAAACGGCGCCGACACCCGCCGACGGCAGAGTCGACAGGATGGTGATCGGGTGGATGTAGCTCTCGTAGAGAATGCCCAGCACGATATAGACCGCGACGATGGCCGCCAGGATCAGTAGCGGCTCGTCGGCCAGCGAGGATTGAAAGACTTTCGCCGTTCCGGCGAATTCGCCGTGCACGGAGATGGGAACGTGCAGGCCGGCCATTGTCCGGTCGATCGCATCCGTGGCCGCGCCCAGCGACTCTCCTTCGGGAAGATTGAAGGAGAAGGTCGTGGCAACGAACGGCCCCTGATGAGTGATGGAGAGCGGTGTCGTGCCGGGGCCGAACGAACTGAATGCCGCAAGCGGCACCATCGTTTCCTGCGACGTGCTGACGGAGGAGCCTGCCGACGCGCCGCCACGCCCGCTGTTCGTCAGGGCGTTGAGCTGCTGGTTGCGAACGGAGTCCGACGCGATCTGCGCCGCGCTTCGGGCCGAAGCAGTGGATACCACGGTGGTGCCGGCGACGGCGCCGGTGGCCTGCGTTCCACTTGCGGGCGCAGCCGCCGTGCTCACATAGATGTCTTTCAGCGTCTCGGGGCTTTGCCAGAACTCCGGCGCGACCTCCATCACCACGTGGTACTGATTGAGCGCGTTGTAGATCGTCGAAACCTGGCGCTGCCCGAACGCATCGTAGAGGGTGTTGTCGATCTGGGTGAGGCTCACGCCGAGGCGCGCCGCCGTTGACCGGTCAATCGCGAGCTCGACTTCAAGGCCCTTGTCCTGCCGGTCCGAGTTCACGTCTTCGAGTTCCGGTACGTCCTGAAGCGCATCGGTGATCTTGGGCACCCACTGGTTCAGCTCATCGAGGGTATCGGCCTGGATGGTGTACTGGTACTGCGAATTGCTCTGGCGTCCGCCCGCGCGGATGTCTTGCGGCACGGAAAGAAACAGCCGGGCGCCTGAAATGCCGGAAAGCTTTCCGCGCAACCGTTCGATCACGCCGTCGCTGGTCACGTCGCGGTCGGATCGCGGTTTCAGAGCGACGAACATGAATCCGGAATTCGTCGCACCCCGGCCGCTGCCGCCGCCGGTGAAGCCGACGACGCTTTCCACCGCCGGATCCTTGCCCACCACGCTCATGAACTGGCGGAATTTCACCTCCATCGCCTGGAACGAAATGCTCTGATCGCCGCGAATGCCGCCGATCAGCCGGCCGGTGTCCTGCTGCGGAAAAAACCCTTTTGGCACGATAACGAAGAGATAGACGTTCAGACACACCGTCAGCAGCAGGATCAGCATGATGGTGCCCGGATTGTCGATCGCCCAGCGCAACGAGCGGTCGTAGATGCGGTGCGCGACCGTGAAACTGCGTTCGGCGCTTCGCATGACCTGGCTTTCACGGCCGTCGTCATGCTGGCGCACGAGGAAGGCGCACATCATGGGCGTGGTCGTGAGCGAAATGACCAGCGACACCAGCACCGCGACGGAGAGCGTGAGCGCAAATTCGTGGAACAGCCGGCCGACCAGCCCGCTCATCAGAAGAATGGGAAGAAACACGGCGATGAGCGACACGCTCATGGAAAGCACCGTGAAGCTCACCTCGCGGGCGCCCTGAACCGCGGCCTGCAATCGCGGCATCCCGGCTTCGACATGGCGCGTGACGTTTTCGAGCACCACGATGGCGTCGTCGACGACGAATCCGGTGGCGACGGTCAACGCCATGAGCGAAAGGTTGTCGAGACTGAATCCCAGCAGGTACATCGCGCCGAACGTGCCGATCAGCGAAAGCGGCACGGCCACGCTGGGCACCAGCGCGGTGCGCACATTGCGCAGAAAGAGGAAAACCACCAGCACCACGAGCGCAACGGAGATCAACATGGTGAATTCCACGTCGCGGAGCGAGGCCCGGATCGTGGTCGTGCGGTCGTTGGTCGGCGTGATCTTGATGTTGGGCGAAATCGACGCCTGAAGTTCGGGAAGCAGCGCGTAAATATTGTCCACCACGTTGATGACGTTTGCGCCGGGCTGGCGGTAAAGGATGACCAGCACCGCCGGCTTGCCATCCGCAAGTCCCAAATTGCGCACGTTCTCCACGCCATCGGATACCGTTGCGACGTCGGACAGGCGCACTGCCGCGCCGTTGCGATACGCCACGATCAGGGATTTGTAATCGTTCGCCGCCGTGGCCGTGTCGTTGACGTATATCTGATAACGGCGGGCGCCCTGCTCCACTGCGCCCTTGGGACTGTTGGCATTGGCGGCCGACAGCGCGGCACGCACATCTTCAAGGCCGATGCCGTATTTGAAGAGCGCGCGTGGATTGAGCTCCACGCGCACCGCCGGAAGCGAACTCCCGCCGATATCCACCTCGCCCACGCCGTCGACCTGCGAAAGCTTTTGCTGAAGAACGGTGGAGGCGGAATCGTAGATCTGGCCGGTGCTCAACGTATCGGATGTGAGCGCCAGGATCAGGACCGGCGCTTCGGACGGATTGACCTTGTGATAGGTCGGGTTGCTGCGCAGCGCGGTCGGCAGATCGGCGCGCGCCGCGTTGATTGCCGCCTGCACGTCGCGCGCCGCTCCGTCGATGTCACGATCAAGGCCGAATTGCAGCGTGATGCGGGTGGAGCCGACCGAGCTTTGCGACGTCATCTCGGTCACGTCGGCAATCGAGCCGAGATGGCGCTCCAGCGGCGTCGCCACGCTGGTCGACATGGTTTCGGGGCTTGCGCCCGCCATCGTCGCGCTGACCGAGATCGTCGGATAATCGACATTGGGCAACGGCGACACGGGCAGCAGGAAGAACGACACGATACCCGACAAGGCCAGCCCGATCGTGAGCAGCGTGGTCGCGATCGGCCGTGCGATGAAGAGCCCGGGAATGTTCACGGCGCTTCACCGCGGAAGCGGCGGCCCAACCGGTCGAAATAGAGATAGATGACGGGCGTGGTGAACAGGGTCAGCAACTGACTGACCAGCAAGCCGCCGACGATCGTGACGCCGAGAGGCTCGCGCAGCTCCGAGCCGGTGCCGGTGCCCAGCATCAGGGGCAATGCGCCGAAGATCGCCGCGACCGTCGTCATCAGGATGGGGCGGAACCTGAGAAGCGCCGCCTGATGGATGGCTTCGCGCGGCGCCTTGCCTTCCTCGCGTTCCGCTTCCAGCGCAAAATCGATCATCATGATGGCGTTCTTCTTCACGATGCCGATCAACAGGACGATGCCGATGATGGAGACGATATCGAGATCGTCGCCGACGAGCATGAGCGCAAGCAGCGCGCCGACCCCGGCGGAAGGCAATGTCGAAAGGATCGTGATGGGATGAATGTAGCTTTCGTATAGAACGCCGAGAACGATATAGACCGTCACGATGGCGGCCAGGATGAGCAGGAGTTCGTTGGAAAGCGCGGACTGGAACGCGAGTGCCGACCCTTCGAAACTGGTGTTGATGCCGGCGGGAAGCCCGATGTCGCGCTCCGCCTTCTGAATGGAATCCACGGCCGCGCCCAAGGAGGCACCTGCGGCAACGTCGAAGGATATCGTGGCGGAGGGGAACTGGCCGATGTGGTCCTGCTCCAGCGGAACCGGCTGCTCCTTGATCGAGGCGATGGCGCTGAGCGGCACCTGACCGCCGCCGGCGGAAGGCAGATAGATGTCGTCGAGCGATTTGACCGAGTTCTGGATGTCGGGATCGGCTTCCAGGATCACGCGGTACTGGTTGGATTGCGTGAAGATGGTGGAGACAATGCGCTGCCCGAAAGCGTCGTAGAGCGCGTTGTCGATCGTGGCTGCGGTTATGCCGAACCGCGCGGCGGTGTCGCGGTCGATCGCCACAAAGGCGGACAGCCCCTTGTCGAGGTAGTTCGTCGAGACGTTCTCGATGTCGCTCTGCCGATCGAGTTGCGCGAGCAACTTGGGCACCCACAGGTCGAGGTCGGATGTCGCGGCCGACCCGAGCACGAAGGAGTATTGACCGCGGCTGATGTTGGAATCGATCGTCAGATCCTGCACAGGCTGCATGAACAGCGAGATGCCGGCCACGCCGCGCGCTTCGCGATTGAGGCGACGAATGGTATCGGTGATATCGCCCGCCCGGGCGTTCTTGGGCTTCAGATTGATCAGGAAACGCCCGCTGTTGAGCGTGTTGTTGGTGCCGTCCACGCCGATGAACGAGGACAGGCTGACGACGTCGCGATCCTTGAGCAGGACTTCGGCCAGCGCATTCTGGCGGCGCGCCATTTCCGAAAAGGAGACGGTCGGGCCCGCCTGCGTGATGCCCTGGACGAGGGCGGTATCCTGCAGCGGGAAGAAGCCCTTGGGGATGACGATGTAGAGCAGGACGGTCACCGCCAGCGTGATCGCCGCCACGAGGAGCGTCAGCGCCTGGTTGTCCAGCACCCACTTCAGCAGGCGATCATATTCGGCGATGACGCGGTCGAAATACTCCTGCGTCTTGCGGGAGAAGCTGCTTTGCCTGGCCTGGTCGCGGTGACGCAGAAGCTTGGCGCAGAGCATGGGCACAAGAGTGAGCGAAACGACAGCCGAAATCAGTATGGTGATCGCCAACGTGACGGCGAATTCGCGGAACAGCCGCCCGACCACTTCCTGCATGAAGAGCAGCGGAATCAGAACGGCGATCAGCGAGATGGTCAGCGACACGATCGTGAAGCCGATTTCGCCCGCGCCCTTCAGCGCCGCGTTCAATGGCGTCTCGCCGGCCTCCAGATATCGCGAAATGTTCTCGATCATCACGATGGCGTCGTCGACGACGAAGCCGGATGCGATGGTGAGCGCCATCAGCGAAAGATTGTTCAGGCTGAAGCCCAGCAGGTACATCGCCGCAAAAGTGCCCACGATCGACAGCGGCACCGAGAGGCTCGGAATGATGGTGGCGGGGATATTGCGCAGGAAAAGGAAGATCACGAGCACGACAAGGGCCACGGCCAGCGTCAGCTCGAACTCCACATCGGACACGGAGGCGCGGATCGTGGTGGTGCGATCGGTAAGGACATGAACGTCGATGGCTGCGGGAAGTCCCGCCTCGATCTGCGGCAACATGGCCTTGATGCGATCAACCACGTCGATGACGTTGGCGCCTGGCTGGCGCTGGACATTGAGCAGGATCGCCGGCGTGGTGTTCATCCAGCTCGAGAGCTTCGTGTTCTCCGCGCTCTCCACCACCGTCGCGACGTCGGAAAGATGCACCGGCGCGCCGTTCTTGTAGGCGATGACGATATCGCGGTAGTCGTCCGCGCTTTGAAGCTGGTCGTTGGAGTTGATGGTGTAGGAACGCGTCTTGCCGTCGAAGCTGCCCTTGGGCGCGGTGGAATTTGCGTTGGCGACGGTCGAGCGCAAATCGTCGATGTTCAATCCGTAGGCGGCCAGCGCCTGGATGTTCGCCTGAATGCGAACCGCGGGCCGCTGCCCGCCATTGATGGTGACGAGGCCGACGCCGGAGAGTTGCGAGATCTTCTGCGCGACCCGCGTTTCCGCGAGGTTCTCGACATCGGTCAGTTTCATCGTCCGGGAGGTGAGCGCGATGGTGAGCACCGGCGCGTCGGCCGGGTTCACCTTCGCATAGATCGGCGGCGCGGGAAGCGTTTGCGGCAGAAGGTTGCCGGAAGCATTGATGGCGGCCTGAACCTCCTGCTCGGCGATATCGAGGCTCAGGCTCAGATCGAATTGCAATGTAACGACCGAAGCGCCCGCCGAACTCGCGGACGACATCTCCTTGAGGCCGGGCATCTGGCCGAATTGCCGCTCCAGGGGCGCCGTCACCGAAGTCGTCATCACCTCCGGGCTCGCGCCCGGCAGGAAGGTCTGGACCTGGATCGTCGGATAATCGACCTCCGGCAACGCGGATAGCGGAAGAAACCCGAAACCGACCGCGCCCACGATCATGATCGCGATCATCAGAAGCGATGTCGCGACGGGACGGACGATGAAGGGTTGGGAGATATTCATGGCGGCGCGCGAGGCGTCGAGCCCTACGGCCCGCCGCCGCCTCCGCCACCGCGATGGCCACCGCGGCGCAATTTCGCGAGCGCGTTCTTGCAGTCGTCGCTGAAATTGTCGCGGTTCTGGAAAAAGCAGCGGCGCGCTTCGGGCAAACCCGGCTTGATGCCGGGGCAGTATTTCGCGAGGTCGGCGCTGCAATATTGCTTCATCGCGGCGGCCATCGCGGCCCGGCGCTTGGCGCGCGCATCCCCGGTGACGTTCGATCCCGCCGGCGCCGCCGAAGGCGCGGCGATCTGTTTGCCCTTGCTGTTCGGAACCTGAACCTCGGCGCCATCCCGCAATCTGTCGGCGCCGTCGGTGACAACGGTATCGCCGGGCTTCAGGCCCTTGGCGACGGCCTGATTGTCATCCTGCGCGGCGCCCAGAGTCACCGTGCGCATGCTCACCGTCTTGTCGGGATTGACGACGAATACGAACGCGCCGGAGGCGCCGCGCTCGATCGCGGAGCTCGGGACGATGGTCTGACCGTGCAACGTGCGCACCAGCAGGCGGACGTTCACGAATTGCTGCGGGAAGAGCTTGTTGTCCTCGTTGTTGAAACTCGCGCGCAGCTTGACCGTGCCCGTGGTGGTGTCGATCTGGTTGTCCACGGTGGACAATGTGCCGGTGGCAAGCTTGATCGTCTGCGATCGGTCATAGGCGTCCACGCGCAACGTCCTGCCGCCGTTCACTTGCGCCATGATGGAGTCGACGTTGTCCTCGGGTATGGCGAAGAGAACGGAGATGGGTTGCAGCTGCGTGACGACGATCACGCCGTTCGTCTGGCCGCTCTGGACGAGGTTGCCGACGTCGACCTGCCGCAGGCCGACGCGTCCGGCCACGGGCGATGTGATCTTCGTGTATTGCAGATTGATGCGCGCGCTATCGAGATTGGCGGCGTCGGACTTCACGATGCCTTCGTCCTGTTTCACCAGCGCGGCCTGGGTGGCGACCGTCTGGCCTGCAATGGCATTGAGCTTGGCGAGGTTGCGATAACGCGTCAGGTCGAGGCGCTCGTTCTGCAGCGCGGCCTGATCTTTCTGCAAAACACCCTGCGCCTGATCCACGGCGGCCTGGAAGGTGCGCGGATCGATTTCGGCCAGCACGTCGCCGGCCTTCACCATTTGCCCTTCCTGCACGTCGAAGCGGAGGATCTGGCCGCTGACCTGGGGGCGCACGGTGACGGTCGCGAGCGGAGTGACCGTTCCCAAAGCATTCAACGTGATGTCGATATCGCCGGATCGCGCCTGTGCCACGCCCACGGGCATCGGGCCTTGATTGAAGCGTCTGCGCTGGTTGCCCGCGTCGGGTCCCGGCCGGATGGCCCAGATGATCAGGACCAGCAACAGCAGAGCCAATACGATCCAGAAAATCCGCTGGCCGCCGGGGATGTGCGCGTCCGCCCAGCGTCCGACATTGGCCGCTCGCTCCCTGAGCCGCTGCCCGGTCGTGACCGGCGCAGGGCCACCTTGCGTGGTTCTGTCGTCCACCCGAATTCCCGCTGAGATATCAGCAATTTAGGCACAGGGCCCGAACTGCCCTTGCGACGAAGCCAATATCCGCCTGCGCTCCTTCAACGCGCGATCGTTACTCCCGCTCCACACAATCTGGCCGCGCGCAGACTGCCAAGGCTGCTCAATATCAGAAGGGATGTGGGGAAATTTGTCGGAATTGTCGCGATTTTCTACGTGCGCCGTTCATGCAGCCGGGCGAGCGCCGCGCGCAACCGGATTTCGGGCCAGTGCCAGCCCTGGGCCAGATAGAACCAGCCCGCGACGGCACTGAGATCGACCGCGTACAAATAGCGATAGTCGCAGGCCAGTGAGATGAAGAAGAAGCTCGCCGTGTAGACAAGCGCGGAGAGTTGCAACATGCCGATCGCGACGTCGATGCCGCGGCGGCGGCGAAGCAGGATGATGGCGGCGATCAGCGCCAGCAGTAGATAGATGCCATGCTGGAAGACCGGCGTGCCGTCGAAGGCATCGCCGTAGTTCTGCAGCCAGATATCGCGATCGTCCCAGCGCGGATCGATATTGAGCTGGTCCAGTTCGTCCTGCGGCCCCTGAATGCCGACCGTGAACGGCAAACATTTGTTGATGTCGGGCGTGAACACCACCCAATAGAACATGTCCGCGCGCGACGAGAGATAAAGCCACGGGTGATGCAGAAGAACGCCGAACCATTGCGTGCGCAGCACGGAGGGCGATATCGCGGCGAGCGCCGCCTGCAATGGCGCCGAACTCGCAAGCGTATCGTTGCGCTGCGGCGTGTAGAGACGCACTCCATCGGTCCGCATTTCCTGCGATAGCGTCGGGTCCTGTTTGTCGAGCGTTGGAAGAACCAGATCCGGCTTCGCGGACAGCACGGCGATGAGATCGTAGGCTTGAAGCAGCCGGAACTGACGCGCGCCGCCGAACTCCTTGGTAAGTCGCGTCCCCAACGCCACATTGACTGCCGTCAAAAGAACGATCGCCGCCAGAAATGCATATCCGCCGCGGATCGCGGTGGCGCGCCAATCGAGTGCGCCGCGCAGCCTCGCCACCCATGCGAACGCTGCCACGCCACCCAACATGAACAATATTCCATTCTGTCGGGCCAGCGCGGCAACAACCAGAAGAACAAGCGCAAGGGCAAGCCACGCGGCGCGGATGTAGATGCGCGACCAGGAGTGCGCGGCGCATGCGATGGCCAGGAAGCCGGCAACGGCGGTGGCCGAAAACAGGACATCCTTCCAGACGATGCCGGGATAAATCAGATATTGAGGCGTCGCCGCGGCCAGTAGCGCGATCAGCGCCGCCGTCCAGGAAGACTGCCCCGCGAGCCGGACCAGCACCCACAGGCTGCCATAGATAAGAAGGGTGTTCAGGGCTACAAACAGCGCCGTTCCGGGCAAAATCGCGTCGAGAAGGCCCAGGAGCCAGGAGGTTATGGGGGGATGCCACCCGGCATATGCCATCGTCCGCCCTTCCAGGAGCTGGATGACGGAGTCGAAAGACATATGGCCCGGCAGATTGGCCGCCAAAGAAAAGACAAATCCGGCGAAGATAACCCCCGCGGTCAGCTTGGCGGCTGTTTGTTGGGATGCCAGCGTCATCCGGTCCTTGGGTTTTCGAATCGGAACTGAAGTAAAGTAAAGGCGGGTCGCCCGGCAAAGCCGGTCAGAGCATCATGGCAAAGAAGCCGATCTTTTTCGACGCCACCGGCAAGCGGGCCGCGCGCATATCGCTCATTGGCTGGATCGCGGTCGTGGCGAGCGTGGTTCTGGGCGGCGCGTTTGTGGCCACGCTGGTCGCCGTGCCCAAGGAAGCCATCCTCGACCTGCCGGGCCGCATTACCGCCATCCACGTCCCCGAGCTGGAGAACAAGGCGGTCGCGCCGGGACTTCTGAAATCGGCCGAACAGCTGGCCGAAGCCGCCCGCATCCGCAAGGCCGAGCGCCAGCGGGCCCGCCGCCTTGCCCGGGCGCGCGAACATCGCAAGGCCGCCGCCTCCACATTGCTCCCGCAATCGGGCCGCCCGCTGTCGACCGCCTTCTTCCCGAACTGGGAAGCGTCCGCCTTCGATTCCCTGCGCGTGGCGCTTCCCAATCTCGATTGGGTGATGCCCACCTGGGTAAGCCTCCAGGGACCGCAACTCACCTTCAAGGACGGATTCAACCAGCGGGTCTACGACCTCATCCGGCGAAACAAGAAGAGCGTGGCGATATTGCCGGTCGTGCAGAACGCGACGCTGGGCGTGTGGGACGGCAAAGGCATGGCGGCGCTTCTCGCCGATCCCAAACGCAGCGAGGCGCTGGTCAAGCAGCTCACCGCCTATCTGACCCAGCGCAAGCTGGACGGGGTGGTGATGGATCTGGAAGCCATGCCGGATACCGCCAACGACAATTACGGCATGTTCCTGCGCAAGCTGCGTACCGCGTTCAAGCCGCATGGCTGGATCGTCGTGCTTGCGTCGCCCGTCGCCAACGACAAATGGCCGTGGGCCGCATTCGCCAATGATGTCGATTACACGATGCTCATGGCGTACGACGAACACACCACGCCCAATGCGCCGGGCAGCATCGCGGGACAATCCTGGTTCGAGAACATCATCGACAAGCGCATGAAAGTCCTGAACCCTGCGAAGACGATCATCGCGCTCGGATCCTATGCGTATGACTGGAACGGCGGCGACGTGGACAGCCTCGCATTCGAGGAAGCCGTTATCGCCGCGCACGACTCCGACGCGCAGATCGTCTTCGACGATGCGACGAACAACCCACACTTCTCATATGTCGAAGACGACGGCACCAAGCACGATGTGTGGTTCCTCGACGCGGTGACCGCCTACAACCAGATTCATGCCGCCGACATCTATCAGCCTGCCGGCTATGCCGTCTGGCGTCTGGGCAGCGAAGACCCGTCCATCTGGTATGTGATGGGCAAGCCTTATGGCTCGCCCGCGCCGGATCAGCTTCACCATATCCCGGTCATCGAGGAGATCGACTACGAAGGCTCTGGCGAAATCTTTCAGGTGGTCGCGCACCCGCAGGCAGGCGCCCGCACCTTCGAAGTCGACAAGGAATTCGGAGACATCGACGACGAGAGCTTCACCAAGCTGCCGACCGGCTATGTGATCCGCCAGTTCGGCGCAGCCAAGAAGCAGGTCGCCCTGACCTTCGATGACGGCCCAGATCCCGAATGGACGCCGCAGATTCTCGATATCCTCAAAGAAAATCACGTGCCGGCGACGTTCTTCCTCATCGGCAGCAATGCGGAAGCCAATCCGGGATTGGTCGAGCGCATCCTCGACGACGGCAACGACATCGGAAGCCATACCTACACGCACCCGAACCTGTCCGACATTCCGCCCGAAGCGGTCTCGCTGGAGCTCAACGCCACGCAGCGTCTGCTCGAAGCGCTGACGGGACGCTCCGTTCGTCTGTTCCGGCCGCCCTATCTGGGCGATGCCGAACCCACGGACGCCGACCAGATCGCACCGGTGGAGGTCGCGCAGAACCTCGGCTACATCGCCGTCGGAGAACACGTCGACCCCGTCGACTGGGAACTGCCCGGCGTAAAGAAGATCGTGCAGCGCACGCTCGATCAGATTCATGGCGCCAAGTCGAGCAGCCCGCGCAACATCGTCCTTCTGCACGATGCCGGCGGAGATCGCTCGCAGACCGTGGAGGCGTTGCCGCTGATCATCCACAAGCTGAAGGCGGAAGGCTATCAGTTCACCACCGTCTCCAGGCTCGCGCATATGACCCGGGATCAGGCGATGCCGCCGCTGCCGCCGACCATCGCGCTGATGACGGATCGCGTCGTGTTCCTGACGCTGAGCGCCTTGGGCCATGTACTCTACATCTGCTTCCTGGCCGCCATCTGGCTCGGGGTGTCGCGGCTGATTTTCCTTGCGGGTCTCAGCATCTGGAACCGGCGCGGCGAAAGGCGCGAATACGGCAAGGCGCCGGTGGATGAACCGTTCCATGTCTCCGTCATCATCCCCGCCTACAACGAAGAAAACGTCATCACCCACACTGTGCGGGGCATCCTGACGAGCGGCTACAAGGACCTCGACATCATCGTGGTGGACGACGGCTCGAAGGACCGGACCTTCGACGTACTCACCGAGAACTTTGCGAACAATCCGAAGGTCGAATTGATCTCCGTCGCCAATGGCGGCAAAGCGAACGCGCTCAACACTGCGCTGGCGCGCGCCACCGGCGACATCGTGGTCGCGCTGGACGCCGACACGCAGTTCGACGGTGACACCATCGCGCGGCTGGTGCGCTGGTTCACCGACGACGAGATCGGCGCAGTGGCGGGCAATGCCAAGGTCGGCAACCGGATCAACATGATCACGCGCTGGCAGGCACTGGAATACGTCGTCGCCCAGAACCTGGAGCGCCGCGCTCTCGCGGCGCTGCGCACGTTGACCGTCATTCCCGGTGCGGTCGGTGCGTGGCGCAAGAGCGTTCTGCTGGAACTGGGCGGATTTCCGTCCGACACGCTTGCGGAAGATCAGGATCTCACGATTGCCGTGCAGCGCGCGGGCTACAGCGTGGTATTCGACAGTTCGGCCACCGCCTGGACGTAAGCGCCCGCGACGGTGCGCGGCCTCGCCAAGCAGCGTTTCCGCTGGGCGTACGGCACGCTGCAGTGCCTGTGGAAATACCGCAGCATGACGTTCAATCCGCGCTATGGCGCGCTCGGGACCATCGCGCTGCCGCAGGTGTGGATGTTCCAGATCCTGCTCACCGCCTTCGCGCCGCTCGCCGATCTGCTTCTGCTCTGGCAATTGATCTGGCAGGGCGTGGCCTATCTCGAGCATGGCGCGGAATTCCAGAACACCGACCTCGTGACGGTGGGCATCTACTACGTGGTGTTCGTGGTGGTCGATCTTCTCGCTGCGATCTTCGGCTTCCTGATGGAAAAGCGCGAAAGCTGGAGCCTGCTCTGGTGGCTGCCGCTGCAGCGCTTCGGCTATCGCCAGATCATGTATTACGTCGTCGTGCGCTCCATCTGGACCGCGATCCGCGGACCATCGGTTGGCTGGGGCAAGCTCGAACGCGCCGGCACGGTGAAGGCCCGGCGCGCCAGCGAAGCGCAGTCTCAGGCATAGACGCGAAAGCGCATTCGCGGGAACATGGCTCCCATAAAAAGGGGAGTCCTTCATGCGTTCCATCATCGGCTTCGCCGCAGCCGCGGCCTTGGCTATCGGCACGACATCCATCGCCCGGGCTCAGACCAACTGGCCCAGCAAGGAAGGCGACTACGTCGTAAAGAATTTCAAATTCGACGACGGCGAAACGCTCGACGCTCTGCGCCTGCACTACACGACGCTGGGCGCGCCGGTGCGCGACAAGTCAGGCCGGGTGACCAATGCCGTGCTTATTCTGCACGGCACCGGTGGAAGCGGACACCAGTTCTTTCGCCCGCAATTCGCCGACGTGCTTTACGCGCCGGGCGGCCTTCTCGACATCAGGAAGTACTACATCATCCTGCCCGACGACATCGGACACGGGAAATCCTCCAAGCCCAGCGACGGCATGAAGGCCTCCTTCCCGCAATACGACTATCGCGACATGGTCGAGGCGGAGCATCTGCTGGTGACGAAGGGGCTGAACGTCAACCATCTTCGTCTCGTCATGGGCACCTCGATGGGGTGCATGCATTCTTTCATGTGGGGCGAAGCATGGCCCGATTTCATGGACGCGCTGATGCCGCTCGCCTGCGAGCCGACGCAGATTGCCGGGCGCAACAGGATGTGGCGCAAAATGGTGATCGACGCGATCCGCAGCGATCCCGAATGGGACAACGGCAACTACAAGACCGAGCCGCAGCAAGGCCTGCGGGTCGCCGCCGACATGCTCATCATCGCGGGAAGCGCCGCCCATCAGCTGCAGAAGGAATATCCGACCCGCGATGAAGCGGACCAATACCTCTCCGACACGGTGGCGAAATACATGTCCGAGCTCGACGCCAACGATATACTGTATCAAGTGGGATCGTCGCGCGACTACGATCCGTCAGAGAAGCTGGAAACGATCAAGGCGCCCGTGATGTGGGTGAATTCCGCCGACGATTTCATCAACCGGCCCGATCTAGGGATCGCCGAAGATCTCGCCAGGCGCAATCCGCGGATCAAATACGTGGTGATCCCGACCTCGGACAAGACGCACGGCCATGGCACGCATACCTGGGCGGCGGTTTGGCACGATCAGATGGCGGAGCTTCTCCAGGAATCGGCCCGCTAGGGCTCAGCCGAATCCGCAGCCCGAACGGCAGCCGAAGCCGCTGGTGATGCAGGGACAATCGTCACCCATGTCGAGCGCGAGCTGCTCGATATAGATTTCGAGCGCATCGCGCACGATCTGGTGGCGCGTGAGACCTGTCTTCACCGCCACGATCGCGAGCTGTTCGTGCTCGCGGTGCGTCATGGGGACAAAGAGCTTCTTGGGGCGCGAGGGATCTTGTAGCGGATGGGCCTCTGCGTCTGGGTCGTGGTCGATCCGCGGCTCCTCATGACGCGGCGGCGCGACGGGCCTTACGAACTCCACGCGCGCCGGCGACATGGCAGACGGCGTCGCTCCACCCTTGCGGGCGAGAAGCTCGGCGGTGACGGGAGCAAATCGCGGCTGGCTCATCTCCCGCCTCCATTCTCAAGACCCGCAACCCGATCGGTGGCGCGGCGCCCGAAAGAATGCGCGCGCCGCTCGCCGCCTCCGAACACATGCGCGGCGCGGCGATCGGGAGCACCGCTGCGCCGGTCGATGCCATCGGGAAACGGGGGCTTCTCCTGCGACGGCACGACCAGATCGTTGGCAGGCTTCGACAGCGGCGGAAGCGGCGCGTTCTGAGTCATCGCCGGCGGTGCCCATTCGGGTTGCTCCACCACGTCCACGATATCGTCTTCCGCCTCGTCCGCGGAGAGCGCGCTGACCGCAAAGTGTTGCGGACGTTCCTCCGGCACGATGCGTGCGTCGCGCACCAGCCGCGACAAGCGATCCTGCACGTAGAGCCAAAGGTCGCGCACTTCCTTCGAGGATTGCGACTTGGGCGCCGCTTCGCCGACCGTGCGGCCGTCCGTCATGCTCGCCGCGAAGTCGACGCGATGATGCAGCGTGACGGGCGCCACCGTGCCGTGTTGCGACAGCGCGACCGCAGCTTCGCCGGTGATGCGCGCACGGGCGGTTGCACCGTTGACCACGAACACCAGCGGCTTGCCGTGACTTTCCGCGATATCTACCGTGGCGCCCACGGCGCGCAAATCGTGCGGGCTGGGGCGCGTCGGCACCAGAACCAGATCCGCATGCGCCACGACGCGCGAAATCGAGCCCGTGATCGCGGGCGGCGTATCGATCACCACGAGCTTGATGCCGGATTTTTCGAGATGGGCGAGCGCATCGCCCAGTTCCAGCACGCCCACCTGCGCGAAGTGGGGCGTGGTTGCCTCGCGCGCGTTCCACCATTGCGCCAGCGAGCCCTGCGGATCGGTGTCGATCAGCGCGACGGGGCCGATGCCGGCCTTGTCCGCTTCCACAGCCAGATGGCCCGAAAGCGTGGTCTTGCCCGAGCCGCCCTTCTGCGAGGCCAGCACCAAGACATGCATGCCCCCCGGTCCAGCGTTTTGCAGATCGCTCAAGGAAGTTCTCCCAGCCAAAACCGGCAGGCGGGTCCGCCGGCATGGCCACTCTCTCGCAAACCTGTTGAACGGTGCTGAACCGGGCAGGATGCAATTGCATCGATTTGCGCGAGACGCGTTTACGATGTGGTTTGGCAGCTCACGCCGCAGCGCTGCGCGCGCAGCCCGCGGCTCAACCGCCGGTATCCACCGCGCGTTGCCGCTGGTCCATCGCATGCCGCAGAAACAGCAATTTGCGCAGCTTGCCGACGGAACCGGCGGAAACCGGCGCGGCGCGGTTGCCCCAGCTGTTGCGGATATAGGTGGCGACGTCGGCGATCTCCTGGTCGGTCAGTTTCCACGCGAAAGAGGGCATCGCTGTGGGTGACGGCCTTGTGGGCGTCGGCCCCGCGCGGCCACCGGCAAGAATGAGATGGATCAGGCCGGTAGGATCGGATTGCTGCGCCAATGCGCTTCCGGCAAGCGGCGGAAACAGTCTGGGGCTGCCTCTTCCCTGTACGTGATGACAGGCCGTGCAGGAGTCGAAATAGATTTGCTCGCCGGATTTCATCGCCGCCGCATCGGGCGCTTTTGGATCTTGATCAGGACTGGCCGGCAGGCTCTTCAGATAGACCGCGATGGCGTTACGGTCCGCGTCGGACATGAGCGAGGTCGAATAGGAGACCACCTCTGCCATCAAGCCCGCCGCATCGGAATGCCGGTTGCGGCCGGTCTTGAGATATTCGGCGATGTCCGCCGCCGTCCAGCGTCCAAGACCGGTGCGCGGGTTGGCCGTGAGATCGGGAGCAACCCAATCTTCGATCAGGCCGCCTTGGAGGAACCTGGACGACTTCTCGGCGCCGGCCAGGTTTTTCGGCGTATGGCAAGCGCCGCAATGACCGAGGCCTTCCACGAGAAACGCACCGCGATTCCACGCCTGCGATTTCGAACCGTCCGCCTGGAAGGGATGATTGCGGAAGAACAGCATGTGCCACGCCGCGGCGCTGAGGCGCAGATTGAGGGGAAACGGCAGAAGATTTGCCGGCGGGGTGTATGCCGTCCCGGGCACGGTTTTCAGATAGGCCAGGATCGCGTCCGCGTCGGCGCGGTCGACAACCGTGAAATGTGGAAACGGAAATGCGGGATATAGATGCGTCCCGTTGGCTGCGACGCCGTCGTTCAGCGCCCGGAAGAATTGATCGTTGGTCCAGCCGCCGATGCCCGTCGTCTTGTCGCCCGTGATATCGGGCGTGTAGATGACGCCGAACGGCGTGCGCAATCCGAGGCCGCCGTTGAACGGACGCCCGCCATCGCGCGTGTGGCAGGAGACGCAATCGCCCGCGATCACGAGAGCCCGGCCTCGTTGCAGGAGCGCCGCATTGGCTCCGTTCGGGATCGGCCGCAGGAACAGCGCCAGCGGCGCGGGCGGCGGATCGACGATTTTCGGCTGATGCGTGCTGACCGTCAGCCAGGAGCCCAGCACGATCAGGAAGAACACCAGAAGAATGGCGATGATCGCAGGCCCGATCCAATGCCAGACGGTGTAGCTTCGGCCCTCCGCGCTCATGCATGCACCAGTGGACCCGGCGATTTGACATACCGGTTCTTGATCGCGTCGGCGGACATGAAAGCCAGCGCCGCGAGCGTGGCGGTAGGATTGTAGCCGGCATTCTGCGGATAGAGTCCGGCTCCGGTGACAAAGAGGTTGGACACGTCCCAGCTTTGCGAGAATTTGTTGACGACGCTGTTCGCCGGATTGTCGCCCATCATCGTCCCGCCGACGTTGTGCGTGGTCTGATACTTCGTGATGTCGTAAGGCCCCGACCGGGCTTTTGGATGGACCGACGACGCGCCCATGGCTCTTGCCACTTCGGCCGCCTTGCCGGTGCAGTACTTCGTCATCTTGAGATCGTTCGGCGGAAAATCGAACGTCATGCGAAGCATCGGCCGCCCGAACTGATCTTTATAAGTCGGATCGAGATCGAGATAGTTTCCCGCCTGCGCATAGCTCGACCCGTGCACGGAGATCGAGAAGTTGCGCAGAAAATACTTCGCCGCCGCGCGCTTCCAATCCAGGCCCCATTTGCCGATGCCGTCCGGCACCCGGACCATTTCGATCGGCCGCGCCCCGGTCACGAGAGCGGCGATATAGGAACCGCCGATGAAGCCAAGGCCCGTATGATCGAAATTGTCGCCGTTATAGTCGTCGATGACGGAGGCAAGCGCGCCGGCGCCGATGAACGGATTGAGCAGCTTGTCGTCGAAGAACACTTCGACCGAGCTCATGGTCTGATAGCAATAGTTCTTGCCGACGGTGCCCTCGCCCGTTTGCGGGTTGTATGGCGTTCCAATTCCGGAAACCAGAAGCAGGTGAACATTGTGCAGCTGGTAGGCCGTGAGTATGACGATCGACGCCGGCTGGAAATGTTCGACGCCGGCGCTGTCTATATAGGTGACGCCCGTCGCCTGCTTGCCGTCCGCCGATTTGTCGACTTTCAGCACTTCGCACTCCACCCGCAGCTCGAAATTCGGCTTCTGCATCACATAGGGAATGAGCGTGGTTTGCGGCGAAGCCTTGGAATAGTTGCCGCAACCGAATTTCTCGCAGAAGCCGCAAAAGGTGCAGGCGCCGAGCTGCGCGCCATAGGGATTGGTGTAGGGCTTCGAGAGATTGCCCGCGGGGTGCGGAAAAGGATGCAGCCCCAAACCGGCGGCGGCCTTGCCGAACATCGCCGGTGCATACGTCATCGGCAAAGGCGGCGTGGGATATTCCTGGCTGCGCGATCCTTCGAAAGGATTGCCGCCGGGCTGGATCGCCCCTTTCAGGTTGCCGGCCTTGCCCGATGTGCCGCAAACAAGATCGAATTGCGTGTAGTAAGGCTCCAATTCGTCGTACGTGATGGGCCAGTCCTGGACCGTCAGATCCGCCGTCGCCTGCTTTCCATAGCGTTGTTCGTTGTGACTCTTGATCTGGAAGTCGGTCGGGAGATAGCGCCATATCTGCCCGTTCCAGTGCACTCCCGCGCCGCCCACGCCGGTGCCGGGAAGAAACGAGCCCAGCTGCCGCATCGGCAGCGCGGTCTGGCTCGTGTTGTTGCGGAATGTCAGCGTCGAATATTTGACGTTCTGGAACAGGTGATGGCGCCACATATAGCGCAATTCGTCCTGATCGAAGGTGGTGGCGAAGTTCTTGGGCGTCGTCTCCGCGGCGGATCGTTCCAGCGCCAGAACCTTCAACCCCGCATCGCACAATTGCTGCGCCATGATGGCGCCGGTCCATCCGAACCCGACGAGCACCACATCGACCGGCCTCTCGCGCAACGCCATCCGGTCAATCCCTCGTCCAGCCGCGCCGACCGAGCAGGCCGACGGGTTTGACCGGCACCGGACGATTGTAGGCCGTGACCCAGGGCGAATAGTCGTAATGCGCGCCGGGGAAACCGATCATCGCCCATGCGCGGCCATCCTTGTTGCCGCCATATATCGGATCGGAGAAGTAACCTTCCTTCACGTTCTGCAGGAACATCGTGAAGAACGCCTTGGCTTTTACGCTGCCATCGAGATCGAGCGTCCCCGCTTCCATTTCCTTGAGCAGCTTATCCTGCGCGTCCGCATCGAGATCCTTGAACGACTTGCCGGCGTTGGTTTGGCCGACATGCCGTTCGATCTCAGCGATGGCGTGGCGATAGAATTCCGCCGGCGTGAAACGGCTTTGATAGCCCTGGCTGGGCGCGCCTTCCGGCCAGGGACCGCCGAGATAAAAGTGATGGCCGTGCCCATAGCCGCCCGCAAGCTGGCGATCGATGAATACCGGCACACCGGCTTCTTCGGCGCTGGGGCCGGTCGCATCGGGTGGAATCAGCCGGTTCGCTGCAGCCGTGATGAAAGCGGCTTCTGCGTCCGTCAAAAATTTCCAACCGCCTTTGGCTGCGGCTTGCGGCGCATCCGTCTCGCCCTCACGCCACGGCAGGGTGCCGGTATAGGAGTGCGCGGGGCCGCCCAACATGCCGTCATGGGCCAACGCCGCAGTGGCAGCCGAGCCGATCGCCGCTCCCAGCGTGAGAATTGCACGTCGATTCAGATGATTGGAGGGAGAATCCGAACTCATCGCCGCCCGCATCGAACGTCGCCAGGAACGTTCGGCGACTATTTCTTTAACGCCGCGAGGCCCGCGCGGTTCTATTCAAGGTTGGGTTTTTCCGGGATTTCGTTGCGGCATTTTGATCACGGGCGGCCGGGCCGCGACGTTCATGCATTGCGAGGCCCGAACGCGTGCGAGCGACACGACGGAGCGGCAATGGCATAGTGCGGGACCTGTCATCGCATGCCAACGGCCGCGTCGTGGTGCGACGTGGATCACATCACGAGGAGATCGCCATGCCGCGATTGCATGAAGTCCCAAAGGCGGATGCGCATCCTGGTGCGCAACGCATCTACAAGCTGCTGTTCGGCGACCGCGATCCGGTGAAAGAGCCCGGAACGGCCACCGGCACACCCGGCAATTGGTGGACCGTGTTCGCCGGATCGCCGGACGTATTCGACCACTGTGTCACCGGCTTCGCGCTCTATCGCGATCCCAAGCGCAAATTGTCACCCAAGTTGCGCGAGCTGGGGCAGACGCGCGTCGGCTGGGCTCGCGGCAGCCAATTCGTGTTCTCGCAGCATTGCAAGGCCTGCCGCGGCGTCGGAATTGCCGAAGAGAAGATCCAGGCCATTCCGCATTGGCAGGTTGCCGATTGCTTCGAGCCCGTGGAACGCGCATTGCTGGCCTATACCGATGCGCTGGTCTTGATGGGCGGCCGCGTGGCCGACGGCATCTTCGACCAATTGAAGAAGCATCTGTCGGATGAGGAGATCATCGAGTTCACCTACATCACCGCGCTCTACGATCTGCATGCCGTCACCACCAAGGCGCTGAAGCTGGAATATGACGACGTGCCCGAGCGCATTGTGGAAGTGGCGGCGCCGGCCGACGCCAAGGGCGATCCCATGGGATTGATCGACCGGCGATGAGTTTCGACGCGCTTCTCCGTCAGCCGGGCATTCTCTTGCTACCGGGCGCGTATGATGCGCTCTCCGCTCGCATCGCCGCGCGCGCCGGCGCGAAAGCCGTTTATATGACCGGCTTCGGCGTCGCGGGTGCGAGCTTCGGCATGCCGGACATCGGTATCGTAAATGCCGGGCAGATGATCGAACGGGTGGGCGCCATCGCGTCCGCCATCGCGCCGGTGCCGCTCGTCGCCGATGGCGACAACGGGCATGGCGGTCCGCTCAATGTGATGCGGCTGGTGCGCGCCTACGAGGATGCGGGCGCAAGCTGCATCCAGCTCGAAGACCAGGTGTCGCCCAAGCGCTGCGGCCACATGGAAGGCAAGGAGGTCATTCCGCTTGCCGAAGCCGCGGCGAAAATCCGCGCCGCCGTCGAGGCACGCACTTCTAAGGCGTTCAAGATCATAGCTCGCACCGATGCGCGCGCGACGCACGATCTCGACGAAGCGCTGCGCCGCGGCGAGGCCTTTCTCAAGGCAGGCGCCGACATTCTGTTCATCGAGGCGCCGCGCGGCGAGGAGGAGCTGGCGAAAGTCGCGAAGACCTTCGCGGGCACGCCGCTGGTCGCCAATCTGGTCGAGGACGGCAAGACGCCGCTCATCTCGTCCGAGGCGCTGTCCGGGATGGGCTACAAGATCGCGCTTTATCCAATCAGCGCCCTGCTCGCCGCGGCCGCGACATTGGAAGAGGTCTATGCGCGTCTGCTCGGCGGGAGGGCGGAATCGCGCGAGCGCGTGACTTTTTCGCAATATAACGAGATCGTCGGCCTCCCCGCCCTTCTCGCAACTGCGAAACGCTTTTCGCCCGACTGATCCGCGCGGAGCAGCGTTGCGGCCAACGAATGCGTCCGCAAGAGCGCCGCTCACGAAATTTTGCCGGCTCGGCGCCAAATGGCGCGGACGCCGCGCTTGTTCGCATGGCCCGCGGCCCTTAACTGTTGGCTATACGATAGTTCAAGGGGAGTCTTCTTCATGCTTCATCGCCGCAACGTCCTGAAATCAGGCGCCGCTATTGCCGCCCTCGCCGCCCTGGATACGCCATTGGCGCGTGCCGCCGTCTCGTCCGGCTCCGGCAGCACGGCACTGAACGCCCTGTTCGACCAATTCATGAAGGAGAATCTCGACATCTCGCCTGTCGGCGCGACCTTCCTCGGTGTCGACACGGGCGGGCGCGCCAAACAGCGCGGCGAAATCGACGACAATTCGCTCGCCGGCTATCAGGCGCAAAAGAAGCTGACCGCCAGCCAGCTGCAGCGCATCGATGCCTTCGACGCCAAGTCGCTCTCCGGCATGGATGAGATCAACTACGAGATCATCCAGTACGGGCTGCAGATCCAGGACGGCGACAACAAGAAATACGATTACGGCGGACAGGGCGCGGGGGCGCCCTATATCGTCAGCCAGCTCACCGGCACCTATCAGCAATTCCCCGACTTCCTCTCCAGCCAGCAGCCGGTGGAGAACAAGGACGACGCCGAATACTTCCTGCAACGCCTCGATGGCGTCGCAACGGCGCTCGACCGCGACAGCGAAGTCGTTCGCCACGACGTGGCGCTGGGTGTGATCCCGCCGGACTTCGCGCTGGACAAGACGCTGACGCAGATGGGTGTGCTGCGCAGCGCCGAGTCCGGAAAGTCGGTGATGGTCGAAGCCCTCGTCTCCAAGACGAAAGCCAGGAACATCCCCGGCGACTGGGAAGCGCGCGCCACCAAGATCGTGGCCGAGAAACTCTATCCCGCGCTCGATCGCCAGATCGCGCTCGTCAAGGACATGCGCAGCAAGGCAGTGCATGACGCCGGCGTATGGCGTTTGCCAAAAGGCACGGAATATTACGCCGACAGCGTGGTGGCCGCGACGACCACCAACATGACGCCGGAAGAGATCCACAAGACCGGTCTCGAGGTCGTGGCCGACTACACCGCCCGCATCGACGCCGACATGAAGAAGCTCGGACTGACCAAGGGCACTGTCGGCGAGCGCCTGCGCGGCATGTATGAGGACCCGAAATTCCGCTATCCGAACACGGACGAGGGCAAGGAAAAGCTGCTTGCCGATCTGAACGTGAAAATCCAGAAGGTGCGCGCGAAGCTGCCGGAATATTATGGCGTGCTGCCGAAGGCCGATCTGCTCATAAAGCGCGTGCCCAAGGCGACGGAAGCGGGCGCGCCGGGCGGTTACTATCAGCCAGGCTCCCTCGATGGAAAACGCCCGGGCATGTACTACATCAACCTGCGCGATACCGCCGAGGTGCCGAGCTGGACGCTGTCCACGCTGTCCTATCACGAAGGCATTCCCGGGCATCACATGCAGCTCTCGATCCAGCAGGAAACGGATTTGCCGCTGATCCGAAAGATCTCGGGCTTCACCGCCTACGTCGAAGGCTGGGCGCTTTATTCGGAGCAAATGGCCGACGAGATGGGCATGTATGCCGACGATCCGTGGGGCCGCATCGGCTACATGCACGACGCGATGTTCCGCGGCGTTCGCCTTGTGGTCGACAGCGGCATGCACGCGATGAAGTGGAGCCGCGAGAAGGCGGTGAAGTACTACACCGACACGCTGGGCGATCTCGACGCGTCGGCGGTCACCGAGATCGAGCGTTATTGCGTGTGGCCGGGCCAGGCCTGCGCCTACATGGTGGGCAAGCTGCACATCCTCAAACTGCGCGCGAAGGCCAAGGCGGCGCTGGGGCCCAAGTTCGACATCCGCCAGTTCCACAAGGCGATTTTGGTGTGCGGAGCCGTACCCCTCGCTATTCTGGACAAGGTGGTGGATCGCTACATCGCGCAAGCGAAGGCGGGATAGTCTTTCCGCGTTCTGCGTATGAAACGGCGCGCGAACCGCTTCGCGCGCCGTTTGTTTTCAGGCATTGCCGTCCAGCGCCTGCTCCAGGTCGGCGATGAGATCGGCCGCATCTTCGATCCCGGCGGAAAGCCGCAGCAGGTCCATCGGGCATGGAGCGCCGGGGCCTTCGACGGAACCGCGATGCTCGATCAGGCTTTCGGTGCCGCCGAGTGAAGTCGCGCGCTTCCACAGTTTCACCCGTGCTGCCGTGGCGATGGCCGCGCCCTCCCCGCCTTTCACGCGGATGGAAAGCATGCCGCCGAAACCGCCTTGCATCTGCTTCGCCGCGATGGCGTGGCCGGGATGGTTCTTCAGGCCGGGATAAAGGACTTCTTCGATGCGCGGATGCTTCGCGAAATGCTCCGCCACCCTCTGCGCATTGGCGCAGGCCGCTTTCACGCGCGGAAACAATGTGCGCATCCCGCGCAACAACAACCAGGCCTCGAACGAACCGGGGATGCCGCCGACGCGATTGCGCACGCCGGAGATGCGTTCCCAATATTCGTCTTCAACCCGGGTGACGAGCGCGCCCATCACGATGTCGGAATGGCCGTTGAGATATTTCGTCGCCGAATGCATGACGATATCGCAGCCGAGATCCAGCGGACGCGTGAGCACGGGCGTCGAGACGGTGGAGTCGGCCGCGGCGCGCGCCCCGGCCTTCTTCGCGATTTCGGCAACAGCCGCGATATCGGTGACGTTCCACATGGGATTGCCCGGCGATTCGATCCACACCAGCCTGGTCTTTCCTGGCCGCATCGCCGCTTTCACGGCGGAAAGATCGCTCATCTCGACCTCTTCGACGTCGAGACCCCAGCCACGGGCGAAATCCATCAGCCACAGCCGCAGACCCCAATACATCACTTTCGGGATCACGACGTGATCGCCGGGTTTCAGCGCCAGAAAACACGCGCTCGCCGACGCCATGCCGGACGCGAACAGCATCGCGGACTTGCCGTTCTCCAACGCGGCCAGCACCGCTTCTGGCTGGTCGTATGTCGGATTGTCGGAGCGCGCATATTCGCGGCCTGAGCGGTACTGGTTGTCCGGATCGCGGATGAAGGTGGACGACATGTGGATCGGCAGCGATACCGCGCGTGTCGTCTCGTCGATCCAGCCGAGCCCCTGGGCGGCGATGGTTTCGGGTTTCATGGATTTACCGGTCACAACGGCACTCACAAAAGAATCTTCATATATTCCCTCTCCCCCTTTGAGGGGGGAAGGGCAAGTTTATCGATGTCCAATCTGTTTGCACTGCTTCAATCCGTCATGGCCGGGCTTGTCCCGGCCATCCATTTTCCAGAGGCGGTGCGGAGCTCGTTCTGTCTCTGGAAAAAGGATGGCCGGGACAGGCCCGGCCATGACGAATTGGGTATTGCAGTGTGACTTCTAACCGCTGCCGGAGTTTTCCCCTCCCGCTTCGAG
>JBQCFD010000243.1:0-45318 GCA_051959625.1 Rhizomicrobium sp.
GCGGGCGCATCCACTGGGCGGGCACCGAAACTGCTGCCGAGTGGGCCGGCTATATCGAGGGCGGCTTGCGGTCCGGCATTCGCGCGGCCCGCGAAGTGGCAGCCCGTCACAACGACGGGTGACCCGGCTAACACTTTGAAATATCCCGATTTCCCGATTCAGCCACTACGTAAAAAAAGCTTCAATTAACGAAGTTTCGACGGATCGGGGCGTAGAGCAGGGCCATGAACGCGCACGAACCGCACGAAGCTGCGTCCGCCTACAACAGAATGGCGAACGAACGCGGCTGGAAATCTGTGTGCCACAGCGCCCTGACATTTCAGCGGCCGGAACTGTGCGAGTTGTTGGAGATCTGGCACGGGTTGATACGGCATGACCGCTTGCCAAGCCGCAGAGATCTGACGCCGCGCCTGTTGCGCGCGCATCTTCCCAATGTCGCGATCTACGAGCGCGTGATGGACGGCGGCCGGGAACGCTATCGCGCGCGCGTGATGGGGCAACGCTTCACCGAAGTGCTGGGCAATTACATCGGGAAATTCTTCGACGAGGCCATGCCGCCGGAACAAGCCGCGCGCTGGCAGGCCGCGCCGCATGCGGCACTGGTCGCGCACGGACCGCTCCGCTTTGTCAGCCGCTCGGAAACGGCGGGCAAGGGTCACATCACGGGCGAATATCTTCTGGCTCCCCTTCTGAGCGACGACGAGACCGCGAACACGGTTCTTTCTTGCGGGTTCTTCGGCCCGACCTTCCAGATTCAGGGCGCGCGATCGGCGCTAGGCGCGAACTAGACTTTCGCCACCGTGAAGCCCGCACGTGGGAAATGCACCACCACATCGCCGACGTCATCTTCGGATCGGGCGATAGCGATCTCATGGGCGTTGCTGAACAGAATGGTGCCGGAAACGGGATCGCGGCCATAGTCGTCCGCCGACACGGTCACACGCATGCCCGGTGTCAATCCGCGCGGATCGGCGGGATCGCCGTCCATCTCCGCATCCGAGGTGGCAGCCTTGGCGATCGCGACCGCTTCCTCCGGCTTCATCGGCACCGGCTTGCCATGACCGACCGCCACAATCCGCGCGACCCAGGCTTCGATCTTCGGAAAATCCTTCAGGAGTTCTTCGGCGGCTTTCGGAGCCGCAGCCTTCACCCACCAGAAGTTCATATAGGCATGGATGTCGGCAGCGCCGGGCTTGGCGCCGCCCATGAAGGCACGTCCGTCCTCCAGCGTCTCCGCCACGAAGTCCGCATGAGCGCGCCACTGGTCCTTCGCGAACGGCGCAGCGGCCTTCATCGCATCGGTGCTGAACGCGGTGCCGGAAAGCTTCTCTCGGTCCTTCTTGAACTCCTCCGGGATCATGTGGCCGATCTCGCCGAACACCACGGCCACGCTCGCCATGAAGAAGAGGCGGTCCGCCCAGAAACCGATGGAATAAGCGAGGCCGTTCCTGACAGGAAAGATCGACGGCGCGGGATAGCGCCGCTCCAACTCGCGCAGGATGATCTGCGTGTCGCAATAGATGTCCGCGCCGATCTGCATCACCGGAATCTTGCGATAGCCGCCGGTCAGCGGAATGAGATGCGGCTTGGGCATGATCACCGGCTGCTCGACCGCCCGCCAGGAAAGTCCCTTGATGCCGAACGCCACGCGCACCTTCTCGGAGAAGGGCGACGATGGATAATGGTGCAGGATGATTTCGTGGGTCATCAGTTCAGCTCGTTTGAGAAACGGATGTTATTTTTCTCGATGCCTTCCAGAACGACATCCACACCGCCCGAGCGGATCATCCATTCCAGCCGATGGTCGCGATATTCGCGCTTGAACATGCCGCTCTTCACCGCCTGATCGACCTGCGCCATGTTGGCGACAACGGCGGCCGCGGCCTGTGCCGCCTTTTGCACGGACGGCCTCGCGTTGGCGCGTTTCAGCCATTGACCCAGCGGCGAATTCTCGTCTGGCCCGATGCCGTTGCCGCGCGCGCCATTAAGATACGGCGCGACGGAAAGATCGGCCCAGCCGAACGTGTCGCCGTTGAACCATTCGCGCCTGCCCAGATGGCGCGTCAGCCAGTCATAGATGCCGCGCGCCTGCGCATGGGCGCGCGCTTCCAGCGTGCGGGCGCGTTCGCCGGCGGCCCGCTTGAACCATTTGATCTCGCCCAGCCCCCAGTTGATCGGCTCGAAGCTGGTGTCCATCACCTCCTCGATCATGCGCGCGGCGGCGCGTTCGGCGGCCGCTTTCGGCAGCATCGGTGGAGAAGGCCATTTGTCTTCGATATATTCGAGGATGATCGTGGAATCGAATATGGAAACGTCGCCGTCGATCAGCGACGGCACTTCGCCGCGCGGATTGGATTTCAGGAATGCCTGATCCGGCTGTCCGCTGCCGATGGCGGCGGGCATGCGCGTTTCGTACGGCACGCCCTTTTCGTCCAACGCGATCTTCACCTTCTGCGCATAAGGCGAAAGCGGATGCTCGTAGACGATGAGGGTCATGGGCGCTTTCCTTTTTTGTCGTTCCAGATCTGCGCCATCCATCCGAACAGCGTGGCGGCATCGGAGGGAACATCCTTCGCGCCGAATTCGCGATAAAGTGCGGCCGTGTTGACGGCGATGCGCTCGCTGTCGCCCCAGTTTGCAAAATCGGCGAAGGAAATATCGCGTGCGGCCTCCAGCGGCCCCATGCCGGCATCGTAGCGCTTCTTCGCTTCATCGCGGATATAGGTGAGATATTCGCGCAACCGCGCGACGCCGCGCTTGTCGGTGATGGGGCCGTGCCCTGGCACGATGGTTTCGACATCCATCGCCTCGATCTGTTCACATGCCGCGATCCAGTTGCCGACCGGACCCACCCAGATGATCGGATGGCCTTCGATGAAAAGAATGTCTCCGGTGAACACGGCCCTGTCCGCCGGCACGTAAGCGATGGCGTCGCCGCCGGTATGCGCGGGACCGACCTCGATCAGCTCGACAGTCTTGCTACCAACGGTGCGCGTGGCGTGGCCATGAAAGATGGTGTCCGGCAGCTTTGCGTCAATGCCGTCGAACTGGAACCGGCGGAAGCAGTGCAGGAAATATTCGCCGGTCAGACCCATATTGCCGGCGATCTTCATCAACCTGGCCAGCCCGTCCGGCGTCTCGTGCGTCATCGCGGTTTTCGCGGCTTCGGTGGCGATGATCTCCGCGCCTTCCACCAGCGCGTTGCCGTAGCAGTGATCGCCATTGTGATGGGTGTTGAAGAGCGTGCGGATCTTCGCCGCGGACGCCCGCCTGAAGCTGTCCAGCATCGCGCGGGTGTGCGCGTAGTCGAAAATGGTGTCGATCAGAAGCTCCTCGCCGTCGCTCGTCACGAGGCCGGAATTGGACAGTCCCCAGCCGCCATCCGGCTGCAGATAGGCGAAGGAGCCGTTTCCGAAGTCGGCGATTCCCGGTTCGTAGCGCGCTTTGGGAAAAGAGAGTGCGCTCATAGCCCGCTCAAGCCTCCATCCACTGCCAAGGTCTGGCCTGTGATGTAGGAGCTTTCTTCGCAGAGCAGGAACAGCGTCGCGTAAGCCGTTTCCCACCCGGTGCCTTGCCGGTTGAGCGGAATGTTCGTCGCCGCGCGGTTGGGCCGCCCGCGCGTGGCGAGCCTTCCGATGGACGTGTCCATCAAGCCCGGCGCCACGACATTTGCGCGTATCCAGCGCCGTGCGCCTTCAAACGCGACATGGCGGCACAGCCCGAACAGCGCCGCCTTGGAAGAGTCGTACGCGGGCAAACGGCTTCCTGCGGTCAGCCCGGCGATGGACGAGATGAAGACGATGGCGGATGCGTCGTCCAGCTTGGCCATCGCGTGCTTCACTGTCAGCATGTGTGAACGAAGATTGATCGCGAATACTTTGTCCCAGCTTTCGGCCGTCGTGCCTTCCAGCCACGCGCCCCCCGCTCCGATGCCGACGTTGAGCACGATGCCGTCGAGAGAACCCAAACCCTTATGCGCTTCGTCGATCATGCGGACGATGTCGTCTTCTTTCGTCGCATCGGCCTGGATGGCGAAGGCTTGATTGTTCTCTTTCTCGATCAGCGAAACCGTCGCGACGGCGCTGGCCAGATCGCGATCGGCTACTGCGACCGCCGCGCCTTCGCGCGCGCAGAGAATGCTGATCGCGCGACCATTGCCGATCGGCGTGTCGGGCTCTCCGATCTCCATCTGTCCGCCGCCCAGTACCAGAATGCGCCGTCCGGCCAACCGCCCACGCGGTGGCGCTTCGCCTCTGGATTCCGCCGGTGTGTGAACCACGCGCTCGGCCATGTGGCATTCTCCCTTGACGGATTAGGGCGCGGCTGGTTGTTCTGCGCAAGGGACGTTTGATTGACGGTGCGGCATGATCGAGGCGGTGATCTTTGATTTCGGCGGTGTTTTCACGTCCTCGCCGTTCGAAGCCTTTGCGCGCTATGAGCGCGAGAACGGCCTGCCGGTCGATCTCATTCGCAGGATCAACAGCCAGAACCATCTCACCAACGCCTGGGCGCGGTTCGAGCGCGCGGAGCTGGATCTGGAATCATTCGACAAGGCTTTCGCCGATGAAGCGTTGGCGCTGGGCCACTACGTTCCGGGCAAGGACATCATCGGATTGCTATCCGGCGATTTCCGCCCGGAGATGATCGAAGCGCTGCGCCGCATCAAGAGCAAGTACAAAACCGGCTGCATCACCAACAACGTGCCCGCCAACATGACCGGCTCTGGCGGGGGCCGTACGTTGTACGCGAAGGAGATCATGGCGCTGTTCGGTCATGTCATCGAATCCGCCAAGGCCGGAATCCGCAAACCCGATCCGCGCATCTATGAGATGATGTGCGAGACGCTCGGCGTAAAGCCGGAGGCCTGCATCTATCTCGACGATCTCGGCGTAAACCTGAAGCCTGCCCGTGCCATGGGCATGGCCACCGTCAAGGTCGAAAGCGGCCCGCAGGCAATTGCGGCTTTGGAGCACCTGACGGGCATGTCGCTCGGTTGACCCATTCTGGGGCAAGGCCGGTTTAACGCGATGTTGACCCGGCATCGTTAGCTTTTTGACATGGACGAGCTGGGAACCGAGATAGCGCGGTTCAATGCGCGCGCGGAAGCCGGTGGCTGGCAGCAGGTTTGCGATCCCGCCGCCGCCTTTGTGACGCGGGAATGCGACGACCTCATTGAATTGTGGGAATGGGCGCGCGGTGATCGCGACATGCCGTTTCGCGACGATCTCCCTGCGCGCACCCTCAAGCCGTTTCTCCCGCGCCTGACCATGGCCGAACTGATCCGCCGCGAACCGCCGCAGTTCAGATTCCGCCTTGTCGGCACCTACATCACCCGTACGCTGGGAGAGCGCACCGGCCAGACCTTCGATCATGAGTCCGCCTCCGCCGAACAGACCGAGCGCTGGACGCAATCTTCCTTGCTGACACTTGTGGCGAAACGTCCGCTGCGCTTTCCCGTCGTTATCCAGAACGCGGTGGTCGGCGAGATGCTGGCGCTCCCGCTCGCCGACGCGGACGGCGATCCGCGCTACGTCCTGGCGTATGGCCGCTACGAGCCGGCGCGCAACTGGGACGTCCGCGAGAGCCGCGTGCGCGCAGCGTCCTAGGCGAAATCTTTCACAAGCTCTGCGCGGACGTCCTGCGGGATGACCGCCATATGGCCGTAGGCCGGATGCGCCACGCCCAGAACCGCCGGCACCGCGGCATCCCGGAACCGCGCAATCTGTTCCGGCGTGAAGCTGAAGCGCACCCAATGCACCGACGAGGTCTTGCCGTCCGGCGTCGTGCGTTCGTCATATTCGGTGGGCGCGGCGGCAATGCGCTCCTGCGCCAGTTCGATATAGATGCTTTCTTCTATTCCGGCGAGCCGATAGAGCTCGCGGTTGCGCTTGTTCACATCCTCGATCTCCAGCATCAGCGTGGCGATCAATTCCGCGCCTTGCGGGATCAGCGGATTATACGCTTCCAACTCGCCTTCGACCTGCTCCGCGCCGCCTTTCTCGATGTGCAGCATTTCCTGCACTTGCATCCACATCGTCTCGTAGTTCTCGAAATAGAACGTCGCAAAGGGACCGACTTCCATGCGCCGGTTCTTCTTCATCGGAATGATGTTCTTGCGGAATTGCGCGCGCTCGGCTGCGTATCTCTCGTAAGACAGGATGTCGGCCGGCGTGATTTTTCTTTTCGTTGCGGTCATCGCTTTTACTCCACCAAACCATAGGCGCGAGCGAAGATCTGGATCGGGTGTTCCGCTTCGCGCGCCTTCGTTTCCTTGCCGTCCTTTGCGTTCAGTTCTTTCACATTCTGGAAGATATGCTGGGCCGCGAGCGGACAATCGGAGGCGATATGCCCGTGGTCCTGCCCTGCCGCCGTGCGGAAGACCGGGCGGCCGACTTTCTCGGCGACCGCATGGGTCGGCTTCACAACGCCGAAAGTCCCGCCGTGGCCCGAGCAGCGCTCGATCACATCGACTTTGGTTTCGGGAATGAGCCGCAGCATTTCGGCTGCCTTCGGCCCCATGTTCTGGGCGCGCGCATGACAGGCCAGATGCACCGTCACGCCATCTGCCAGCGGCTGAAGGCCTTGGGGCAATCCCTCCTTCTTGGCGATGTCCACGACATATTCGTCGATATCGAACACAGCGTCGGCGACGCGCTGCACGTTTTCATCATCGGGCACGATTAGCGCCCATTCGAATTTCAGCATCAATCCACAGGAGGCCGTGGGCGCCACGATGTCGTAGCCCTCGTCGATCAGCTTCACGAGCTCAGCGGACACCTTCTTCGCCTGCGCGGCGACCTTTTCCATCTCGGCCTGTTCCAGGAAGGGCATGCCGCAACAACCCGGATAGGCCGCCTTTGTTTCCACGCCGAGATGATTGAGCACCGCGCGCGCGGCCATGCCGGTGTCAGGCTTGTTGTAGTTCACGAAGCAGGTCGCGAAGATCGCCGCCTTGCGCTTGCCATACGCGGGCGCGGTTGCATTCGCGGTTCCCGGCTTTGCCTTGTCTGCGCGCATGAAGGTCTGCGACGCGAATTTCGGCAGCGTCGCTGTTTTGTCGATGTGCAGAGCCGCATCCATCAGGGGACGCGTAAGTTTGTTCTCGGTTTTCGCGCCCCAGTTCACGAGCGGCGCCAGCGGCACCGCCATGCGGCCGTTGCGGTCCATCTCGGCAAGCTGGCGCGCGGTGAAATCCTTTTCGCCTGCTTTGGCGAGCGCCACGCGATGACGCAGCAACAGATGGGGGAAATCGAGCTGAAAGGGATGCGGCGGCACGTAAGGGCACTTCGTCATGAAGCACATGTCGCACAGCGTGCAGGCTTCGGTGACCTTGCCGAAATCGTCCGACTTCACACCCTCCACGTCTTCGGTGGGATTGGAATCGATCAGGTCGAACAGCCGCGGGAAGCTGTCGCAAAGATTGAAGCAGCGGCGGCAGCCGTGACAGATATCAAAGACGCGCCGCATCTCCGCATCCAGCTTGGCCGGATCGGTGAAATCCGGATTCTGCCAGTCGATCGGATGGCGGGTCGGAGCGTCGAGACTGCCTTCGCGAGAAGTCATGAGAGCGAATCGTGAGTAGCGAATAGCGAAATAGGAAGAGAAGAAAGTGCAAATGGCGAGTAGCGAACGGGTTACCCCTATTTGCTACCCGCCATTTGCAACTTACTTATTTGCCCAGAGTGTCGAGCGCTTTCTGGAATCGTCCGGCGTGGCTCTTCTCGGCCTTCGCCAGAGTTTCGAACCAGTCGGCGATCTCGTCGAAGCCTTCGGAGCGCGCGGTCTTGGCCATGCCCGGATACATGTCGGTGTATTCGTGCGTTTCGCCCGCGATGGCGGCCTTGAGGTTCAGCGAGGTGTCGCCGATGGGCTCGCCCGTCGCCGGATCGCCGACCGTCTCGAGGAATTCGAGATGGCCATGCGCATGGCCCGTTTCGCCTTCCGCAGTGGAACGGAATACCGCGGAGACATCGTTGTAACCTTCGACATCCGCCTTCTGGGCGAAATAGAGGTAGCGCCGGTTCGCCTGGCTTTCGCCGGCGAATGCGTCCTTCAGGTTCTGGGCGGTCTTGGAGCCTTTCAGTGATGCCATGTTCTTCTCCCTTGAAAACGGTTGGCCGGACGCGAGATTGCGCCCGCGGGAGAGCGGCTGTCAACACTTTAGAACAATTCAAAAGAAGATTTTTTGGGATCAGGCGCGCTTGATGCGCACCACGACGTCGACACGGTCCACCGCCATGCCTTTGGGCGGGGTGGGAACATTTGCAACCGCGATCGTATCGCCTGGAATGTCGATCAGTTCGCCATTCTCTTCGACATAGAAGTGCTGGTGATCGCCGATATTGGTGTCGAAATAGGCGCGTCCGGAGTCGACCACGACTTCGTTCAACAGGCCCGCCTGGGTGAACTGGTGCAGCGTATTATAAATGGTGGCGAGCGACACGCGAATGCCCGCCTTGGCCGCTTCTTCATGCAGCGCTTCCGCCGTCACATGCCGGTCGTGCTCGCGGAACAGAAGCCCCGCAAGTGCGATCCGTTGCCGGGTGGGTCGCAGACCTGCCGCGCGCACTTTCGCGCCGGCCGTTTCGGCCTGTACTTTGGCGGGCTTCCTGCGGTTAACGGACACTTCAATACCTCGTTGGCGGGCCTTGCTTCGGGGGGCGCTGCCCCTCATGTTGCGGCCATGCAATCTAGCCCTGTTTTGGTTAGAATGCTTCTAACAAACAGAAATCGGCCCCTGGCCCTCATTTGTCAAGTGTGCAGGCCATAAGCCGCCGAAACCAGTGGGAAAGTCGGAAAAATGCAGGTGCGGAAATCGAGCTTTGACAAGGAGGGGCTGCTGGCGGCCGGCCGCGGCGAACTCTTTGGCGAGGGCAATGCAAAACTGCCCTTGCCGCCCATGCTGATGTTCGACCGCATCACCAACATCTCCGACAAGGGCGGCAGCGCCGACAAGGGTGAGATCGCGGCGGAACTCGACATCAATCCGGGGCTATGGTTCTTCCAATGCCATTTCCAGAACGATCCCGTCATGCCGGGCTGTTTGGGCCTCGACGCGATGTGGCAGATGGTCGGGTTTTTCCTGGCCTGGATGGGCGGCCCCGGCAAAGGCCGCGCGCTCGGCGTGGGCGAAGTGAAGTTCAGCGGCATGGTTCTGCCGTCGAACAAGCTCGTGAGCTATTATATCGACCTCAAGCGCGTGATCATGCGCAAGCTGGTGCTGGGCATCGCCGACGGCATCATGAAGGTCGATGGCAAGGTGATTTATGAAGCGAAGGATCTTCGCGTCGGTCTTTTCACGGAAGGCGCGGCACCGGCAACCGCCTGACGCCCAGAACGCGCACAAAGGAGAGTACGAATGAGACGGGTTGCCGTCACGGGCATGGGCCTTATCTCGCCAATCGGAAACAGCACACAGGAAGTCCTCGCCAGCTTGCGGGAAGCCAAGTCGGGAATCATCAGCGCCCCGCAATACCGCGAACTCGGCTTCCGCAGCCAGGTCCATGGCAAGCCGAATATCGACCTCGCCGCCTCCATCGACCGGCGCGCGGCGCGCTTCATGGGCGATTCCGCAGCTTACGCGTGGCTATCGATGGAGCAGGCGCTGCGCGATAGCGGCCTTGAGGAGAAGGATGTCATCAATCCCCGCACCGGCTTGATCGTGGGCGCGGGCGGAACATCGGTGCCGAACATCAGCAATGCCATCGACATCCAGCGCAAGAACAACAGCCCCAAGCGCATCGGCCCCTTCGCGGTGCCGAAGGTGATGTCGTCCTCCTGCTCGGCAGTGCTCTCGACCTGGTACAAGATCAAAGGCGTGAACTATTCCATCAGCTCGGCTTGCGCGACGAGCGCGCATTGCATCGGCAATGGCGCGGAGCTGATCCAGTGGGGCAAGCAGGACATCGTCTTCGCCGGCGGCGGCGAGGACCTGGACTGGACAATGTCCGGCCTGTTCGACGCGATGGGCGCTCTCTCCAACAAGTTCAACGACCGGCCCGCTGCCGCGTCCCGCGCATTCGACAAGAACCGCGACGGCTTCGTCATTGCCGGCGGCGGCGGCGTCGTCGTGCTGGAAGAGTTGGAGCATGCCAAGGCGCGCGGCGCCAAGATATATGCCGAACTCGTCGGCTATGGCGCGACCAGCGACGGTCACGACATGGTGGCCCCGTCCGGCGAAGGCGCGGTGCGCTGCATGCGCCAGGCGCTCGCCACGGTGAAGGGCGACATCGACTACGTGAACGCGCACGGCACATCGACGCCGGTGGGCGACGTGGCCGAGGTCAACGCGATGCGCGAAGTCTTCGGCAATAAAATGCCCCATATCAACTCGACCAAGTCCTTGACCGGCCATTCGCTCGGCGCGACGGGCGCGCAGGAGGCGATCTACTCGATCCTTCAGATGAACAACGGCTTCATCGCCGAGAGCGCGAATATCGAGGAGATCGATCCTGAGGTGGCCGACGCCCCCATCGTCCGCAAGCGCATCGACGGCGCGAAGATCGAGCGGGCGCTTTCGAATTCCTTCGGCTTCGGGGGCACCAATGCGTCGCTGGTCTTTCAGCGTTACGACGCATAAACAATCGCTTTTCGGGCAGGAGCTTTGCATGGACGGAGCAGATGCTCCGTTCTCGCGTTTCAAAACGGGACGGACAAGGATTGGTCATGGCTGAAGCAGGCATGATGAAGGGCAAGCGTGGGCTGGTGATGGGGGTGGCGAACGACCATTCCATCGCCTGGGGCATCGCGCGCACGCTCGCTGGCCAGGGCGCCGAGATCGCCTTTTCGTATCAGGGCGACGCCCAGTCGCGCCGGCTGAAGCCGCTTGCCGACAGCATCGGCTCCAAGATTTTGCTGCCCTGCGACGTCGAAGACGACAAGCAGATGGACGCGGCGTTCGACATCCTGAAGCGCGAATGGAAAACGCTCGACTTCGTCGTGCACGCTATCGCGTTTTCCGACCGAGACGAGTTGAAAGGCCGCTACGTCGACACGAGCCGGGAGAATTTCGTGCGCTCGCTGTCGGTATCCTGCTACTCCTTCACCGCGGTCGCGCGCCGCGCGAAAGCCATGATGCCGAACGGCGGCTCGCTGGTGACGTTGACCCATATGGGATCGCAGCGCGTCATCCCGAATTACAATGTGATGGGCGTGGCCAAGGCGGCGCTGGAAGCCAGCGTCCGCTATCTGGCGGCGGATCTGGGCCGCGACAACATCCGCGTCAACGCGATTTCAGCCGGCGTGATGCGCACGCTGGCAGGTTCGGTGATCGGCGAAAGCCGGGTGGTGTTCCGCTGGAACAAGGCGCAGTCGCCGCTCAATCGGACCGTCGATCTCGAAAATGTCGGAAACTCGGCGCTGTACCTGCTGAGCGACATGGGTGCCGGCGTCACGGGCGAAGTTCATCTCGTGGACGCCGGCTACAGCATCATTGGGGCGCCGCCTTCCACCAAGCTGAAGGGCTGGACGGATGGCGACAACGAAGGGGACTAGCCATGCGCATGGTCGGCTTGACGATTGTTGCAGTGCTTCTCGCCACGCCGGCATTGGCCGGATGGCGGGATGTGGCGACGCAGGCCGATCAGAAGCGGCTTTCGCTTCTCGATGAATCCAAGGCGCGCGGCATGCAGCAAGCCGAAGCCGGCTCCGACATGGGGGTTATCCACGCGGTGCTCGATCCCGCCGGCGGCCCCGCGGACGGCATCGAAGGAATGTGGCGCTGCCGCCTTATCAAGCTCGGCGGCATGACGCCGTCCCGCGTCTATAGCTGGTTCACTTGCCGCATCTCCGATCGCGGCGGCCATCTGTTCTTCAACAAGGTGAGCGGATCGACGCGCACCGCGGGTTATCTCTATCCCAACGGCGGCGGCAAATACGTCTATCTCGGCGCCGAATACATGAGAACCGAGCCGATGCACGCCTATTCGGGCTCGGGTGCTTCTTACGGCGCGCAACAGACGCCGGATGACGAGATCGGACTTTTGTCCGGCATCGGTCACAGCCATGCGCGCATCGAGTTGCCCTATCCGGTGCAGGAATCGGCGTTCGACGTGATCGAACTCCGCCGTTGACGTTTGAAACGGGCGCGATAAAACTCGCACCGTTCACGCCTCGCCTCGGGGACTTATGCAAGAGATTGTCACCATCCACTGACGCCTGCCCGCGGGCAGGCATTGGCTGACGCGAATTTCGCGCGCATTCGCCTGCGCGCGGCATCGCGGAGTTCAGTGCGATGAAAGACCATTTCCGTGAACATTTCCAAATTGGAGCAACGCGTCCTGCACGTGCTGGCGCAGGGCGGATTCATCAAACACACGCGTGACGGCAAGGATGTCGTCGAAGTCGATTGTTTCAGCCGCGACGGCTATCGCCTCGCGGACTGCACGCTGTCGCTGTTCCGGCGATTGAAGCGCCGCGGACTGATCCACAGCGCCGGTGGCCAGCCCTACCGCATCTCCCGGCTGGGGCTGGATTGCGTGCGCGCGCAAGCCGACAATCGCTGAAAGAAACCTCTCCGGCGACAGCCGGAGAGGTTGGCGGCTCTGCGAAGGGGCAGCACCAGCTCGATGACAGGCGATCTATTGAACGGTGATGGTCGCTTTCATCTGGGGATGGATCGAACACACATATTTATAGATGCCGGGCTTGTCGAACTTGAACGAGAAGCTGTCGTTCTCGTCCAGTGCCTTGGAGCGGAATGCGCCGTCCGTGCTCACCACCGTGTGCGGCTCGCCGTCGAGATTCTTCCATGTCACCGTCTCGCCGGATTGGATCGTCACGTCCATCGGCGAATAGTCGAAATTCTTGATCGTCACGGTGGCGTCGGCAAAGGCCGGCACCGCCGCGAACACGGCAAGCAGAGAAAATGCAAGGATGCGGAATTTCATGGGGCATATCCCTTCATGGTTCAGGCGAGCGTTGAATCGGAGAGCGCGAGTGTTTTGCGATTGACGAGCGAGACGCTGGTCACGCCCAGCATCTTCGCGAGTTGATCCTGGGGCACCGTCAGCGGTCCTGGTCCGGGCCCGACGCCGGCTTGCGGCTGCGGATAGGCGGTAGAGCGCGCGGTGTGGAAGGTGATGTTGCCCTCCACCTTCTGTACGATCTGGTGGATGTGGCCGTTGAGGACCGTGACCGAGCCGAAGCGGCGCAGCATCTGCGCGATCTGTTCGGACTCCGCGGTGCCCCAGCCCCACGGCGCATAGATCGTCCAGAGCGGCATGTGCGCGAAGACGACGACGGGTTGGCTTGACGGCCGCGCGGCGAGATCGTTTTTCAGCCATGCGAGCTGGTCGTCGCCCAACGCGCCGAGCCCGCCGGCCTTGAAGTCCATCACATTCACCAGCGCGACGAAATGAACGCCGCGAGAGTCAAAGCTGTAATAGCCGCGATTGTCCGAAGGCCGGCCGAAGCGCGCGAAGAATTCCGTGCCGGGCCCGTCCGTCACGTCGTGCTCGCCGGGAACCGCGTGCAGCTCGCTCGCGCGCAGGGTGGAGAGAATCTGTTTGGCCGTATCGAACTGTTCGGCGGTCGAAAGATGGGTGATGTCGCCGGTATGGATGATGAAACCGGGCTGCGCCGGCAATCCGTTCACCAGCGCGATGCTGCGCGCCAGTGTGCCGGTGACGTCCGGATTGGCGTCCTTGTTGAAGCCGATATGGCTGTCGCTGATCTGCACGAAGAGCGGCGTGTCGATCGCTGCGCGCGTCGCGGCGTCCGCGAGATCGATTGCGCCGAACACGCCGCCGGAAAGGGTAAACAGCGTTCCCGTGCCCACGCCCAGACATTTGAGCGCGCCGCGCCGTGTGGTTTCGATTGTCATGGCTTTGGTCTCGAAGTTTCGAGATCCAAGACCATGCTGCCGCCGGATTTATTCCGGCTCGGCGCGCACCAGATTGGTGAATCGCACGAGCTCCTTGCGCTCCACGTCGCTCACCGCGGCAAAATCGAGATCGCCGTTCTTCAAGAAGAAAGAGCGGTAGCCATGCCGCAGGCTTTCGCCGGGAAGTTTCGCGCCATGGTCGGGCCAGACGAAGAGGTCGATCTCGTGCTTGCCGTGGCGATAAGCGACCACGGCGGCGCGCGTTCCCGCGACGTTGTCCACGCGTCCGCCCGTCAGCACGAATCCCTGCTGCGCGAAATCGGTGACGGGTGGTGAGACATCGACGCGTCCGGCAAACCACGGCTTCACCGTGTGATGATTGCTGGATGCCACCTCGATCATTCGCCCGTTCATCAGCGCGTCGGTGTGCGCGTCGGTCACCGATTGCGCCAGCGTTTCCGCCGACGGCGGCAGGATGAGAATGAACGCCAACGCCGCGGCCAGCGCCGTCAATGCCGAGCCGCCCGCTGCGCCGAACCAGAATCCGCGCGATGTCCGCTTCGGCCGCGCTTCGGCATCCAGCGCCGAGGAAACGCGCATGCGCAGGGCATCCGGCGCCCGATGCCGCGTCGCCTCGCGGTGCAGCGCATCGCTGAGATCGGCGAGATTCGCGGCAAGCTTCTGGCATTCCGCACAATCACGCAGATGCCGCTCGGCCTCCGTTGCCGCCGCGCCGTCCAGCGCGCCGTCCAGATAGGCCTGGGTGCGGAGCAGTTCCGGGCAGTTCATGCGTTCTCCATCCACTTCTCTCGAAGCATCGCGCGCGCCCGCGCCAGGCGAGACATCACCGTGCCGATGGGGACACCCGTGACGTTTGCGATCTCTCGATAACTCATGTCCTCCATTTCCCGCAGGATGAGAACCTCGCGGAATTCCGCGGGCAGCATCGCGATCAACGTGTCGAGCTGCCGGCCTTCGCTTGCCTGCATAGCCGCCCGTTCCGGGTCGGCGCCCTCCGAAACAAGCACGTCGCTGTCTTCATCGGGCAATGCGGTATGTCCGCGGCGCCGGGTATCCGCGCCGGCGTTGCGCCAGCAATTGCGCACGATGGCGAGCAGCCATGGCCGGATGTCGCCGCCCCGAAAACCGTCGAATGCGCGGAAGGCGCGCAACATCGCCTCCTGCACGATGTCATCCGCATCGGTGGGCGAGCGGGAGAGCCATCGCGCAAGATTATAGGCCGCATCCAGATGCGGCAGGGCTTGCGCCTCGAATCTCCGGCGCCGTTCATCCATGCAAGAGTATAGACCGGAAGGCCGGCCGGTTTATTCCGGGGCGGCTAGGCCTTCGCAAATTCTAGCTTGAGCCTGTCGAGGCGCCGCGCCTCCGCCGGGTCCAATTTGCCGTCGGCCATCACAACCGCGCGCGCGGCTTCAAGAAAGGCGATCTTGGTTTCGGCATTTTCGGCCTCGAGGCGACGCAGCGCCGGATCGAGCTGCATGAGGCTGGGGTGGAAGCCCGCGATATAGGCATCGAGCTTTTCCCTGTCGGAATCGCCCGCCGCACGACCATTCCTGGCCAGCATCGCGAGTATATGGTCGAGGATGGCTTTCCGCTCGATCGCGCTTTCTTCACCATCTGCGCGGGCCAGCAGCGCCAGGAGGATCAGGTGATGCGCGACAATTTCGCGGGACGCCTGGGATAGCGGATAGGCCGTTTCCTGCGCTGGCCGCGGCGCATGGTGATCGCGCACGAACTGTCCGAAACGACTGGAAAATTCCGTCTGTCCGCTGGCCACGATCGCCCCCTCAAGCTTTGGCGAATTTATTGAACCGCGATGACGGATTTGTGTCGGGCGGCTTCAGGCCCTCTTTTTCGCGGCGTCTGCGAAGCGTCCGAACAGATAGTGCGAGTCCATCGGGCCCGGCGAGGCTTCCGGATGATATTGCACGCTGAACACCGGCCGGTTCTCGAGCCTGAGTCCGCAATTGGTGCCATCGAAGAGCGACACATGCGTCTGCTTCACGCCTGCGGGCAGCGTGGCTGCGTCCACGGTAAAGCCGTGGTTCATAGACACGATCTCGACCTTGCCGGTCTCGAGATCCTTTACCGGATGGTTCGCGCCATGATGGCCTTGCGCCATCTTTTTCGTCTGCCCGCCAAGCGCCAGTCCCAGCATCTGATGGCCGAGGCAGATTCCGAAGATTGGGAGATTGGTTTCGAGCAGGCCTTTGATGGTGGGGATCGCATAAGTACCGGTCGCCGCCGGATCGCCGGGGCCATTGGACAGCAGCACGCCATGCGGCTGATGGCGGATCACGTCCTCATAGGTCGATTGCGCCGGCAGAACGATTATCTCCGCGCCATGGCCCGCGAGCTGGCGCAGGATGTTGCGCTTCACGCCATAGTCCAGAACCACTGCGCGCCATGTGGGCGCCTTCTGCACGCCATAACCTTCGCCCAGCACCCAGGGTGTCTCGTTCCAAGAATATTGCTGGCGGCACGTGACGTCCTTGGCGAGGTCGAGGCCCACGAGTCCCGGAAAAGCCTTTGCCTTCTCGATCAGCGCGTGGCGGTTGAACACGCCGTCCGGCGAAACCGCCACCACGCCGTGCGGCATGCCCAGTTCGCGGATGCGGTTGGTGAGCGCGCGGGTGTCGATGCCTGCGATGCCCGGAATGTTATGCAGCTTGAGCCAGCGGTCGAGCGTGGAGAGGGCGCGCCAGTTCGACGGCTGGCTCGCATCGGCGCGCACCACCATCGCGCGAACCACCGGCGTGGTCGCCTCGATGTCTTCGCTGTTGGTACCGACGATGCCGATATGCGGAAAGGTGAAGGCCACGATCTGCCCGGCATAGGAGGGGTCGGTGAGGATCTCCTCGTACCCCGTCATGGCTGTGTTGAAGCAGACTTCGCCTTCCGCCCGCGTCGCGGCCCCGAAACCCTGTCCTTCAAAGATGGTTCCGTCAGCGAGTGCCAGAATGGCGGTCGCGTGCGAAACGCCTGCCGCCGGTCGTTCGGCGGTTGCGGAAGTTGGATCGCTCATGGGGGCTCCGGATTTGCCGGAAAATAGGAATGCGGCTCGCAGGGGTCAAGCGCGCGATTGCGCGCAGCGCGAATGTTCCGCCCTGCGTTGAAGAATCGCCGCGGAATGCCCTAGAATCAGTACTTTCCGGTGCATTGGAGAGCGACATGGGCCTGCGCGAGCAGTTCAACGAGCAGATGAAAGAGGCGATGAAAGCGAAGGACCAGCGCCGCCTTTCCACCCTGCGCATGATCAACGCGGCGCTGAAAGACAAGGACATCGCCAACCGCACTGAAACCAGCCGCGAAGGTATCTCCGATGACGAGATACTGGGATTGCTGGGCAAGATGATCAAGCAGCGCGAGGAGAGCGCCGAAGCCTTCGACAAAGGCGGCCGACCGGAAATGGCAGCGTCGGAGCGCGAGGAAGTGGAGATCATCCGCTCCTTCATGCCCAGGCAAATGGGCGCCGACGAACAGCGCGCCGCAATTCAGAAGGCGATCGCCGATACCGGCGCGACCTCGATGAAGGACATGGGCAAGATCATGGCCGCGCTGAAAGAGCGCCATGCCGGCCAGATGGATTTCGGCAAAGCCAGCGGGATGGTGAAAGAGCTTCTCAGCCCGCCCAAATAAATGCTCGCGAGAAAGCTTGCGGCCGGGCGACCCCCCGAATTGGGAAATATGCGCGCTATGCCGCCAGCCGCTGCATCGCGCCGGAAATGGCGCCCGCCAGTTTTTCGATCGCCGCGATGTCACTTTCCGTGAAGGCGCTCTTCTCGCGCCAGTAAGCGCCCATCGCCGCAATGGATGATGCGCCGCCCACCGGCACCATCACGAGGCTTTTCACGAAGGTCTTGCGATAGACGTCGTGCGGAATGCGGTCGTCGGCGAAAATGTCGGCGATGGCGGCGGTCCTGCGATGCATCATCGCCCAGCCGGAGATGCAGGTCTCGATCGGAAATTTCTGGCCCTTCCACAAAGGCCCGATCGCGTCTTCTTCCACGTAGTGGCATTTGTCGCCGTCGCGCAGCACGAAGGTTACGCCATCGGCGGAGCAGACCGATCGCGCCGTGGAGCGCACGACCGAGATGATCTCGTCCACATCGTGCGCGACCGAAAGCCGGTCGAGCGCGGCGATCAGCAGTTTCGCGCGGAAATCCTGATCCTCGCGAATATAGATGTCACGAATCAAAACTTGCCCCGGACTTGCCCCCGATTCCATGAATACAGGTCTTGTCTTGCGAAAACAATAAATCGCAGGTCGAGTTCCGTGCCTTTGCGCATCATTATTTCGGAAAAGCCCGGCTTTCCGTTGGCGGCGGCGGTTGCCGACTCACAGCAGATTTGCGCTGGCGCTGAGACATTCCCCGTCCGGCCACCTACATTAGGACCATGCGTTTCGGCCCCAATCTTCTCGACGAGATCCTGCGGCGGACGGACCTCGTCCAGCTCGTGGGCCGGCGGGTCAAGCTCGTCCGCAAGGGCCGCGTGATGTGGGGTTGCTGCCCCTTCCACAAGGAAAAATCGCCAAGCTTCAAGGTGGAAAACGAGCGGCGCGCTTACAAATGCTTCGGCTGCGGCGCCCACGGTGACGCCTTCAAATGGCTGATGGAGACAGAAGGGCTGTCCTTTCCGGAGGCAGTGGAGAAGCTCGCGGGCGAAGCCGGCGTGGAACTTCCCAAATGGTCGGCGGAAGACGAAGCCCGTGAAGAGAAGAAGAAATCGCATTACGAGATCATCGAAACGGCGTGTGCCTTCTTCGAAGAGCAGCTTCGCGGTCCGAGTGGCCGCGAGGCGCGCGATTATCTGGTTTCGCGCGGTCTGGATGGGACTTGCGCAAAGCAATTCCGGCTTGGTTACGCGCCGGGCGGCGACGCATTGAAGGATCACCTCTACGCGAAGAACATCCCGCTGGAGGAGATGGTCGCTGCCGGACTCGTCAGGCCTCAGGACGGCGACAGGCCGGCGCGTGATTTCTTCTTCAACCGCCTGATGTTTCCCATCGCCGACGCGCGCGGGCGCATCGTTGCGTTCGGCGCGCGCGCCCTCGATCCCGATGCCAAGCCCAAATACATCAACACCGGCGAGACGCCGCTCTTCTCCAAGGGCCATCTGCTCTACAATTTCGACAAGGCGCGCGCGGCCGCGCTGAAAGCACAGAGCATCATCCTCGCCGAAGGCTATATGGATGTGATCGCGCTGGTGCGCGCAGGCTTCGACCATGCGGTGGCGCCGCTCGGCACTGCGCTCACCGAAGACCAGCTGCATCTGCTCTGGCGCACCGCGCCTGAACCCGTGCTTTGTTTCGACGGCGACGAGGCCGGACTGCGCGCAGGCCTCAGGGCCGCGCATATGGCGCTGCCGCATCTGAAGCCCGGTTTTTCCCTGCGCTTCGCGTTCCTGCCGGCCGGTGAAGACCCCGACACGCTCCTCAAGGGCGAGGGGCAGGCCGCGATGCGAAAGGTTCTCGACGCTGCCGAACCGCTCGCCAAGGTTCTGTGGCGCGCGGAAACCGACGGCAAGGATTTCTCCACGCCGGAACGGCGCGCCGGACTGGAACGGGCGCTGGCCGAAATCGTCGCTCGCATCTCCGATTCGAAGATCGCGGACTACTACAAGCGCGACTTCGATCAGAAGGTGTTCGACAGCTTCAAGCGCCGCGCGCCCCAGCAGCACGGCTTTCAGCCGCGCGACCGGAATTTCGAACGCCGCGGCGGGCGCGACAGGAATTTGCCGCCGCGCCCGGGGATGGGCGGCACCGTTTCGCCCGCCGTGAAGAATTCGCTGCTGGCCCGCTCCGGCCGGTCGGGAGCACGCAACCTGAAGGAAGTGGAACTGGCGGTCCTCCTCTTCCGTCATCCGGACCTCGCCAGCCGCCACAGCGAGATCGTCGCGGAGCTTCCCCTGTCGGACCGCGTCCTTGACAGGTTTAGGCACGAGCTTTTAAACCTCGCCGCCTCCGGCTCCAGGCTTGAAAAACAAGGGTTGGAGGCCCATCTGGTCCGTCACGGCATGTCCGATCTCGTCGAGCGCCTCAATGCGCGGGCGCTGGCGAGCGGAGAAACCGCCCCCGCAGACAATGGGCAGGGGAATGAGGATGCCGAAGACATCGAGGCTCGCTGGCTCCGCGCCGCGTCCCAACTCAGGGACATGGCGGAAACCGGTCCCGAACGGGCCCGGGCCTTTGAGCGGTTCAAGTCCGAGGCGAGTGAGGAGAGCTGGCGCGACGCCGCCCGGTTCCTCGAAACCCGCGACGACTGACGCGATATTCGCGTTCTGTTCACGGTAAGGCGCAAAAACCGGATTCTCCGCCCATAGGGTAGAGGCTCCTCGCAAAACGGAATTTGTCAGTTGGCGACGAAGAAAGACACCAAGAAGAAGCCGGCCAAGGCCGCGACCAGGGCTCCCGCCAAAACCAAGCCGGCGAAACCTGTGGCAAAGGCCGCCGCGAAATCCGCCGCCGTGAAAAAGGCTGCGCCCGCCAAGCCGGCGCCGAAAGCCGCCGCCAAGGCATCTGCTAAGCCCGAACCAAAGGGCAAGAAGGGCGAGAAGCTCGATCCGAAGCTGGCTGCGAAGGCCGCAGCCGCCACCCCCGTCGCGGCCAAGAAGGCCGACGTGGTGATGAAGAACGGCAAGCCCGTGCCCGTGAAGGGGCTCAAGCCGGGCGAAGCCGAACCGCCGGGCGACGCCGATTCCCCCTTGCTGGACATGTCGGATGTCGGCGTCCGCAAGATGATCACCCGCGCCAAGCAGCGCGGCTACGTCACCTATGACGAACTGAACAAGGTCATGCCGTCGGAGAAAGTCTCCTCCGAGCAGATCGAAGATACGATGTCGATGCTCAACGAGATGGGCATCAATGTCATCGAATCCGAAGAGCAGGAAGAAGGCGGCGAGGGTGACGGTGAAGGCGGCGGCGCACTCACCACCACGAACGGCAAGGCGCTCGCCACCACCGAAAACCAGAAAGAAACCTACGACCGCACCGACGATCCGGTGCGCATGTATCTGCGCGAGATGGGCTCGGTCGAGCTTCTCTCCCGCGAAGGCGAAATCGCCATCGCCAAGCGCATCGAGGCCGGCCGCGAATTGATGATCGGGGCCTTGTGTGAATCCCCGCTCACATTCGAAGCCATCACCGTGTGGCGCGACGAACTCAACGAAGGCAAAGTCCTTCTGCGCGACATCATCGATCTGGAAGCGATGTACGGCGCCGGCCCCGACGGCCAGCCCGCCAACGTGCCCGCGCCGGTCGGCCCCGATGGCCAACCGCTTGCAGCCGCCAACGGCGCGCCCCAGGCGCCCAAGCCTTTCGTGCCGAAGCCGCCGCCGCCGCCCAAGCCGGCCGTTCCCGCCGCGACGACCGCCGATGGCGAAGAGGTCGATCCCGCCGAAGCCGCAGCCGCTGCCGATGCCGCGGGCGATGAAGATGAGGATGAGGGCAATCTGCCGCTATCCGCGATGGAAGCTGCGCTCAAGCCGCAGGTGCTGGAGACGCTCGACAATATCGCGGGTCTCTACAAGAAGCTCGGCAAGCTGCAGGACGCGAGCGTGGAAGCCGCTCTGGGCAGCGCCGAGGATCTCTCCACCTCGCAGGAGCGCCGCTTCAAGAAGCTGCGCAACGACACCGTCGATCTGGTGAAGAGCCTCAAGCTCAACAACAACCGCATCGAAGCGCTGGTCGACCAGATGTACGGCATCAATCGCCGTCTCGTCTCGCTCGAAGGCCGTCTGCTGCGCCTGGCCGAAGCCCATGGCGTGGACCGCGCGGACTTCCTGAAGGAGCATTTCGGCAACGAGCTCGATCCGCATTGGGCGCGCCGCGTGGGCCGCCTCACGCGCACGGGCTGGAAGGATTTCGTGGCGGACGAGCGCGACAAGATCGCGGCGCTGCGCGACGAGATCCAGTCGCTTGCGCAGGAGACCCGCCAGTCCATCGTCGAATATCGCCGCATCGTGCACACCGTGCAGAAGGGCGAGCGCGAAAGCGGACAGGCGAAGAAGGAGATGATCGAAGCGAACCTTCGCCTCGTGATCTCCATCGCCAAGAAATACACCAACCGCGGTCTGCAGTTCCTGGACCTCATCCAGGAAGGCAATATCGGCCTGATGAAGGCGGTCGATAAGTTCGAATACCGCCGCGGCTACAAGTTTTCGACCTATGCGACGTGGTGGATCCGTCAGGCTATCACCCGCTCCATCGCCGATCAGGCGCGCACCATCCGTATTCCGGTGCACATGATCGAGACGATCAACAAGCTGGTGCGCACCTCGCGCCAGATGCTGCACGAAATCGGCCGCGAGCCGACGCCGGAAGAACTGGCCGAGCGTCTGGCCATGCCGCTGGAGAAGGTGCGCAAGGTGCTCAAGATCGCCAAGGAGCCGATCTCCCTCGAAACGCCCATCGGCGACGAGGAGGATTCGCATCTGGGCGATTTCATCGAGGACAAGAATGCCGTCCTGCCGATCGACGCCGCCATCCAGGCGAACCTGCGCGAGACGACCACGCGCGTTCTGGCCACGCTCACGCCGCGCGAAGAGCGCGTGCTGCGCATGCGTTTCGGCATCGGCATGAACACCGACCACACGCTGGAGGAAGTCGGCCAGCAGTTCTCGGTGACGCGCGAACGTATCCGCCAGATCGAAGCCAAGGCCCTGCGCAAGCTCAAGCACCCGAGCCGCAGCCGCAAGCTCCGCAGCTTCCTCGACAACTGAGCGGGCAGGCGGGGATGGCGATGCAGCATGTTCAGGCTTCCGCCGCGAAGTGGCGCCCGGTATTCGAGGGCGTCGATCTCGCGCCGCTGAACATGACGGACGGCAAGGGCTCGTTCCTGTTGCGCTTCAAGGCCGGATCGGTTTGCCCGACGCATGACCATCCCGGCGGCGAGGAGATCTATGTCGTCTCCGGCCAGGGCAAGCTGAACGAGCTTTCCATCGCGGCCGGCGATTTCATCCGCACCCCGCCCGGCGAGGCGCATACGCTTCGCGCCGAGACGGACATTATGATCCATGTGATCACGCCGGAGCCGGTGGTATTCCTCTGAACGACGAAAGGGACGTGGTTAGAACGCATGCGTGGTTTCAAGCCTGACAGTTTTTCCGAGCGCCAGCAGGACGCCGCCAAAGCCCGCGCCGCGCAGCTCGAGAAGGTGCGCGCGAAGATGGCGCAGGTCGCCGCAAAGAAGCCGGAGATCGATGCCGAGCGTGCCCGCATCGCCGCCGAACGCGCCAGGCGCGAAGAGCAGCGCAAGATCGAGCGCGAAGCCCGCGCGAAGAAGGAAGCCGAGGAGCGCGAGGCCGCCCGCCTCGCCGCCGAGGCCGCGTCCCGCGCGGAGGAAGAAGCCAAGGAACGCGACAAGGTCGAACGCCTGAAGGCACACGCTCAGTTGCTCGCCGACCAGAAAGCCGCCCGCGACAAGCGCTACGCAGCGCGCAAGGCGCGGCAGAAGTAGCCGCTATTTGCGGGCGCGGTTTGGCTTCTCGATTTTGTATCCGTGATTGACCAAACCGCGCTCACAAAAATCGGGCATTTCTGACAGATTCAGATCGTTCTTCGCGTCATTTGTACGCCAGCCGCAAATCGGCTTCGCGTTCGAAGAAATCCACGCTGCGCTGGCTGAGCCTCATCTTCATATCTAGCCGTTTTCTTCGTCATGTGGGAACTATCCAATATTAGAACTATGGCTGTGAGAAAATCTCTTAATCCCCAGGTCGTCATGGCCCGGACAAGCCGGGCCATGACGGATATGATGGTAGGGTGAAACCAAAGACCTAATGCATTTCGCTCAGCCGACGTTGGCTTTCTTTCAAGTCTTCGGAGCTTTCCCATTCTCGACCACATCGTCGCCGCCATCGCCGTCTGGATCGCGCATGTCATCGCGTGGCTGGGTTATGCCGGCATTACGGGGTTGATGACGCTGGAATCCTTGATGCTGCCGGTCCCATCGGAAGTGGTGATGCCCTTCGCCGGCTATCTCGCCGCCAACGGCCAGCTCGATCTGAAATGGGCCGTGCTGCTGGGCACGATAGGCTGCAATATCGGATCGACCGTGCTCTATTTTCTTGGCGCAGAGAGCAATGGCAGCTTCGTGCGCAAATGGGGCCCCTATGTTCTGTTCAGCGAGAAGAAGATCACCCGTGTAGAGCAGTACTTCCATCGCTGGGGCGGCGTGACGATCTTCATCGCGCGCGTGGTGCCGTTTCTGCCGCCGGCCGTGTCGCTGCCCGCGGGCTTCGCGCGCATGCCGATGTGGAAATTCCAGATCTACACCTTTGTCGGCTGTTTCATCTGGTGCATGACCCTTGCCGTGCTGGGTTATGAGTTCGGCCTCGCATGGCGCTCGCAACCCTGGGTGAAGGATGCAATCCATTGGCTCGACATAGCGCTCGCCGGCGCCGTCGTGCTGGCGCTGGCCTGGATCGCGTCGCGCTGGTGGAATTCGCGCCGCAAATGAAGATATCGGATTGCGGGGCTACGCCGCGGCGAGCTTCGCCGCCAGCTTCAGGTCCCGCACGAAGGCCTTGTATTCGCGTTCTTTCGAATCCGCGTCGGGAATGCGCAGCAGATAGGATGGATGCACGGTGATGAGCCCGCGCCGCCCATCGGCCCAGGTGAGTTCATGCCCGCGGTTCCTGCCGATGGGCATGCCCTTTCCCATCAGCGATTGTGCTGCCGTCGCTCCCAGCGCCACCACCAGATCGGGCTCGATAACGCCCAGTTCGCGCGCGATCCATTGGTGGCAGGCCTTGATCTCCGATGCGTTCGGCTTGGAATGGATGCGCCGCTTGCCGCGCGGCTCGAATTTGAAGTGCTTCACCGCGTTGGTGACGTAGGTCTTCTCGCGCTCGATGCCCGCATCCGCGAGCGCGCGGTCCAGCACCTGTCCGGCGGGCCCCACGAAAGGCTTGCCGGAGATGTCTGCGGAATCGCCCGCCTGCTCGCCGACTAGCACGATACTGGCATGTGCAGCGCCCGCGCCGAACACGGCCTGGGTCGCATGCTTGTAGAGCGGGCAGGCGGTGCAATGGCGCGCTTCCTCGCGGAGCTGGCTGAGACTCGTCATCACCCGGATAACGCGCGAAACCGTGAAATGCTGCGCCGTTCAGCGGGCATCGGCGGGCGCTGCGGTACCGGGGGCCGGCGTATCTGTAATCTGCACGGTCCGGATCGTCACAGGCGTCAACGGTGCGGCGCCTTCGAACGGTCCCTTGCCGCCCAGCGGCAATGCCGCGATCTTGTCGACCACATCCATCCCGCCGGTGACTTGGCCGAACACGGTGAAGCCTGTGTTGGCCGCATCATGGTCCAGCGATGGCAGCGGCGCGATATCGATGAAGAATTCCGCCGTCGCGCTGTCCGGATCATCGCCATGCGCCATCGCGATGCTGCCGCGCGCGTTCTTGAGCCCGTTGCCGCCTTCAAAAGGTATCGGCGCATGGATTCCGCCCCGCGGGCTTCCGTCCGCATCGTAGCTTCCCGCCTGGATCAGAGCGCCCGGGACGACGCGATAGAACACCGTGCCGTCGAAATGCTTCTCGTTCGCGTAGCGGATGAAATTCGCCACGGTTCTGGGCGCACGCTGCGCATCCAGCGTCACGGTGACGGTGCCGAGCGAGGTGTCGATGACCGCTTGTTGCGCCGCTTGCGCGCCCGCGGCGGATGCCGCAGCGAGCATCCCCGCGGCCAGGATCGCGCGCACCGTCAATGCGTCGCCCGCAGGATGAAATAGAGGATAATGCCAGCCACCGCCAGAAATACCGCGACCCACAGGCTTGCACCGGCAAGCTCGCCCAGCGACTCGGCGAATCCTTCGGTCTGCTGCGGTGGTTTCTGCAGCGGGCGTGGCGGCAGGTCGTCTTCATCCATGGTCAAATTCCCGAACGGTGCGGCGCATGATAGGGAAACACGATGGTTTCCGCATCCGGCACATTCTATCGCCTGATCTGGCTGATGCCCGCAAGTTTCGCCGCCCACATCTCGGAGGAATGGATTGGCGGCTTTCCAGCCTGGGTCAGCCATATCGCGGGCGGGCAGATGAGCGGGCAGGCGTTCATTGAAAACAACGCCTTCTTCATGGCGGTCCTGCTGCTGCTCACGTTCTTTGCGACCTATGCCCGGTCGCGCTGGACAGCCTTCGTGCTGATCAGTTGGGCGAGCGCCAACCTGTTCTGGGACTTCCTGTTTCACCTGGGCGCGACACCCTTTTGGGGTGTCTATTCGCCCGGGCTCATCACCGCGACGCTGCTCTATTTCCCGGTGTCGTTCTTTGTCGCCCGCGCCGCTCTGGAGGAGGGCGTGTTGCCGAAAGGCGAACTCATCGGCGCATCCGCGACGGGTGCGGCGCTCATGGCGTTCGTCATCTGGGCGGGCCTATACCACTTCGCGACGTGAGTTATTTCGGCAGATAGCCGTTCGCTTCGATGAGCTTGTAACCCGGCATTTCGCTCACGCACTGGCGCAGGAAGAAAGCGTGGCCGGAGCCGTAGAACACCACCACGCGGTCGCCCGGCTTGGCCAGCTGCACGAGATTGGCGCAGATATAGGCGTTGCGCTTGTACCATGCGGCCAGAAGATCGGCGCCCGGCTGCTGCGTGCCGCCGCCCACCAGCAGCATCTGGCGATAGAAATAATTGTCGCGCTTGATGCGATCCGGATCGTTGAGATAGCGCAGCGTGTCGGAGATGGTGCCGTTCTTTAGCGTCTTGCTGATCGCGTCCACCATATTCTGGACATCTGCATTGGCGGAATCCAGAAGCGCCGTCTCGCCGTGCGCCTTGGCGTAGGCTTCGACGGGCTCGTAAGGGAAATCGGCCATCACATCGATGCCGTGGACCGGAATGCTCTGCTGCCTGGCGAGACGGAAGCCGAGCTGGATGACTTCGTTGTGCGACGGCGGCAGCTTCCCCGCAAGATAGTCCGCGTATTTTTGCGCGGTATAGGGTTCGTCCCATTCGACATTGACGGCGGTCGGATTGAATTTGGCGATTCCGTCCACGACGGCCTGGATCTCCGCCTGCCGCTTCGGCGCCAGAACGTCGTCCACCTGGACGTTGTGCATGTCGTGCCCGCCGGACATGTGGAAGCCGCCCACGATCATCACTTCGACCGGCGCTTTGTCCGCTGCCATCGCGGAAGTGGCCGCAAGCAGGGCGAAGGCAAGAAACAGCGGAGCGCGCATCGTAATCTCCCGGTTGGAATTCGAGATATGGAGCCCGGCCGCTATCGGCCCGGCATGCAAATTGCGAAAGCGCACGCCGCGCTCAGCGCATGGCGTAATTGAAGCTGATGCTGATCCGCTTTCCGCGGGCGTTGTTGGGCAACACTTCGTGGCGCAGGAAGCTCTCCCACAGGAGCAGCGTGCCGGCTTTCGGCGAGATGCGCACGAAGGTCTGGTTTTCGCGCCGCGCGCGTTCTTTCTTCGCAGGCGCCGACATCATCATGGCCAGTCGCGGATCCTCGAAGCGGATATCGGCCGCGCCTCTGGGCACATCCACGTAGTAGGTGCCGCTTATCGCCGAATGGGGATGGATGTGGGCGGAATGTATGCTGCCCTTGTCCATGACGTTCACCCAGAGCGAATCGAGCGTCAGGCGCTGTCCCCGCATTTCATAGTCGAGCGCGCGCGCGAAGCCGCGCACATGCCGGTCGAGAAGATCGGCGAGTTCTGCGAACACGCTCGCGCGCCGCGGCAGATCGTCGAGCGAGGCATAGGATGTATAGCCCCTGTAGCCATGCGCCTTTGCCCAGCGCCGCCCCGCGGCGTCATCTTCAGCCAGCGCCAGGCAGGTTTTGGCCAGCGCCGCGTTCAATCCGCGCGCAGCGATCTGCGCCCGGTAGAGCGGGCTCACGAAAAGTGACTCGATGTTGCGGGAATCGGCCATGGATATCGTGATTCTATGCGCTTTGCGTCTGCCGGTCATGCGGCGGGACCGCCGTTCTCGACAACGCCCGTCCCATCTCCTAAACCGCTTCCAATCGCTATCGTAGAGTTCGATCCCGTGAACAAGCCCGTTTCCGCCGTTGTTGCGCAGGGCACCACCTTCTCCGTGCTCTTCGCCATCAGCTTCTGCCACATGTTGAACGACATGATGCAGTCGCTCATTCCTTCGATCTATCCGTCAATCAAGGAAATGTTCCACCTGTCCTTCGCGCAAGTGGGGCTGATCACGCTCGTTTTCCAATGCACGGCGTCGTTGCTGCAGCCGGTGGTGGGATTCGTCTCCGACCGGCGGCAGATGCCCTTCTCCCTGCCGGTGGGCGCAGGTTTCACGCTGGTCGGCATCGCCGGGCTCGGCCTCGCGCAGAGCTATCCGATGGTGCTTCTTTCCGCGGCCGTCGTCGGCATCGGCTCGTCGGTATTCCATCCGGAATCGGCGCGTGTCGCGCGCATGGCGTCTGGTGGACGGCACGGCCTGGCGCAATCGTTGTTCCAGGTCGGCGGCAATACGGGATCGGCGCTGGGCCCGATCCTCGCCGCTGCTGTGGTCATGACCTATGGCCACAAATCCATCACCTGGTCCGCGTTGTTCGCGGTGGTCTCGATCGCTGTGCTCTATCAGGTCGGCCGCTGGTACAGGAACCACGGCATCGCGCGCATGAAAGCCGCACAGAAAGCGCTGGTCGCGCCCGGCCTTTCGCAGCGCCGCGTCGTGTTCACGGTGTTCATTCTTCTGATGCTGATCTTTTCGAAATATTTCTATCTCTCAAGCATCACGAGCTACTATACCTTCTACCTGATCCACCATTTCCACGTCTCGGTGCAGAGCGCGCAGATCTATCTGTTTGTGTTTCTTGGCGCGGTCGCGGTGGGGACGTTCGCGGGCGGTCCCATTGGGGATCGCATCGGCCGCAAGCTCGTGATCTGGGTGTCGATCCTGGGCATCCTGCCGTTCACGCTGCTGCTGCCGTTCGCCAATCTGTTCTGGACGTCGGTGCTGTCGGTGGTGATCGGCATGATGCTGGCGTCGGCGTTCCCGGCCATCGTGGTCTTCGCGCAGGAGATGATGCCGGGGCGTATCGGCATGGTGTCGGGCATGTTCTACGGTTTTTCCTTTGGCATGGGCGGCATCGGTGCCGCCGCGATCGGACTGTTCGCCGATCATTGGGGCATCGAGTTCACCTATCGGGTGTGTTCGTTCCTCCCGGCTATCGGCCTTCTGACCGCGTTGCTGCCGGAAGTGGAGAAGGGCGGCAAGGGGATCGCCACCTCACCGCCCGTCGATGAGAATTCGCTGACCTAGCCCGCGAACGCCGCCGACAGCACCAGCAGTATTCCGGCGGTCGATGCGAGCCAGACAAGCGTGCGCAGCATCGGCACCCCCGCCGCATAGAGCGGCAGATAGATCACGCGCATCCAGAAATAGAGCTGTGCGCCCCATTCGGTGCGCGCGCTGTGCCGGCCCAGCACCGTGACGAGCAACACCGCTGCCACGAATATCGGAAATGTCTCGCGGAAATTGCGGAACGCGCGGTCGAGCCTGCCGGCGAGCTTGCCCTGGAGCGGTGGCGTGTTGTCGCGCGCGCCGACATTCCAGGCTGCGCCGCGTTCCTGCGTCACGAAATGCGCCCCAAGAAACAGATGCACGAAGCCCAGCACGCAGGCGAGCGCCAGCATGGTCAGCTCCACGCTCATGCCGCCCAGCCTGAGATTGGCCAGCGGCAAAGCCGCCAGACCGTCGAGAAAATGAGACATGATCCCCCCGCAACGTCCTATTGCGCATCCTCGCCGAAACGGTAGCGCAACTCCAGGCCATACATCCGCGGTTCGCCGTAAATCGACGCGGTCGTGCCGGTCAGATGCTCCAGTGCGTTCGCGCCGATTTTGTAGGTCCGGTTCGTGACGTTGTTCGCGAATATCGCCGCATCGAAAGGCGAACCCGCGATATTGTCCCAGTCGACGCGCAGATTGAGCAGATCGTAGCTTTTCTGGAAAGCATCCGGTTCTTCGTCGGCCAGATCGGTGAACCACACTTTGCTTTGCGTGTACCATTGCGCGGTGAAATAGGGCTGGCCCCAGGCGGGATCCACCGGAATGTGGAAACGGCCTGTGATGCCGAACTTGTTCCTGGGCGTGTAGGCGAAGGGGTTGCCTTTGTGGTTGGCCGTGCCAACGAACGCGCCGTTGAAGATCGCGGTCGGCAGCACGAAATCATCGTAGCTCGCGTCGGTGTAGGAATAGAACGGACTGATCTCGATGTTCTCGTTCGGGATGAAGGTCGCGGACAGTTCGACGCCCTTCACCGTCGCCTTCGCGGCGTTGATCGTCGTGGCGCCCACGCGCGTCACAGCTGGGCCGGGCGGCACGAACGTTGTGATAGAGACAAGATCGTTCTTCTGGATATCCTTGTACCAGCCATAATAGGCGTCGGCATTCGTGCGGCCGGGCACGCCCAGGATCGTCCAATTGTTCTTGATCCCCACTTCGACGTCGGTGAGATATTCGGGCTTGAACTCCTCGAGCCCCGTGCCCACTGCACCGCTGTTGAAGCCGCCGCTCTTATAGCCCCGCCGGTAGGTGGCGTAGAGCATCGAGTCGTCCGTGACCTGGTAGTTCGCGGCGAGTGTCCAGGTTGGCGCGTGAAAATTCCCTTTGAGCGTCGGCTGACCGAAGGGTGGCGCGCTCGGCACCGGGAACGGGCAGGTCAGTCCCATGGCCGGAATGACGCACACCGCGGACGAAGCGACCTTATGGTCCCAGGTGTAACGGCCGCCCGCATCGAAGCTCAATCCGCGCAGGAACGAAGACGCGTCAAAATGGGCTTGCGCGTAGACCGCGTTGGACGAGCCGCCATTGCTCAGCTTGTCGATCTCGGTGCTGGAGAGCGGCGGAAAGGCGACGCCGCCGCCGAACACATCGCGCTCGACTTCCGCGTAGCCGGCCGGGCGGTCGAGCTCATGGTAGAAGCCCGCGATCCAGCTGAACGTGCCGGCATCGTTTTCGCCGCTGATCTGGAGTTCTTCCGTCACCTGATAGGAATTCGATTCCCAGGTGCGCGGATTTGGAATGTCGAGGATAGGCAGGAAGGAACCATCATAGTCGAATGCCGGCTGCTCCTTGTCCTCGCGATAGGCGAAGATGTTCTTCAGGTGCAGATGGGCATCGATGTCATATGTCGCGATATCAGTGATGCCCCAGGAGTCGCGCTTGTAGAACAGCGGAATGCTCGATGTGGTCCTGCGTGGCCCCAATGCCTGCTGGTTCGCCAGCGCGAATTGCAGCGTCGGATAGAATGCGTTGATGGCTGCCGTGCCGTCCGCGACGGCGTTGGGATCGCCCGCCAGCTGGAACTCGCCGATGGCGAAAGCGGTGAGTTGCGCTTGCGGCGCAATGGCCGTCAGTTCCGCGCCTGTGCCGTGATTGCGATCGTGCAGCCAATCGAAAACCGCATAGTTCTCGAGATTGGATGCGGGCTTCCACACCACGCCGGCGCGGAAGGCCTGATAGTCCACATTGTCGAGGTTCTGTCCGGTGCTTACATCCTTGGTGAATCCGCTGCGGTCTTCCACATCGCCCGCAAGGCGCAGCCAGAGCGTATCGCTGACGGGAATATTGATCGCACCCTGGATCTGACGTTCGGAATGATTGCCGGTGGTGCCGTCGAGATAACCGCCGAACCGATCGTCGGGCCGCTTGGGCTCGAACAGCACGGCGCCGCCCGTGGTGTTGCGGCCGAAGAGCGTGCCCTGCGGACCGTTCAGCACCTGCACGCTGTCCAGATCGTACATCGTGCCGCGCCCGCTCGCGTTGAACGGCACGTCGGCAAAATAGGTCTGAACGCCGGGATCGGCGCCGCCGAAAGGTTCGGTTTGGCCGCGTATGGTGAAGATGTCCGTATCGCGCGATCCGAGATTGCCGGACACGGTGAGCGAGGGCGCCAGATTCTGCAGGTCGAGCGCCGATTTCGTGCCGGTCGTGCGCAAGGTTTGCGCGGAAATGGCGGCCACCGCGACGGGTATCCGTTCGAGATCCTCGGCGCGGCGGCGCGCCGTCACCGTCACCGTCTCGATATTGCCGATCGCGTCGCTCGCGGCCGGGTTGTCTTGTGCGTATGTGCCCTGGCTGAACAGACCGGCGCTGGAAATCATCAGCGCCGACATAAATATCCGCTTGCGCATATTCATTTCCCTCAAGGTCAAACGGATGATCGCCGGTAGAGGATGGCGTTCCCCGCTCGCCAACCGCAAGTATAGCGTAAATGGAAAGAAGCCGAAGATGTACCTCAACGAATTGTAAGAAATCGTGCGATGTTCCCGGCGAGCGAATATGCGCATAGTGCCGCCCGAAGGAGCACCTATGTCACTGACGCAAAAGGCGGAGCGCATCTACAGCCGGCACGAGAATATCGTGGACGGGATCATTCACGTCGCCGGCATGCTCTTTGCCGTCAACGCCGCGGCATGGCTCCTGTTCCATGTGGGCGTTTCGGCCGAGGCCAGCGTCACAGTCTATTGCGCCGGTTTGCTCGCGATGATCTTCGCTTCCGGCATCTACAATATGGCGCCGGAAACGGCGCGGGCCAAGCAGTTGCTGCGCCGTATCGATCACTCTGCGATCTTCATCATGATTGCGGCGACCTATACTCCTTTCGCCGTGGATCGCGTCGGCGCGCCCTATGGGACTGCCGTACTTGCCGCCATTTGGATCTGCGCGAGCATCGGGGTCGCGTTGAAAGTGCTGTTCCCGCGCCGCTTCGAGATGGCCGCGATCGCGCTCTATCTGGGCATGGGCTGGATGGTGGTGCTCGTGCTGAAGCCGCTTGCGGCCGCCGTCGCGGCGGTGGATTTCTGGCTTCTGATCGCAGGCGGTCTCGTGTACTCGGCCGGCGTCGCGTTCTACGTGATCGAGCGCATCCCCTTCCACAAGGCGATATGGCACGCTTTCGTGCTGGTCGCCGCGATCCTGCACTTCAGCGCGGTGGCGATGGAATTCGCGACGTGATCGAAGCCTTGATCTTCGATTGCGACGGCGTCCTGGTGGACAGCGAGGTGCTGGCGCTGGAAGTCGAACTCGCCGCCGCCGCGGAGGTCGGACTCACCTACGATCAGGCGGAATACAAAACCCGCTTCATGGGCATGACGACGCAGGCCTTCTTCGATCTTCTGGCGGAAGATTGCCGCGCGCGCACCGGCCGCGACCTGCCGCCCGGATTTCAGGACCGCTGTTATGGAAACTACCGCGCCTCGCTGCATCGGCTGCGCGAGGTGGAAGGCGCCTTGCGGACGGTCTCGGCGCTCGCCCACCGCAAGGCCGTCGCAAGTTCCAGCACCACCGATGCGCTCGAGGAAAAGCTGAAACGCACGGGCTTATGGGAATGCTTCGCGCCACATGTCTATTCGACCGATCTCGTCGCGCGCGGCAAACCAGCGCCCGACATCTTTCTTCATGCGGCTGCGATGCTGGATGCGGCGCCACGAACCTGTCTGGTCCTCGAGGACAGCGTTAATGGTGTTCGCGCCGCGCGCGCCGCGGGCATGCGGGTCTGGGGTTTTGCGGGCGGTGGCCATATGGACGCGGCCGTCTCTGCCCGGCTGGTCGAGGCGGGCGCGGAACGGATCATCGGCCATTGGGACGACGTTGCGTCCCTCATTGCCAATCCGGGAAGCTCTGCGTAACCTTTTTCTGCCAGTGTGCGGCGGCCGAGGGAGTAATGATGCGCAAGATACTTTGCCTGACGATGCTGGCGTTTGCGGGCGCGTGCCTGTCGGGTTGCGCGGTCGCAACCGTAGGCGGCGCGGTGGTCGGCGGCGCAGTGAGCGTGGCCTCGACCGCGGTGCATGTCACCGGGGATGTGGTCAGCGGCGCGGCCGACATCGCCACCGGCCAGTCCGGCGACGACAAGAAGAAAGACGACAAAAAGTCGGACGACGATAACTAGAAACTGTCCTTGCGTTTGCGGATTTCCGCGAACACCGCGACGTCCGAGGCATTTTCCATTCCCAGCGTCGCGCGGATTTCCTTCGAATCCGGCCTGAGGAACGGGTTGGTCTTTTTCTCCAGCTCCATGGTGGACGGGATGGTCGGCCGGCCTTGCGCCCGCAGGGCTTCGACTTCCTTCATGCGCGCCTGCAGAGCGGCGTTGTGCGGCTCCAGCGTCAGCGCGAAGCGGCCATTGTTCAGTGTGTATTCGTGGCCGCAATAGATCTTCGTCGCATCGTGCAGGCGCATCAGTTTCGACAGGCTGTCCCACATCATCTGCGGCGTGCCTTCGAACAGCCGCCCGCAACCCATCGCAAACAGCGTGTCGCCGGTAAACGCCGCGCCGTCGAACACGAAGGCGAGGTGCGAGCTCGTATGCGCCGGGATTTCCAGAACAGTGACCTTGTGCGGTCCGAAATGCCACGGTTCGCCCTCGCTCACGCCCGTGTCGATGCCGGGGATACGCCCGCGATCCTTGCCCGGTCCTACCACTTCGGCGCCAAACGCGTACTTGAGAGCGAGATTGCCACCGCAATGGTCGAGATGGTGGTGGGTGTTGAGGATATGGGTGAGCTTCAGGCCTTGCTGGGCGAGGGCCCTCTTCACGGGCTCCGGCTCCGAAGGGTCGACGACGGCGCAAATCCCGGCCCCGCTGTCGGTGACGAGATAGGCGTAATTGTCGGACAGGCAGGGAACGGGCGTGATGGCGATTTCTGTCATTTCAAGGGTTCCAGTTGGCCGGCCAGCCTAGCAATCCCCGCTCGCGCATTGAACCTGGAACCCTGCGGGTTTAGGCACATCGCCATGGATCAGGGTTCGGCCGCGCTTTCGGCATTCTACACGTCGCCCGTGGGGCAGGTGGCACGGCGCGTGATCCAGCGGCGCATCCGCGAGGTCTGGCCCGATGTGAGCGGCATTCGCCTGCTCGGTTATGGATTTGCGATCCCCTATCTGCGCGGCTTTGCCAGCGAGGCGGAACGAACGGTCGCTCTGCTGCCCGAGCAACTGGGCGCCGTTGCGTGGCCTGGCGGCCTCGGATTGAGCGTCGTGGCGGACGAAGCCGCGTTGCCGTTTCCCGATGCGATGTTCGACCGCGTGCTCGTCATCCACGGCGTAGAAACCGCAGAAGCCATGCGGCCATTGCTTCGCCAGCTATGGCGGGTGCTCGCACCATCCGGGAAACTTCTGCTCGTTGTCCCCAACCGCACCAGTTTGTGGGCGCAAGTGGAACGTTCGCCGTTCGCGCATGGACGCCCCTTCAGCCGCGCACAGCTCCACATGACTCTGCGCGATACGCTTTTCGTCGCCGACCGCTGGGACAATGCCCTGTTCATGCCGCCGCTGAAGTCGCGAAGGTTCCTGGGCCGCGGCGTGAGTTGGGAAAAAATCGGCCGCCAATTGTGGCCGAGATTGGGCGGCGTTCACATCGTCGAAGCGACGAAGTCCCTCTACGCGCTCACGCCGCCGGTGACGGCTGCGCGCGAACAACCCCGCCTCGTGTCCGCCGGCGGATGACCTGTATCAATATGTAATTCACGGCCGCGTGAACTGCATGGCCCGATCGTCACTCGTGGCATGAGTGCATCGGTATTTTTCGCGCTCTGCGTTTTTGCATGACCGTCATTCCGACAACTTCACTGTCGTGAATTCCATCTTTTTCCAAATTTTGCGATGGGTCTCACATCGCCGTGATTGCGCGCGACGCATGGCCGCTATCGTCTGTCTTTTCAATCATCGAAGTCTTCCTATGTGCGCATTGCCGGTACGAACCGGCTTCCACATTACGGAGGGAGTCCATGCGTAACATTCTTCTGGCGACGATCGGTTTGAGCGCGGCGATGGCGATCGGCGCAACCGCTGTCAACGCCGCGACTGCGGACCTGGGAACCTGCACGAAGGCACGCTCGCAGGTTGAGAGCGCTCTTTCGAGCAACAGCGGCTCTGCCAATCACGACGAAGCGGTGAAGGAAAGCAACTATGGCCGCGATTTCTGCGCCAACGGCCGCTACGACATCGGCATGAAGCACTACGCGCAGGCACTGAAGCTTCTGGGCGTCTCGTAAGAGCGTTCAGGATGAACCGGCGCGATCGGCGGACAGCCCCCAAGCATCGCCATCTCGCCGGTTCATCAAGAATATCGCGCCCTCGGCCATGAGATTGGGCCCGGGCGCATTCGCCCGTATCGGCCTCGTGCCGTTCGCATCCAGCGCCAGCGCCTTCTCGATGCTGGCGCCGGATGCGTGGGCGAGCGCGGTGAAGTCGCGGATCGTACACAGGTGGATGTTCGGCGTGTCGTACCAGGCATAGTCCAGCGCGCGCGTCCGCGGCATGCGCCCATTGACGAGCAGAGACAGGCGCACGCGCCAATAGCCGAAATTCGGGAACGACACGACCGTGCGCCGGCCGATGCGCAGGAGATTGCGCAGCACCTTGGCCGGCGCGCGCGTCGCCTGGATGGTCTGGCTCAGGATCGCCACGTCGAAGGCTTGCGACGGATACTCGTCCAGGTCGGTGTCGGCATCGCCTTGCACCACGGACAATCCGCGCGCGACGCACTGGTTGACGTTCTGCTGCGACAACTCGATGCCGCGGCCATCGACGCCGCGGGTGCGCGCCAGATGTTCGAGCAACGCACCGTCGCCGCAGCCGATGTCCAGCACGCGGCTGTTCGGCTGGACCATCTCGGCGATGGCGGCAAGATCGGGCCTCAGCGTCATGCGATTGCGTTGGCGGATGCGGCTGCGTTCAGGAAGCCGCGCACGGTGGCCAGCATCTCCGGCTCGTCGAGCAGGAATGCGTCGTGACCCTTGTCGCTCTCGATTTCGACGAAGCTCACATTCGCGGCCGAAGCGTTCAGCGCGTGAGCGATGCGCTTGTTCTCCGGCGTGGGGAAGAGCCAGTCGCTTGTGAAGGAGATCAGGCAGAAGCGCGCTTTCGAGTTCCGGAACGCGTCGGCAAGGCCGCCGGAATAGTCTTTTGCCAGATCGAAATAATCCATGGCGCGGGTGATGTAGAGATAGGAGTTGGCGTCGAAGCGGTCGACGAAGGTCATGCCTTGGTGATGGAGATAGGATTCCACCTGGAAATCCTGCCCGAAGCCGAAGGAGATCTGATCGCGGTCCTGCAATTCGCGGCCGAACTTCCGCTGGAGCGCCGCTTCCGAAAGATAGGTGATGTGCGCGGCCATGCGCGCCACGGCCAACCCCTTCGCGGGCGGCTGGCCGTCATAGTAGTTGCCGCCCTTCCAATCGGGATCGGCCATGATCGCCTGGCGCCCCACTTCGTGGAACGCGATGTTCTGCGCGGAATGGCGCGCACCCGTGGCGATGGGAACGGCGGTGGCCACCCGATCAGGGAAACTCGCAACCCATTGCAGCACTTGCATGCCGCCCATGGAACCGCCGGTGACGCAAAGAAGCCTCTCGATGCCGAGGGCCTCCACCAGCATTGCTTGCGCGCGCACCATGTCGCCGACGGTGACGACGGGAAAATCCAGGCCATAGGGCTTGCCGGTCTTCGGATCGATCGAGGCCGGTCCCGTCGATCCCATGCAACCGCCTATGACGTTGGTGCAGATGACGAAGAAGCGGTTGGTGTCGATGGGCTTGCCCGGGCCCACCATGATGTCCCACCAGCCGGGCTTGCCGGTGATGGGATGACGGCTGGCGGCGAATTGATCGCCCGTCAGCGCATGGCAGATGAGAATGGCATTGCTGTGCTGGGCGTTCAGCGTGCCATAGGTCATATAGGCAATGGTGAAAGGCGCGAGCGTGCGCCCGCAATCCAGCGTCAGCGGCGTGCTGAACGTGATCGCTTTCCCCGGATCCGCTTGTGGTTCGGAAACCGGACGCAGGAAAGTGGGATTTGCGGTCTGGGCCACGGCGCCTTTCCAACCAGTCCGGCGCTTGGCCGGGCGGGTTTGCTAGGGCGTTAAAGGCGCATCTGTCAACGATTTCGCCTTTGGCCTTGCCCCGAAGCGCCGATGCCACTAGCCATTCCGGCCTCCCGCCCGATGGCGGACGGAAAGGAGAAGAGAGCATGAAGCCCAAGCCCAAACCCGGCGTGCTGGAGATCGCCCCCTATGTCGGCGGCCGCGCGCACGCGCCGGGCGCGGACCGGGTATTCAAGCTCTCTTCCAACGAATCCGCCCTGGGGCCGAGCCCCAAAGGCGTCGAGGCTTATCTGGAAGCCGCCAAGGGCATCGACATCTATCCCGAGGGCAGCGCGAAGATCCTGCGCGAGGCCATCGGCGAGGTATACGGCCTCAATCCCGAGCGCATCGTGTGCGGCAACGGCTCCGACGAATTGCTGACCCTGCTGGCGCATGCCTATCTCCATCCCGGCGATGAGGTGGTGTTCAGCGAGCACGCCTTCCTCGTCTATCGAATTGCCACGCTTTCCAACAGCGCAACGCCGGTCGTCGTGCGCGAGCCCAACCTGCGCGTTGACGTGGATGCGATGATCAAGGCCGTGACGCCGAAGACGCGCATGGTCTATCTCGCCAATCCGAACAACCCGACCGGCTCCTATCTCACCAGCGAAGAGGTCCGCCGGCTGCATGCGGGGCTGCCCACCAATGTCATTCTGGTGATCGACGCCGCCTACGCGGAGTACGTCCGCAAGAACGACTACGACACCGGCATCGAACTCGTTGCCGAGAACCACAATGTGGTGATGACGCGGACATTCTCGAAAATCTACGGACTCGCCGGCCTGCGCGTCGGATGGGCATTCTGCCCGCCGGAAGTGGCCGATGTGCTGAACCGGATCCGGGGACCGTTCAACGTCTCGGTTCCCGCGCAGCGCGCCGCCGCCGCGGCGCTGAAGGATCGCGCCCATGTCGATGCCGCAGTTGCGCACAATGAAAAGTGGAAGTCTTGGCTCACCGAGCATATCCGCAAGCTCGGGCTCAAGGTGGACGACAGCGTCGGGAATTTCGTGCTGATCCATTTCGCCAGTGAAGCGGCCATGAAGAAAGCGGATGCATTCCTCACCGCGCGCGGCATCATCTTGCGGCCCGTCGGCGCCTACGGCCTGCATGATTGCCTGCGGCTCACCATTGGCACCGAAGAGGCCAATCGCGAGACGGTCAAGGCCCTCGGCGATTTCGTGAAGTCATGAGCGCCGCAGGAAAGCCGCTGTTCGGCAAGGTTTCATTGATCGGCGTCGGTCTGATCGGCTCGTCCATTGCGCATGCCATGAAACGGGCTCGCGTGGCGGGCCATATCGCGGGCTTTTCGCCGGACGCGGACGAGCTCGCCCGCGCGAAGAAGCTCGGCTTTGCGGATTCCTGGCACCATGAACTGGCGACTTGCGTCGACAATGCCGATCTCGTCGTGCTGGCCGCACCCGTCGGCGCGTTCGCACAGATCGCGAAAGACATCGCGCCGCATCTGAAGCCGGGCGCTATCGTCAGCGATACGGGTTCTGTGAAGGGCGCGGTTGTGCGCGATGTCGCGCCGCACATGCCCCAAGGCGTGCATTTGATTCCGGCCCATCCGATTGCCGGAACCGAACAGTCCGGCCCGGAAGCCGGTTTTCCGGAATTGTTCGACGGGCGCTGGTGCATTCTCACGCCGGAAAATGCGGATAAGGCGGCGGTGGAAAAGCTCAAGGCGTTCTGGGAGAAACTCGGCAGCCGGGTCGAGATCATGGACGCCAAGCACCATGATCTTGTGCTCGCCATCACCAGTCATCTGCCGCATCTGATCGCCTACAACATCGTGGGCACCGCCAATCATCTGGAGCAGGTGACCAAGGGCGAAGTGATCAAGTATTCCGCCGGCGGCTTCCGCGATTTCACCCGCATCGCCGCTTCCGATCCCACTATGTGGCGCGACGTCTTCCTCAACAACCGCGAGGCCGTGCTGGAGATGCTGGGCCGCTTCTCCGAAGATCTCACCGATCTGCAGCGCGCGATCCGCTATGGCGATGGCGAGTTCCTTTTCGATCTTTTCACGCGCACCCGCGCCATCCGCCGCTCGATCGTCGATGCCGGACAGGATTCCGCCGCCCCGAACTTCGGCCGCAACAAGCCCAAGGGTCAGTAGAGCGGCGTCAGAAGATCGGCCGGGACCGGGCCCACGAACAGGATACCGTCCTGAAAGCCCAATACCGTATCGAGCGGGGCATTTGCCGGCTGCGATTGCTCGGCATACGCCAGGAAGCCTGCGCTCAGCCCGTCATTCGCGCCTTTGATCCAGCCACGCTGCCGCGCCTCGCCGAGAAGGGCTTGCCAGTCGGCGATGTTCAGACGCAGCGCTCCCGCCGGGCGGTGCAGCGCATCGATGGTGAGCGCTCCCTTTCCTGCGATCGCAAGTTGGCCCCAACGCATCTTCAGCCCCTTCACCAGCATGCCGCCCTTGCGCAAGCGCCAGTTCTCGGCCGCCGCGCGCCAGTCCGCGCGACCGGACAGCAGCGAATCGAAACTTGTCCCCGGCGAAACCAACGCATCAACCTGGAATGCGTCGATGTCGGATCCGAATGCCGGTTTCAAGGCGGGCGCGATGTGCACGTCGTCCGCTGACACGAACAGATCGAGCGCATCGAGTTTTGGATCCTGACGCAGATGCAGCTGCACGCGCGCACCGGAGACATCCGGCGAGTCGGCATTCAGAAGATCGAAATCGAAGCGGGAAAGCGCGCCGCCTTTGGTGATCAGGCTGGCACGCAGCGCGCCGGGCAGGAAGTCGTAGTGATGTTCCGTGCCGGCATCGTCGTGCCAGACGATGTTCTGCCGGCCCGCCGCCTCGAAGATAAAGTGGGTGCCGTCGTAGGTAAGCGCATGAGCCGCGAAATGCTCCGATGTCCACGTCGTCGGGCCATGAGAGGTCGCTACCTGAACGCGAAAGCCGTCCAGCTCCGTGTCCACGCGGAATGGAAAGCCGCTCATCGTCTTGTGCGCGAAGCTGACGGTGATCCCCGGCGCGATGGCGTGCCCGTTGATGGCGTCCAGCTTGTGAGACATCGCGGTGGATGCGACCCACCAATAGCCCATCACGCCCAGCATGAGGATCGCGAACAGGCCGACCGGCCCATAGAGAAAGAAGCGATGGGAATAATTCATCGGGCCCGCGCGGCTCTGGACGGTCGTGCTCTAGCAGAGCCTAGCCGCAACGCGAATAGCCGCAGGAGACGCAGGTGTCGCAGCCTTCCAGCTTCACCAGCCCTGGCTGGCCGCAGCGGGGGCAATAGCGGGCCGGCGCGCCCTCCGCATTCACTGCCATGGCCTGCACGTCTTCGGTTCTGACGGCCTCGGGCGGCGCCATGAAGCCGATATTGACGAGATGCCGCTCGATCACCTCGCCGATGGCGGCGAGGATGGACGGCACATAATGCTGGTTCATCCATTGCCCGCCGCGCGGATCGAATACGGCCTTCAACTCGTCCACCACGAAGGACACGTCGCCGCCGCGCCGGAACACCGCCGAGATCATGCGTGTCAGCGCCACCGTCCAGGCGTAGTGCTCCATGTTCTTGGAGTTGATGAAGATCTCGAACGGCCGGCGCCGACCATCCTTCTCGATGTCGTTGATCGTGATGTAGAAGGCGTGATCCAGATCCGCCCACTTGATCTTGTATGTCTGCCCGATCAGCACTTCCGGCCGGTCGAGCGGCTGCGTCATGTAAACGACGCCGCCTTCCTCGCGCATGCGCGGCGAAACGATCGGCGGCAGGATTTCCGTGATGGGCTCGGCGGCGGAGACTTCGGGCGCAGCTTGTGACGGTGTGACCGCGAGCACCGATCCCCGCGCTTCGCTCGGACGATAGGTCGTGCAGCCCTTGCAGCCCAAATCATAGGCGTGCCGGTAGACATCCTTGAATGCTTCGAAGGAAATATCGACCGGCACGTTGATCGTCTTGGAGATCGAGCTGTCGATGTATTTCTGCGCTGCCGCCTGCACCGCCAGATGCTCCGACGGCGAAAGCTCCTGGGCGTTGACGAAATAATCGGGCAGAGCCGTATCCTCGCCGAACAGGGCGCGGAACTTGCGGTAGGCGTGGTCGCTCACTTCTTCTTCAATGCGCGTGCCGTCGGCCTTCAGGATTTTGCGCATGTAAGTGTAGGCGAAAACCGGCTCGATGCCGCTCGACACATTGCCCGCGAACAGCGAGATCGTGCCGGTCGGCGCAATGGACGTGACGAGTCCGTTGCGGATGCCATGGGCGGCAATCTGCACCCGGATATCTTCGGGCAGAGCCATGATGTGCGGACGCTTCAGGAACTCGTGGGCATCGAACAGCGGGAATGCGCCCTTTTCCTTCGCCAGCTCAGCGCTGGCGCGATAGGCCGCATGGCTCATGATCTTCAGCCAGCGCTCGATCAGCGCGATGCTCTCCGGCGATCCGTACCGGGTGCGGCAGAAGATCAGCGCGTCGGCCAGTCCCGTCACGCCCAGTCCGATGCGGCGCTTGGCTTGCGCTTCCGCCTGTTGTTCGGCCAGCGGGAAGCGCGAGACATCGATGATGTCGTCGAGGAAACGGATCGCTGTCCGCGTCAACCGTTCCAATTCCGCTTCATCCAGCGTGGCATCGGCGCCGAACGGGTTCTTCACCAGCTGCGCCAGATTGATCGATCCCAACAGGCACGCGCCATAAGGCGGCAAGGGCTGCTCGCCGCAAGGATTGGTCGCGTGGATGGTCTCGCAATAGGCGAGATTGTTCTGTGCATTGATGCGGTCGATGAAGATTACGCCGGGTTCGGCATATTCGTAGGTGGCGCGCGTGATGCGGTCCCACAATTCGCGGGCACGGATCGTGCGATAGACCTTGCCGCCGAATTTCAGGTCCCAGTCGCGATCGTTTCTCACTGCGTCCATGAACGCGTCGGTGACCAGCACCGACAGGTTGAACATGGTGAGACGGCCGCTTTCGCGCTTGGCGTCGATGAAGTCCTCGATGTCGGGATGATCGCAGGAAAGCGTCGCCATCATCGCGCCGCGCCGGGATCCGGCCGACATGATCGTGCGGCACATCGCGTCCCACACTTCCATGAAAGAGACGGGGCCGGACGCATCTGCGCCCACGCCCTTCACCAGCGCGCCTTTGGGACGAAGCGTCGAGAAGTCGTAACCAATTCCGCCGCCCTGTTGCAGCGTCAGCGCCGCTTCGCGAAGGCCGGAGAAAATTCCGTCCATCGAATCCGGGATCGTGCCCATGACGAAACAGTTGAATAGCGTGACGGCGCGATCCGAGCCCGCGCCTGCGAGAATGCGCCCCGCCGGAAGGAATTTGTGACCGGCCAGCACGCCGGCGAATTGCAGCGCCGCGTCGCGTTGCTTGTCCGGCGCTTCGGCTCTCGCGGCAGCAAGCGCGACGCGCGCCCAGGTCGACGCGATGTCGCCGTCCACGGGCGTGCCGTCCGGCTGTTTCAGCCGGTACTTCATGTCCCAGATCTGGCGGGAAATATCGCTCATCGCCTCTTTTTCCGAACCGTCCGGAAATGCGCCCGAGCGGCTCCAAGAGATAACGCCAGTTGCCGGTAAAGTCAATAATTGTTCGTTATTTGTTCCGCGCGCAGGATTAACGAGAATTACGCTGATTCAATAGGTTAAGCCCCTCCTCGACCAGCCGTGCGGTGGCGGTTTCGATGTCGTGCTCCAGCCGGGTCATGAACGCTCCGCGCTTGAGACCGGGGGAAATTGGAGCGAGGAATTCGACCACGATCCGTCCCGGCTTTTTCAGAAAGCCGGCTGGTCCGGTCCAGAACAAGCCCGAGTTCAACGCCGCCGGAACGCAGGTCACGCCCGTCTGGGTGTAGAGCGCGGCGATGCCTGGCTTGTAGTCCGGCGGCATGCCGGGCTTCTTGCGCGTGCCCTCAGGGAAGATGAACAGAGGCCGGTTGTCCGCCAATACGGCTTTGGCTTCGCCCACCATCTGCTTCAACGCGCTCGCCTTGCCGTCGCGGTCGATGGCGATGACTCCCGCCTTCCACAGGTACCAGCCATAGAACGGAATATTGAGCAGAGATTTCTTCACGACGCCGCACGCGTCGTCGAGCAGCAGGTAGAGCATCAGGGTGTCCCACATGCTCATGTGCTTGGCGGCGATCAGAACACCGCCTTCCGGCACCTTGCCGCGCACTTCGTAATCGAGACCGGCGATCCATTTGAGTCCGAAAAGGATGATGCGGCTCCAGGTCTTCGACAGCATCTCGGTCGCGCGCCGCGGCAGCATCAGCACCCACACCCCGCCGACGCACAGCACGACCGAGAAGAACACGAACCACACGAAGAACAGGCAGGAGCGAAGGAAAACAAGAACCATCAGGCCGTCATCCGTGGCGCGAAATACTGGTGATGACGATGCTCGCCAGGTATTTGGCGTATTCGTTGTGCAGCAGATGAAGCGCTCTGGGATTGTGCCACCAGCCGCTGAGGTCGATGTCCTGAGGATCGACCGGATAAGGCACGAGCGTGATGCCCGGCATGTCCGCCGCAAATTCATTCAGGCTGCGGCGCATGTGATAGTTGGCCGTCACCACGATGATGCTCTGATAGCCGTGGCGGTGCACCCACGCCGATGCTTCATCGGCATTGCCATGTGTGCTCATGGCGCGGAAACCCAGATCGGCACAGCAGTCGAATCGCGTGCCTCCATGGGCCAGGGCTTTCAGCTGGGCCTTCGTGGTGCCCGGATTGACTCCGCTGATCAGCAGTCTCTTGGCCGCGTGTTTTTCCAGCAGCATGTCGGCGGCGTCGAGGCGGGATTCACCGCCGGTGAGCGTCACGATTCCGTCGGCGTGCGGGAGCGTCTTGGGCGTGCGCGGCAGGCTCACCGCAAACACCACAAAGCCGAGCGCATAGGCGGCGATGATCGCCGCGCCCAGCTTCAGTACCCAGTTTCCCGATCGTCCCATATGCGATTCACACCGCTCCAATGGAGAGATTGGACCAAGTACGCGCCCAAGAAAACATGCGCAGCTATCAGTAGATCTCGCGCAGTGCCGACAGAACCGAAAGCCGCGCGGTCGCCCAGGCAATCAGGCCCGATACCAATGGCACCGCCAAAAGCCAAGCCAATTCCTGCGGATTAAGCCCCAATGGCGGCAGAAATGGGACCGGCTCGACGCCGGCGAATTCCAATCCGCCCGCAAGAAGGAATGCAACGCCGGCAAGTCCTGCGCCCACCGCCGATGCCGCCAGCGTCGAAAGCAGGTAGTGCCACTCGAAAGCGCGGGCGATGAAGCCGGAATGCGCGCCCATCTGATGCAGCAACGCCACGATATCGTGGTGTGCTTCCAGTCCCGCGCGCGTGGCGAAGGACACCGCGGCGGCGGTCGCGATCGCGATCAGAGCGAGGATGCCATACGCCGACCAGATGATCGTATTTGCGAGAGACTGGAGTCTTGCGATCCAGCGCGTGTGATCGTCCACGTTCGCATCGGGCGCCACCGATTTGATCCTGGCGCTCAACGCATCGAAATCTATGCGCGTGCCGGGTTCGATGGTGGCATCGATCAGTTTCGGCAATGGCAGATCCTTCACCAGCACGTCCGCGCCGAGCCACGGCTCGACGAGCTTCATGGCGTCGACATCGGACATCGGGGTCACG
>JBQCFD010000244.1:0-2096 GCA_051959625.1 Rhizomicrobium sp.
GTCCAGGCCGCTGTCCTTTACCCTTCTCTCCGTCATAATTGGACCATCTTGGCAGGGAGAATTATCTTACGGCACGCGCCGATTGCGCCCGTAACCCATCAGAATCGAGTCCGGAGCAGCCTATGATGGAAGTCCGTTTGCGCCGAATGATCTTTGCAGCTGCGGCAGCGCTCGCGCTCACCACGCCCGCGGTAGCCGCGCCAGACGGCAGCCCGCTTGGCATCGGCTACACAATAGCGTTCTGGGCGCTTCCGTTCGGCCACACCCACTACGATGGCAAGGTCACGCCGGACAATTACTCCGCGAAGATGCATTTTGAGACCAGCGGCGTCGTCAGCCTGTTCTGGAAATCGAAGATCGACGCGACGGTGAACGGCAGGATCGCGGCGCACTCGATCTCGCCGGTCGTCTACGACTCCTATTCGCAGGATCGCGACAAACCGGTGCAGCGCGTGAAGGTCACTTTCGACGGACCGGTTCCGGAAACGCTGGCCGAACCCGCCTACAACACCACCAAATACCCCGTGACGGACGAGCAGAAGAAGAACACGCTCGATCCGATGAGCGCGCTGACCGCGATCCTCTCGGGCGTGCGCGTAAGCGACGGCAATCCGTGCGGTTCGGGAGTCCAGGTGTTCGATGGCCGGCGCCGCTACGATGTGACGTTCACCTACAAGAAGGATGAACATGTCGAACTGAGCAACCGCATGTTCAACGGCACGGCGCATCTGTGCCAGATCCACTACAACCAGATCGCCGGCTACAAGCAGAAGATCGTCAAGGAAGGCCGCTCGCTTCCCGACATGTTCGTCTATTTCGCCGATGTGCCGGCGCCGGGAACGCCGAACGGCCACTACGTCGTCGCGCTCAAACTCTGGGCCTCGCTGACGCTGGGCACCGTGACGGCCACGCTGGACGACCTGAAGGTCGCCGGCGCCACACCACCTGGCTTCAACGCGGTGAAGAGCTGACCTACTCCGCCGCGTGGGCCGTGCGGCGCGCACGGATGAGGTGCAGAACCTCGCGCGCGGCATCCGGGATAATCGTGCCAGGTCCGAAGATCGCGGCTACGCCCGCACGTTTCAGGAAGTCATAGTCCTGCGCGGGGATCACGCCACCGACCACAACAAGGATGTCATCCGCCTTCTGCTCTTTCAGCGCCTTGATGAGGAGCGGCACAAGCGTCTTGTGTCCCGCTGCCTGGCTGGAAATGCCGACGACATGCACGTCGGCTTCGATCGCATCTTTCGCCACTACTTCCGGCGTCTGGAACAACGGGCCGATATCCACGTCGAAACCGAGATCGGCGAACGCGGTGGCGATCACCTTCGCGCCACGGTCATGCCCGTCTTGACCCATCTTGGCGACAAGCATGCGCGGGCGGCGGCCCTCTTCCTTCTCGAACGTTTCGATATCGCCCTTGATCGCGGCGAATTCGTTGTCGCCTTCATAGGCGCCGCCATAGACGCCTGAGATGGAGCGGATTTCCGCGCGATGGCGGCCGAAGACTTTCTCCATGGCGTCCGAAATCTCTCCCACGGTTGCCCGGGCGCGCGCGGCATTCACCGCAAGCTCCAGAAGATTGCCGTTGCCTTTCGCGCCTTCCACCAGCGCATCGAGCGTGGCTTTGGTCTTCGCTTCGTCGCGCGAGGCGCGCGTCTTCTTGATACGCGCGATCTGCGCTTCACGGACTTTCACATTGTCGATGTCGAGCACGTCGACCGGCGCTTCATCTTTGAGCTGGAATTTGTTGACGCCAACGATGACATCCTCACCGCGATCCACTCGCGCCTGGCGGCGCGCGGCTGCTTCCTCGATGCGCAGCTTTGGAATGCCGGGTTCGACCGCCTTGGTCATGCCGCCCATGTTCTCGACTTCGGCGATGATCTCGCGGGCGTGTGTCACCAGCGCGTGCGTGAGCGCCTCGACATAGTAGGAGCCGCCCAGCGGATCGACGACTTTCGTGACTTGGGCCTCGTTCTGCAGGATGAGCTGCGTGTTGCGCGCGATGCGGGCAGAAAATTCTGTTGGCAGCGCGATGGCTTCGTCCAGCGAATTGGTGTGCAGCGACTGCGTTCCGCCCAGCACCGAAGCCA
>JBQCFD010000245.1:0-2062 GCA_051959625.1 Rhizomicrobium sp.
CAATCCCGCAATCGTGGAACGTTTGTGCGCCACGGCCGAAATTCTGCGTGGCGACGAGGATGCGTGGAACGAGGCGGTCGAGACCGCAATGCAAGCCCTGCCCCGTGAGCCACTGCCTGGGGGCGGGTATTGCCTCCCCCTGAACTCTTTACGCAAAATGCCTATGGGATTGCGCCGCAGGATCTTGCGCGCGCTTGTGGAAGCTGTGCAGGATGGCTTGCGCCGCGTGGATTTTGATCACATTCAGCAACTGTTGCACTGGATCGGCGAACGGCCGCCGGCATCATCTGCCGCCGGTAGGGGAATGCGCCGCATGGAATTTGCCGGTGTGAGGGTGGAAGTCACGGCGCATGAGCTCCGTCTGCGCCCCCGCCAACCGGTTCCAGCGAACCAGACCTCCGTTTCGACGGTATAAAGGACAGCAGGGCGGCGCGAAACGCGGCGCTGGCTGGCCGACGGGTCGTCCGGCGATTCCAGATCGTTCCGGTGCATGGGCCGCACGCACGGTTCGATCAGCTATATAATTGCCTACAAGCCGATTTTGCCTCCACAGGGTCGAGCAGAACGGTGGCGGTATGCAGCAGATCAAGTGTGTGCGTGCCCGTCGTCGCGGGTGGACGCGTGCGATGAAAGTCTTGGAACGGATGATTGCCAAGCACATCTAATGAAGTATCGATCCGATCGAACATGGGGCTGCCGCCAAGCCGTTCGGTCCGCGCCCGAGAGAGGAAGTAACTCTTGAATTCAACAGTCAAAAGCGTCGTTTTGTGGGTGGTGCTGATTGCTGCCGTCGTCCTGCTCTGGCAGATGATGAAGGTGGGCGAAGGCCAGAGCCATGAGCAGGAAGTCAATTTCAGCAGTTTCATGAGCCAGGCCGAGAGCGGCGCCATCAGCTCGGTCACCGTCACCGGCAACGACGTTCACGGTACCCTGAAGGGAAAGAACGGGCAGGAATTCCACACCATCATCCCGAACAACTACCCCGACCTGTACAAAACATTGCAGGACAAGGGCGTTTCGGTGACGATCAAGCCGCCCTCCAATACCTCCTGGCTGAACATCCTGTTCAACGCCTTCCCGATCATTCTGATTGTGGCGCTCTGGATCTTCATGATGCGCCAGATGCAGTCCGGCGGGAACAAGGCGCTCTCGTTCGGAAAAAGCCGGGCGCGCCTGCTCTCGACCCAGCAGAAGAAGGTCACCTTCAAGGATGTGGCGGGGGTCAGTGAAGCCAAGGAAGAGCTGCGCGAGATCATCGAATTTCTGAAGGAGCCGCAGAAGTTCCAGAAGCTGGGCGGGCGCATTCCCAAAGGCGTATTGCTGGTGGGCCCTCCGGGCACGGGTAAGACCCTGCTGGCCCGCGCCATCGCCGGCGAAGCCAATGTGCCGTTCTTTTCCATCTCCGGTTCGGACTTCGTCGAAATGTTTGTTGGCGTCGGCGCCAGCCGCGTGCGCGACCTATTTGAGCAGGGCAAGAAGAATGCGCCGTGCATCATCTTCATTGACGAAATCGATGCCGTGGGCCGTCATCGCGGCGCCGGTCTCGGCGGCGGACACGATGAGCGCGAACAAACGCTGAACCAGTTGCTGGTGGAGATGGACGGCTTCGAAAGCAACGAAGGCGTGATTTTGATCGCCGCGACGAACCGCCCGGATGTGCTCGACCCGGCCCTGCTGCGCCCCGGCCGTTTTGACCGGCGGGTGGTGGTGCCTCGCCCCGACGTCAAGGGCCGCGAAGAGATTCTGCGCGTGCACGGCCGCCGGGTTCCACTCTCGGAGGATGTGGATCTGAGCGTGCTGGCGCGCGGAACACCGGGCTTCAGCGGCGCCGATCTGGCCAACCTGATCAACGAAGCTGCCTTGAATGCCGCCCGCAATAACCGTAAGGTCGTTCTGATGAGCGATCTGGAAGGCGCCAAGGACAAGGTTCTGATGGGTGCCGAGCGGCGGTCGATGATGCTCTCCGAAGAAGAGAAGCGCAACACCGCGTATCATGAGGCGGGTCACGCGCTGGTGGCGGCGATCATGCCGCACTCCGACCCGCTGCACAAGGTCACCATCA
>JBQCFD010000246.1:0-5260 GCA_051959625.1 Rhizomicrobium sp.
GGGATATTCCTGGGGCGGATATGAGAGCCTGATCGTTCCTGCCAAGGTCCATCGCACCGCGGCGCCCTTCTCCGCCGATGGCCGCGTGGTGCGCATCCATGCGGGCCTGGAGGGCGCCGAGGATCTCATCGCCGATCTTGAGCAGGGGCTGGCGAGACTCGCATGAGCGGAACGGTATCCCGCACGGAGTTCCTGAAGGCTGTTGTGTTCAACGCCGATGGGCTTGTTCCCGCCATCGCGCAGGACGCGACGTCCGGCGCCGTGCTGATGCTGGCATGGATGAATCGCGAGTCGCTGGAGAAGACTTTGGCGACGGGCGCGGTCACCTATTGGTCCCGTTCGCGCAAATCGCTCTGGACCAAGGGCGAATCCTCCGGTCACACGCAAAAGCTGGTCGCCGCTTATCTCGATTGCGACGGCGATGCGTTGCTGCTGAAGGTCGACCAGACAGGGCCGGCCTGCCACACGGGCGAAGCCGTGTGCTTCTACCGGAAGCTGGGTCAGTAAGGCTTCAATCCGGATTTTCGCCGGACCGTGGCCTCGTGTCGCCGATCGGCCGGCGGCGCCGCATCGCGCGGATAGACGTGCACGAAAAGCCAAAGCGCCGCCACAAGCGCGGCACCGAACGCCGCGGCGAGGAGCCAGTTGTCGTCGGCAACCGCGACCGCGAGCAGTGCACCCAGCAAAATCGTGACGAGGAAAACCTTCGGCTTGCGCATGGCGCCCTCTTGAGAGGCACTACTCAAATATACCGCGCAAGTGGCTATTCAAGAACTTGCCTGCGGGGTCCAGATGGCGGCGGAGCGCCTGGAATCGGCCAAATTCCGGGTAGACCGCCGGGAGGTCGCGGCTGGTGCGCGTGTGGCGCTTGCCCCAATGCGGGCGGCCTTCGTAGCGGCGGAACACCTCCTCCGCGGCTGAAAACAGCTTTGTGGTATCCACAGTGCGATATTGATGAACCGCGATGGTGGCGCTTTCGCGGCCCTGGAACGGGCTGATCCACACATCGTCCGCAGCCACGCTGCGATACTCGATCGGGAAACCCGTGTTGATTTTCCTCTTGCGGATGGTTTCCACGACTTCGCGGACGGCGTCGGGACCCTTGGCGTAAGGGACCGCATATTCCATCTCGTTGAAGCGTGTCGGCCGCGGGCTGGGGAATATCTCGTGGCTCCAGCGCACCTTTCCCGCGCCGGGCATGAATTGCGAGAACAACCGGTGCGATTGCTTCAGCAGGAACGGCGCGAAGGGGAGCACGCGATTGATCGTTTCGAACAGGCGTGAATCCGCATTGTTCAACTCGCCACGGCGGTACATGTCTTCGGCGGAACGCGGCTCGGGCGCCGGGTCGCTTGTCTCGTTGAGCGACTTGCAGATGCAGACGTCGGCATATGGAAACCAGAAGAACTCGAAGTGCCGATTGCTTTTTACCAGCGAATCCAGTTGCGGGAATAACTCATTCGACGGCAGAAGGAAGTTCTTCTCGATCAGCTTGTGCGCCGGGCGCACATGCATGGTGATTTCCGTCATTACACCCAGCGTGCCGATGGAGCAGCGTCCGGCGGCGAAGACTTCGGAATTTTCTTCCGGCGTGCAGTTCAAGAGATCGCCATTCGCGGTGACGAGCTTGAAACCGGCGACGGCGGAGGAGAAATTGCCGAGCGTGCGTCCCGTGCCGTGCGTGCCGGTGCCGACAACGCCGCCCAGCGTCTGCCGATCGATATCGCCCATGTTCCTGAGGCCGAGACCTTCCTGATATAGCGCAGGACCGACGGCCCACAGTGGTGTCGCCGCCGCGAAGGTTGCCGTCATTTTCGTCTTGTCGACGCTCTTGAGGCCCGTGAATGCCGCCAGATCGATCATCACGCCATCGGTGGCGCAAATGGGCGTGAAGGAGTGTCCGGTGCCGGGCGCGCGAACCGTGCCTTCCGCAGAACGGATGACGGCGGCCAGCGCCACTTCATCTTTCGGCGCGACAACCTGCTTGGGCTTGCTGGTTACGCCCCCCGACCAGTTCGACCATGTGCCGCCGACAATCTTCATGAACGCGCCCTGCTCTGTGCCCGCGCGGTTTTATTCCCTCAGACCCCAAGGTCAATCTTGACCCGCCGCGAAATCAGATGTTGGCGAATTTGGGCGCGCGCTTTTCGAGGAAATGCGCGACGCCTTCCTTGAACTCCGGACCCTTGAGGCTGAGCGCCATCTCCTTGTCGGCGATATCGAGCGCCTCGTTGAAGTCTTGGAAGTTGGATTTCCAAACCTGCGCCTTCATGATCGCCATGGAACGTGGCGAGACGGTTTGCGCCATGGCGCGGGCATAGGCCATGACGTTGTCCATGAAAGTCTCTTCCGCGAAAACTTTATTCACGAGGCCGACACGCTGCGCTTCCTGGGCATCGATTTTTCGGGCGGATAGCAACAGATCAAGCGCATTCGCCTGACCGACTAGACGCGGCAGAAGCCACGAGATGCCGTGCTCCGCGATCAATCCGCGCTGGGCGAAGCTCGTCGTGAAGACTGCTTTCGACGAGCCGAAGCGAATATCGGCATAGAGCGCCATCACAAGGCCGATGCCGGCGACGGGGCCGTTGATCGCCGCAATGATCGGTTTCTTCGTGCGCGGGAAATAGCCGAAACGCTCGCCCGCCGCGAAATGCTCCTCCACATCCGGTCCGAGCGATGATGCGAACGTCCTGTCCACGTCGTTCGAAGACATCTGCGTGCTCGAATTGCCGCCCTCGCGAACGTGACCGGAGAGGACCTCCATGTCCGCTCCCGCGCAGAAGCCGCGGCCAGCGCCCGTCAGCACGATGACGCGCACATCCGGATCGTTCGCGGCCTTGGAGAAGGCCCGCTTGATGCTGTTGGCCATCTGCCCGGTATAGGCATTCAGGCGATCGGGGCGGTTCAGGGTGACGATCGCGATGCGGTCTTTCACATCGTACAGCAGGTCGGGAAATTCGCTCATCGCACTCTCCGCTCATTGCATAGCCAGTCGCTGCATGTTCCCATATTGGCGCAGCGCCGCAAGCAGGGAGACGGTCATGAACGCCGGATATCGCGACATTCTTTTCGATGTTCCCGAGCCCATGATCGCGCGGGTTACGCTCAACCGGCCGGACAAGATGAACGCCTATACCGACGCGATGTGCAAAAGCATCGTGGCTGCCGTCGCGGAATATGTGGAGCGCGACGACCTGCGCTGCCTCGTCATCACGGGCGCCGGCCGCGGTTTCTGCTCGGGCGGGGACGTAAGCGGCGAAGACCCTGACCGGCCCGACTACAAGACCAAGCAAATGGGCTATGGCCACGAAATGCGCATCGGCATGCATGAGGTGATCGGCAAACTCCATCGTTGCGATAAGCCCGTCATTGCGATGATCAACGGCGCGGCTGTCGCGGGCGGCCTCACATTGGCCATGGCTTGCGATTTCCGCCTCGCGGCCGACAGCGCAAAGCTGGGCGATACATCGGGCCGCTTCGGTCTTCTGCCTGACGAAGGCGGTGCCTGGTTGTTCCCGCGCGCGATGGGGCTCGACCGTGCGCTGACGATGACGATGCTGGCGGAAATTTACCCTGCGGAGGAAGCGGCGCAGCTCGGCCTCGTCACGGAAGTGGTGCCCGCAGCAAAGCTTGAGAACCGCACGCTGGAATTCGCGCGCGCGATCGCCGCCAAGGCGCCTCTCGCGGTCCGTCTCACCAAGTCGATGATGCGCCACGGCATGGATTCATCGCTGGAGCGTTCGCTCAACGATGCGGCTTTGGCGGTGATGATCGCCAATCCGAGCGCCGATGTGCGCGAGGGCGTCTCAGCGTTCTTCGCCAAACGGGCGCCTGAATTCAAAGGCCGCTGAGTCCGGTTCAGTGCGGGCGGTGCGGAAAGACGACGTGGACAGAGTGAACGCTCTGCCACGCTTCGTTGCCGTTGCCTGCCAAAACGCTCAACTGCGCCGGGCCGTGGGTTGCCACGTTCGCTGACTGGTCTTGCGGTCCGGCGATGTCGCCGCCATCAGTCCCCACGACGCTGCTGATCGCGTCGGTGCCAGCCGACGTCGCGACCGAAGCGCCTGTCACCTAGCCGGCCGCGATGGCCGGCGTGGCCACTGCTGCCACGGCCGAAAGCGCCAGACGCATGAAAAACTTCTGCCCTACCCTGCCCATGTCCGTTACTCCCGGACACCCCAGCCATCTTCCCCCAAATCAGCGATTCAAGCGTCTCAAAAGGGATTTGTTCCCGGCCCTTCGCAAAAAGATGTCGCGGAGATGGACGCGCCGTAATGGCTTCTGTTCAGGCGCCATTCATTTGGAAAAATTCAACTTGCGGACGATGCCACGATTGCGCCTTGAAGACCGTTAAGTCTCTGCGCTTTCGAGATCACACAGGGATGTTCCATGCGTAAGATTTCACCCGCACTCACGGCGATGGCCTTGCTGCTTCTCGCTGGTTGCGTGACCGCTCCTGAAGGACCGTCGTTCGAGGCCATGCCAGGCAGGGGCAAGAGCATGCAGGCTTTCGAACAGGACGACTATTATTGCCAGGGCTATGCCCATGATCGCGTCGCTGGCCGTGTCGATCGGGCGAACGACAAATCAGCGACCAATACGATTCTGGGCGCCGCGATCGGCGCTGGACTGGGTGCGGCTGTCGGCAATACCAAGGGCGCCATTGTCGGCGGCACTGCCGGCGGCCTCATTGGCAACGCCAGTTCCGATCCGGGGTACAAGCAGTATGGCGTGCAGCGGGCCTACGACGCGGCTTATGCCCAGTGCATGACGGCGCATGGCAACCAGGTGCCGCCGAACGGCCCATGGTATGGCCCGCACTACGGGCCGCCGCCACCGCCAGATTACGGCCCGCCACCGCCGCCACCCGGTTATGGCCCGCCTCCACCTCCACCGCCGTCATATTGAGAGAATTCAATGCGTTTTCAGCCTCGGCTCAGAAATGAGTTGAGGCTGAAATCGTTGTGGGCTGGCGGCCCCGGCAGGAATCGAACCTGCATATCGCAGCTTAGAAGGCTGGTGCTCTATCCATTGAGCTACGGGGCCCGCGAGACTCGCGCGGCGGCGGTCAGGACCGTATCGCCCTTCCCGTCTGTTTGTGAGATCCGCAGGGAGCCTAGTGGCTCCAGGGGACCTTGCGATCGAATCTGAAATTGTCGGCGTAGGACTTCGGGCGCTGCCTGGGCACGTGTGGCTCGAAGAGCTGGTAGGGGATCTGGTTGCGATCGGCATAAGCGATCGCCTCTTCCGCCGTGTC
>JBQCFD010000247.1:0-6160 GCA_051959625.1 Rhizomicrobium sp.
GGCTTGCGGAATGGTGCGCGGAAAGCCGTCGAACACCGCGCCGTTGACCGCGTCGGGCTTGTTCAAGCGCTCATTGATGATGCCGATGACGATCTCATCCGACACCAGGTCGCCCTTGGCAAGGATGGCTTCGACCTTGAGACCGAGCTCCGTTTTTGCCGCAATGGCCGCGCGAAGCATGTCACCGGTGGAAAGCTGCGGCAAACCGCGTTTCTCTTGCAGGATCTTTGCCTGCGTTCCCTTCCCCGCCCCCGGCGGTCCAAACAGGACCAGGTTCACCGCCGCGACCCTCTCAGCTTCGCCTTCTTGATGAGGCCTTCATATTGCTGCGCGATCAGATGGCTCTGGATTTGCGCGACGGTATCCATCGTCACGCTCACGACGATCAGGATCGAGGTGCCGCCAAGCGCGAACGGCAGGCTATAGCGATAAATCAACCATTCCGGAATAAGGCAGACGACGGTCAGGTAGATCGCACCCACAACCGTGATGCGGGTGAGCACATAGTCGATGTACTCCGCCGTTTTCTTGCCCGGGCGAATACCCGGAATGAAGCCGCCATACTTCTTCAGATTGTCCGCCGTCTCTTCGGGATTGAAGACGATGGAAGTGTAGAAGAACGTGAAGAACATGATCATGAATGCATAGAGCGCTAGGTAGAGCGGCGAGCCATGATTCAGATAGGCAACGATCGTTTGCAGCCAGTCCGGAATGCTCTGCGAATTGAAGTTCGCGATAGTAAGCGGCATCAGCAAGATCGAGGACGCGAAGATCGGCGGGATCACGCCCGACACGTTTATCTTGAGCGGCAGGTGCGAGCTTTCGCCGCCGAACATGCGCTGGCCAACCTGTCGTTTGGGGTATTGCACCAGAAGCCGGCGTTGGCCGCGCTCGAAGAATACGATGGCCAGAATCAGGCCGATGATGCCCGCTATCGCGAAGATCAGGATAAGCGGAGACAGAGCGCCCGTGCGGCCAGCCTCGAAGGTCTGCGCGATGTAGGTTGGGAAGCGTGCGACGATGCCGATGAAGATGATGAGCGAGATGCCGTTGCCGATGCCGCGGGCGGTAATCTGTTCGCCGAGCCACATCAGAAGAATGGTGCCCCCGGTCAGCGTGATCACTGTCGTGAAGCGGAAGAACCAGCCCGGATCAATGACGACGTTGCCCCAATGCTCCAACCCGAGCGCGATGCCGTAAGCCTGCAGCGCCGCTAGCGCCACGGTGCCGTAGCGCGTGTACTGGTTGATCGTCTTGCGGCCGGCCTCGCCTTCCTTCTTCAAAGTCTCAAGCTCCGGAATGACCGTCTGCATGAGCTGAATGATGATCGAGGCGGAAATGTATGGCATGATGCCCAGCGCGAAGACAGCCATGCGCTGCACGGCGCCGCCGGCCAGCACGTTGAACACGTCAAGCAGGCCGCCCTGTTGCTGGGTGAGCTGGCGCGCAAGCTCCGTGGGATCGATGCCGGGCATCGGGATGTAGGTGCCCAGACGGCAGATCACGAGAACGCCCAGCGTGAACAGAAGGCGCTGGCGCAACTCCGTCGCCTTGGCGAGCGACGAGAAATTGAAATTCGAGGCTAATTGTTCGGCCGCTGAGGGCATTACCTACTCCCTGAACCCGGCCGGCCCCTGAATGCGGGGCTTCGGCAGGGTGCCCACTATATAGGTGCTTACCCGGCCTTGCGCGCGGCTCTTTTTTCAGCGGATTCGCGACGGCGGGTCTGGCGCTTGCCGGGCTCGCCCTTCTTGTTCGCCGTGACCTTCTTCTTGAAGGTTACCGCAACGGAACCGCCCGCCTTCTCGACCGCCGCCTTCGCCGCCTTCGAGGCGCCTGCGACTTCGATATTGATCTTCGCCTTGATCTCGCCATCGCCGAGCAGGCGGATGCCGTCCTTGCTGCGGCTGGAAAGCCCAGCCTTCAGGATCGCGGCGGTATCGATCTTCTGGCTCGCGTCCAGGCGCTTATTGTCGATCGCGCGCTGCAGGTCCTTCAGGTTCACTTCGGCGAAGTCGTTCGCGAAGATGTTGTTGAAACCGCGCTTTGGCATGCGCATGTGCAGCGGCATCTGACCGCCTTCGAAGCCATACACGGCATTTCCGGTGCGCGCCTTGGCGCCCTTCACGCCGCGGCCCGATGTCTTGCCGAGGCCGGAAGAGGAGCCGCGGCCGACTTTCGTCTTGCGCTTGCGCGAGCCGGGATTGTTGCGGATTTCGTTGAGCTTCATGACTTCCTCGCGAGACGGCGCTGCCGTTGCATTCCCTATTTCTCTTCGACCACCTGAACCAGGTGCTTCACGGCATGGATCATGCCGCGCACCGACGGGGTGTCTTCCAGCGTGCGTGTGCGGTGCAGCTTGCCGAGGCCCAATCCCTTGAGGGTCGCAAGCTGAATCTCCGGCTTGCGGTTAGCGCTGCGGATCTGCTTCACCGTGACGGTCTTGCCCGCCTTCTTCGCTGTCTTCTTCTCAGCCATCACACATATCTCTTTCGGCGCGCCCTTCGGCGCTCATTAATCAGGCGGACGCCTGCTCGCCCTTCTGACCTTCGCGGCGCGAGACGATCTCGGCAACCGAACGGCCACGGCGCTGGGCCACCATGCGCGGGCTCTGTTGGTTCTTGAGCGCATCGAAAACCGCGCGAACCATGTTGTAGGGGTTCGAGGTGCCGAGCGACTTCGACACGACGTCGCCTACGCCAAGCGCTTCGAACACCGCGCGCAGCGGGCCGCCCGCGATCACGCCCGTACCGGCAGGCGCCGGACGAACCACGACCTTGCCGGCGCCGTGATGACCGCGCACTTCGTGATGCAACGTGCGCCCGTCCTTCAACGGAACACGGATCAGCGACTTCTTAGCCTCGTCTGTGGCCTTGCGGATGGCTTCCGGAACTTCGCGCGCCTTGCCATGACCGAAGCCGACGCGGCCGCGCTGATCGCCGACCACCACGAGAGCGGCAAAGCCGAAACGGCGGCCGCCCTTCACAACCTTCGCGACGCGGTTGATGTGAACCAGCTTGTCGACGAACTCGTTGTCGCGCTCCTCGCGGTCTTCGCGACGTTCGCGGCGTCCACGACGCTCGCCACCTGTGCCTTCTTCACGTGCCATGCTCAGAACTCCAAGCCGCCCTCGCGGGCAGCGTCTGCGAGCGCCTTGATGCGCCCGTGATAGATGTATCCGCCGCGATCGAACACGACCTGCTTCACGCCGGCCTTCGACGCCCGCTCGGCGATCTTCTTGCCGACCGCAGCCGCAGCTTCGGTGTTGTACGACTTCGCGGCCTTGTCGCCCTTCTCGTTGGTCGAGGCGGAAGCAACGGTCGCGCCTTTTTGGTCGTCGATGACCTGCGCGTAGATGTGCTTGCCCGAACGGAACACCGACAGGCGAGGACGGTCTGCGGTGCGCGAGATCTTGTAGCGCGTGCGCGAGCGGCGGCGCTGAAAGAGCTTCGTCGTCATTTCTTCTTGCCTTCCTTGCGGCGGATATGTTCCTCCGCGTACTTCACGCCCTTGCCCTTATAAGGCTCCGGACGCCGGAAATTGCGGATCTCTGCTGCGACCTGGCCGACGAGCTGCTTGTCGATGCCGGCGACGGTGAGCGCTGTGGGCTTCTCCGCCGTGATCGTGATGCCGGCAGGGATCGGATAGGTCACATCATGGCTGAAGCCGAGCTGCAGGTTCAGGTTCTTGCCCTGCACCGCCGCACGGTAGCCAACGCCATTGATCTCCAGCTTCTGCGAAAAGCCCTGCGTGACGCCAACGACGAGGTTGTTCACCAGCGTGCGGGACAGGCCCCACATCTGGCGCGCGCGCTCCATCTCCGAATGCGGCGTCAGCGTGACGCCGTGCTCGTCTACCTTCGCGTCCACTTCGGCCACGAGCTTCACCGAGAGCTCGCCCTTGGGACCTTTCACCTTGACCGTCTTGCCGTCCACCGAGGCGGTAACACCTTTGGGCAGAGCGACCGGCCTCTTGCCGATACGTGACATTGTCTTCTCTCCCTCGTGCCTCAGAACACCTGACAGAGAACTTCGCCGCCCACGTTCTTCTCGCGCGCGGTGGAGTCCGTCATCACGCCCTGCGGCGTCGAAATGATGGAAAGGCCAAGACCCTGACGATGCGGCTTCAGGTCCGACACACCGGCATAAACGCGGCGGCCGGGCGTGGAAACGCGCTTCAGCTCGCGAATGACGGGCTTGCCTTCGTGATATTTGAGCTCGATCTCAAGCTCATTGCGGCCCTTGGTCTCCACTTCGGCATAGCCGCGAATGAAGCCTTCGGCCTGCAGCACGTCCAGCACGCGGGCGCGAAGCTTCGAGTTCGGCGACTTGATTGTCGCCATTCCGCGAAGCTGGCCGTTGCGGATGCGCGCCAGGAGATCGCCAACGGGATCCGTGATCGCCATATCCTTTTTCCTTCCTTACCAGCTTGCCTTGGTCATGCCAGGGATCTGGCCGAAATTCCCGAGATCGCGCAGCGCGATACGCGACATGCGAACCTTGCGATAGTAGCCCTTCGGGCGGCCCGAGACTTCGCAGCGATGATGGATGCGCGTCTTGGACGAGTTGCGCGGGAGCTTGGCGAGCTTGAGCTGCGCCTCGAAGCGCTCTTCCGGCGCCACCTTCATATCCTGCGTCTTCGCCTTCAGCTCTGCGCGCTTGGCAGCATATTTGGCCACCATCTTCTCGCGCTTGGCGTTGCGGTTGATCTGACTTTTCTTCGCCATCAGACGATCCTCAACTCATGAACGGGAACTGGAAGCCCTTGAGAAGCTCCTTGGCTTCCTCGTCGGTCTTCGCAGACGTGTTGATGATGATGTCCATGCCCCACACGGTTTCCGTCTTGTCGTAGTCGATTTCCACGAAGACGATGTGTTCCTTCAGGCCCATCGCGTAGTTGCCGCGGCCGTCGAAGCTTCTGCCGTTCAGCCCGCGGAAGTCGCGCACGCGCGGCAGCGCCATCGTCACAAAACGGTCGAGGAACTCGTACATCTTGTCCTTGCGCAGCGTGACTTTCGTGCCGATCGCACGGCCGGCGGTAATCTTGAACGTCGCAATCGCCTTCTTGGCGCGCGTCACCGTCGCCTTCTGGCCGGCGATGGCTGTGAGATCGTTCTGCGCCTGCTGGATCTTCTTGGAGTCCGCTGCGCCTTCGCCCGCGCCGATGTTCAGCACGACCTTGTTGATCCGCGGAACCTGCATCGCGTTCTTGTAGCCGAACTTCTTCATGAGGTCCGGCTTGATGACCTCGTTGTAGCGCTTCTTGAACCGCGGCGTGTAGTTGGGGTCGCGCTGCTGCACGCCCACCGCCACTTCGGTGCCGGCGCTCTTTTCCTTGGCCTTCTTCGCGGCCTTCGGAGCCTTTTCCTTCTGTCCAGCTTCAGACATCGATGACCTCACCGGACTTCTTCGCAAAGCGAACCTTGCGGCCGTCCTTCAAAACTTTGAATCCCACGCGGCTGGCGTTGCCGGACTTCGGGTCCACATGCGCCAGGTTCGAAAGGTGGATCGTTGCTTCCTTGGAAACGATGCCGCCCTGCTGGGTCTGGGTCTGGCGCTGGTGGCGCTTGACCACGTTCACACCGGAAACGAGCGCGCGGCTCTCCGCCGGGAAAACCTTCAGCACTTCGCCCTTCTTGCCCTTGTCGCGGCCCGTCGTGACGATCACGCGGTCACCCTTCTTGATTTTCACGCCCATCACAGAACCTCCGGCGCGAGCGAAATGATCTTCATGTGGTTCTTCGCGCGCAGTTCGCGGGTGACCGGCCCGAAGATGCGGGTACCGATCGGCTCCGCCTGGTTGTTCACGAGCACCGCGGCGTTGGTGTCGAAGCGGATCAAGCTGCCGTCCGGACGGCGCACGCCCTTGGCAGTGCGCACGACGACGGCCTTGAGCACCTCGCCCTTCTTCACGCGGCCGCGCGGAATTGCTTCCTTCACGGAGACGACGATGGTGTCGCCGACGTCGGCATAGCGGCGGTGCGAGCCGCCGATCACCTTGATGCACATCACCCGGCGCGCGCCGGAATTGTCGGCGACATCAAGCTCGGTGGACATTTGAATCATGACTTAAACTCCTGAACCGTTTCCGGCCCTTATTTCCCGACCTTCTCGATCACTTCCCAGCTCTTCAGCTTGGAGATCGGACGGCACTCCTGAAT
>JBQCFD010000248.1:0-4128 GCA_051959625.1 Rhizomicrobium sp.
CGTTGTCGTAGGACCACTCGTGGATGCCCATCTTCTGGCTGACCATCTCGACCGCCGGCAGCGGCCGGTCGGTGATGTCCTCGCCGGAGAGCATCTTGTCGATCGAGACGGCGGCTTCGTGGCCGTGCGCGACCGCCCAGATGATGTTCTTCGGGCCGAAGGCGGCGTCGCCGCCGAAGAATACCTTCGGATGCGTCGAGCGGAAGGTCTTCTCGTCGACCTTTGGCATGTCCCACTTGTCGTCGAACTCGAGGCCGATGTCGCGCTCGATCCAGGGGAACGAGTTCTCCTGGCCGACGGCGACCAGCACGTCGTCGCAGGGGAAGTGCTGGTCCGGCTCGCCGGCATTGACCAGCTTGCGGCGGCCCTTGGCGTCGTATTCGGCCTTCACCTTCTCGAAGGTGATGCCGGTCAGCTTGCCGTTCTCGTGCGTGAATTCCTTCGGCACGAGGAAATTGTGGATCGGGATGCCCTCGTGCTGGGCGTCTTCCTTCTCCCAGGGAGAGGCCTTCATCTCCTCGAAGCCGGAGCGCACGACGACCTTCACTTCGTCGCCACCGAGCCTGCGCGAAGTGCGGCAGCAATCCATCGCGGTGTTGCCGCCGCCCAGCACGATCACGCGCTTGCCGATGCTCGTGGTGTGGCCGAACGAAACCGACGACAGCCAGTCGATGCCGATATGGATGTTGGCGGCGGCTTCCTTGCGGCCGGGAATATCCAGCTCGCGGCCGCGCGGGGCGCCGGAGCCGACGAACACCGCGTCATAGCCTTCGGCCAGCAGCGCCTTCATGGATTCGATGCGCGTGCCGAATTTGGTTTCCGGCTTCAGGTCCAGAATGTAATTGCACTCTTCATCGAGCACGCTTTCCGGCAGGCGGAATTTCGGGATCTGCGTGCGCATCATGCCGCCCGCGAACGGGTCGGCATCGTAGATCGTGACGGAATAGCCGAGCGGCAGGAGATCGCGCGCCACCGTGAGCGATGCCGGGCCGGCCCCGACGAGAGCGATGCGCTTGCCGTTCTTCTGCGCGGCGGCATGCGGCATACGGCCTTTGACATCGTCCTTGTTGTCGGCGGCGACGCGCTTGAGGCGGCAGATCGCGACCGGTTCTTCCTCCACGCGGCCGCGGCGGCAGGCCGGCTCGCAGGGGCGGTCGCAGGTGCGGCCGAGTACGCCCGGAAACACGTTCGACCACCAGTTGATCATGTAGGCGTCGGAATAACGCTGCTGCGCGATCAGGCGGATATATTCCGGCACCGGCGTGTGCGCGGGACAGGCCCATTGGCAGTCCACGACCTTATGGAAGTAGTTGGGATCGGTGATGTCGGTGGGCTTCATGCCCGGCCGGCGAGGTCTTGCTGGCGCCTCAGCCGAAACAGAACTCATCTTATATCTTCGTCTCCGGAAGATGTGCGCATGGGCGCCTTCTCACTTCGCGCCTGCCCCGCAAACACCAAAAGCGTTTCCCTCGCTTGATATTAGCGCCGCGTTTTCCCGCGCTGCAACGCGGAGATCGGAAAAGGCTAATTCCGTAGGAATAATGTGGTAATTGAGGGCCGCGCGGCCTGCCAATATGGCGGGGAACACGAGGGTTAAGCCTTGGACATTTCGCTCACCACCGACCAGCGCGCCATCGAAGACAGCGTCACGAAGATTTGCGAGGGCTTCCGCGACGACTATTGGAGCCGCGCAGACGATGAGGCCCGCTTCCCGGAGGAATTCTATCGCGCGATGGCGGACGCCGGATGGCTGGGCATCTGCATGCCCGTCGAGCTGGGCGGCGCGGGGCTGGGCGTTACGGAAGCGGCGATCATGATGCACGCCGTGGCGCGCGGCGGCGGCGGTTACGCGGCGGCGTCCTCGATCCACCTCAACATCTTCGGACCGCATGCCATCGTGGTGCATGGCACGAACGAGCAGAAGAAACGGATGCTGGTGCCGCTGATCCAGGGAAAAGAGAAAGCCTGCTTCGGCGTGACGGAGCCGAACGCGGGTTTGGACACGACGTCTATCGAAACCTTCGCGACTCGCACCAATGACGGTTACGTCGTGAAGGGCCGCAAGATCTGGACGACCACGGCGCAGGAAGCCGACAAGATTCTTCTTTTGACGCGCACGGCGAAGAAGGAAGACGGCAAGAGACCAACCGACGGCATGACGCTGTTCTACACCGCGCTCGACCGCGCGAAGGTGGAGGTGCGCCGCATCCCCAAGATGGGCCGCGCCGCGGTGGATTCCAACGCCGTGTTCATCGACGATCTGTGGGTGCCGGACGAAGACCGCATCGGCGAAGAGGGCAAAGGCTTCCGCTACCTGCTCGACAGCTTGAATCCGGAGCGCGTGCTGATCGGCGCCGAAGCGATCGGATTGGGCCGCGATGCGCTGCGCCGCGCGAGCGATTATGCGCGCGACCGCAAAGTGTTCGGCCGTCCCATCGGCCAGAACCAGGGCGTGCAGCATCCGCTTGCCGAAGCCTGGGCGTATCTGGAAAGCGCTTGGTGGATGTGTATGCGCGCGGCGTCTCTCTACGACAACAAGCAACCCTGCGGCGCCGAAGCCAACGCCGCGAAGTTCCTGGGTGCGCGCGCGTCGTTCGATGCCTGCACCAAGGCGGTGATGAGCATGGGCGGCATGGGCTATGCGAAGGAATATGTGGTGGAGCGCCTCTTCCGCGAGAGCATGCTGCCCCGCATCGCCCCGGTGACGGAGCAGCTTATTCTCTCCTTTATCGGCGAGAACGTCCTGGATCTGCCGAAGTCGTATTGATTCAATTGTCTTGCCGCTCTCCGCGCTTTGTTAACGGTCTTCGAATAGCCTTCCACCGCCGGCCAAAGCGGACCGACGCTCATGCCAACTCTGATATTCGACTATCAAACCACACAGCTCCTTTTAACAGCCGCGATCACCTTCGCGATCGGTGCGTTTGCCGGTTATCACATTGCGCGATTCCGGCTCTCCGATGTTGAATTCTGCAAAATGCAGTTGCGCCGGGTGAAGCGCGCAGTTTTCCAAAAACAGCGCCTGATGAATTTTTCCGAGTTCGTGGTTTTTCGGACCATCGAGCAAGATCCTGCACTAAAACGCGCCGGATACCGCTTGGTGGCGCAGGCCCCTTTGGGCGAGATTCTGCAATCACAACACAAAAAGGGATTTCACGCGGTCAACGGACGACGCGTCGACATGCTTATCGTCGATCGGGGCGGCTGGCCTGTTCTGGCAATCGAATATCAGGGCGAAGGCCACTACGATGCGACATCGGATTTGAGAGACGCGATGAAGAGGACGGCGCTTACCAATGCCGGTGTCGGATATCTGGAAATCTTCCCGAAAGACAAGGCGGACAAGGATATACTGCTCTCGCGCGTGCACGCGAAACTCGGCTGGAACGCGCCGGCGCAACAGGGCAATGTGCACGAATTGCACAGCAACATTCGGGCCGTCCATCCCTAGCGCAGTTCAGGGGACTGAATAAGGCCTCCCGTCCTTGTGCAGGAAGCGGCCGTCGGAGCTGGGGCTCATCATGTCGATGTCGGAGCAGGTGATGACGTCGTCGCGCGAGCGGGAGCCGACTTCCAGATAGACCGCCGTCGTGTTCGCGCGGTTGATCAGGTGATGGCCGTTGCCGCTGTTCTTCGGGAACGCCGCGCAATCGCCGGCGCGCAGCAGCGTCTCGCCGCCGTCCTCGACCAGCACAAGCTCGCCTTCCAGCACATAGACGAATTCGTCTTCGTGGCTGTGCCAATGCCGCTGCGCCGACCAGTTGCCCGGCGGCAGGCGCATGAGGTTGACGCCGAAATCCTTTAAGCCTCCCGCATCGCCCAGCCGCTGGCGGATACGGTCCACGCTCATCCGGTTGAACTGTTTCGGATAGCCGGTGCCCTTGCGCTCCGGAACCGAGGAAACATCGATCTTGGGCATGGGGCTGTTCCTGATCGCGCGGCCGGATTAAACATTACCGTGAATTTTGACGGTTCGCGCGATGCCCGGTCTCTATTTCGAGGAATTTTCGGTCGGTCAAAAGTTCGAGCACCCCATCCGCCGCACGGTGACGGAGGCGGACAACGTCTTCTTCACGGCGATGACGCACAACCCGGCGCAGCTTCACCTCGACGCGGAATATGCCAAGG
>JBQCFD010000249.1:0-4464 GCA_051959625.1 Rhizomicrobium sp.
TGGCGCAGAACGACGCCGCCGGTTTCGCGATAGCCGCACGCGCGACGCTCGCCGCAGAGACGATGGGCGACGCGCGCTGCCTCGACTGCATCGCGCGGGCGGAGGACTTCGCGCGCAAGGCCATCGCCGCCGATCCCAAGAACGCGGATGGGCAGGTCTTTCTGGCGGTGGCACTGGGACGCAAAGGACGGCTCGAAAGCACGTTCACGGTCTTGCGCAAGGGTTATCCGAGCGAGGCCAAACGCGCGCTCGATGCGGCGATTGCCGCCGATCCGCACAATGCTTTCGCCTGGGGCGGGCTCGGCGCCTGGAACATCGGCCTGGTGAGCAAGGGCGGCGCGACGGTCGCGCATGCGATGTATGGCGCGTCGCTGGCCGATGGCCTCGTGGCGTTCGACAGGGCCTTTGCGCTGGCGCCCGACAACGTCGCGCTGCGCTATCAATTTGCGCTGTCGCTGTCGGCCTGCGATGTCGATGCCTATCGCGACAGGATCGTGGATGCGCTCAAACGTGCGGCCAGCGGCAAGCCGAGAGGCGCTTATGAAGCCTTCGCGCAATCGCGCGCGAACGAGTTGCTCGCTTCTTTGAAGAAGGGCGATATGGATCGCTATGCCGAGCTGGTGTCGCGCGATCAGGGCGATCCGCAGTAACCGCTACTGCGACGACCAGATGATCCGGTGCATGAACGCCAGGTCGGGCAGCGCAAAAGCGCGGTCTTCATGCTCGGGATTGAGCGACTTGAGTTCAACTCGCTGCGCGGTGAGGCGGCCCACCTGCTTGCACATCACTTCACCGCCGGTCGTCTTCACCACGACCCGATCGTTGCGGCGCACGCTTTGCGCGGGCGAAACCACGATGCGGTCGCCGTCGCGATAGATGGGCAGCATGGAGTCTCCGGCGATTTCCAGAGCATAGGCATGCTCGTCGTTGAGGTCGGGGAAGGGGATCTCGTCCCAGCCAGCGCCCGCGGGAAAACCGGCGTCGTCGAAAAAGCCTTTGCTGCCGGCCTGCGCCATGCCGATCAGCGGCACCGGACGCGAGACATAGCGCGGCGGCTTGGTGCCGCGGATCGCATAGCTCGTATATTCCTCGAAGCTCGCGCCCGTTGCCTGCAGCGACTTTGCGACGCTTTCGGTCGATGGCCAGCGCAGGCGCCCGTCCGGGCCAACCCGCTTTGACTTGTTGAAGGTCGTGGGATCCAGGCCCGCCGCCTTCGCCAAACCGGAAGCCGACATGCCATGGTTCTCGGCGAGCAGGTCGATCGCATTCCAAACCTGCTCGTGCGTGAGCATCTTGTTGCTGGTATTCCGCGCCATATGAATGAAGTCCATCTATACGCTATTTATCCTATGAGAAGATTCACCCTGTGCGCAAGTCTCGCGGTAAAGATACCGGCGAGAATCGGAAGCCTTTGGCAATGCTGACAGATTGGGGCGCCGCGGGCGTCCGCCTCCTGCCGCCGGAAACCGCACATCGGGCGACTCTGCGCCTGCTGGCGCTTGCCGCTCCCGTGCTGCCGGCTGCGCGCCCCGACGATCCCAAGCTCGCGCTCACAGCGCTCGGCATGAACTTCGCCAATCCCATCGGTCTGGCGGCGGGCTTCGACAAGGATGCCGACGTGCCGGATGCGATGCTGAAGTTCGGCTTCGGTTTCGTCGAGTGCGGCAGCGTTACGCCGCGCCCGCAGACGGGCAATCTCCGGCCGCGGCTTTTCCGGCTGCGCGCAGATCGCGCCGTCATCAACCGTATGGGATTCAACAATGCCGGCATGGAAGCGATGGCGGCGAAACTTGCCGCGCGTTCCCGGCGCGGCATCGTCGGCATCAATATCGGCGCCAACAAGGACAGCGCCGACCGCACCGCGGACTACGAGCTCTGCTTCGCCAGGCTCTCGCCCTTCGCAAGCTACATCGCCGCCAACGTGTCGTCGCCCAATACGCCGGGCTTGCGCGGCCTGCAGAACAAGGACGAGCTGAAGGCTCTGCTCGACACATTGACGAACGCGCGCGCACGGGGACGCCAGCACGTTCCGATCCTGCTCAAAATAGCGCCCGATATCGCGCCCGATGCGCTGGACGACATCGCCGCGGTGACGCTCGCGTCCGGCATCGAAGGCATCATCGCCACCAACACCACCATCGCGCGGCCGCCATGGCTCAAGAGCGGCAACGCCAATGAAAGCGGCGGGCTTTCCGGCGCGCCCTTGTTCGCGCCGTCGACGGCGATCCTGAAGGCGCTGCGCGAGCGGGTCGGCGCGCGATTGACGTTGATCGGAGTGGGCGGTGTCTCAAACGGCGCAGAGGCCTATGCGAAAATCCGTGCCGGTGCCTCGCTGGTCCAGCTCTATTCCGCGCTCACCTATCGCGGGCCCGGCCTTGTCGCCCAGATCAAGCGCGAGCTTCTGGACTGTCTGGCGCGCGACGGATTCTCCACGGTGAGCGAGGCGATCGGCGCGGATCTGCGCACGGGGTAGTGCAGCCCCGGCTCTTCCGCTATGAAGCACAAATGACGAACGAACCCGCGGCGCGCCTTGAATTTCCGGCGCTTATTCCGGCCCCCGGCGGCGCGGTGATCGCCGATGCGCACGGCGCGGTCGCGCGCGTCGGACTGGATGAGGCGCGCCGGCTGTTCCGTTCGGGCGATGTGCTCGTCGCGCATGCGCTGTTCGTGTCGGGACGGCTGAAGGCGCCGCCCGCGCGTCCTTTGTTCGATGCAATGGAACTGTTCGCCTTCGTGCGGCCGGCGGTGCCCTGCGTGCCGAGCGCGCTCGGTCTGGCGCGCGCCTGCGGTCTGCTCCCGCCGCAGACACCCGATGACTCGGCGAAGGCATTGCACGATGTCGCGAACATTCTTCTCCATGAGTTGCGTAACAAGCCTGAGCGCGAACGCGCGCAAATCCGCGCACTGGCGTCCGCGCTCGAAAAATCCGGGTGGCGATGGGCGCCGTTCATTCTCGAAAGCGTCGGCAAACCCGAAACGGCGCTGTCGCCCATCGCGGGATTTGACGCCTGGCGCGGTCTTCCGCAGTGGGAGGACGAACCGGCGCCGGACAAGACCGGATCGCTGCCGGTGGATGCTGGCGAAGCGCGGCAGCGCCTCGCGAGGCTTGTCGGCGAAGACGGCGAAGTCCGGACCGAGCAGGAGAGCTATGCGGAGGACGCGACATTCGCGTTCGGGGCGCGCGAAAGGGCCGGCGCGCCGCGCATCGCGTTGATCGAAGCCGGCACCGGTACCGGCAAGACGCTGGGCTATCTGGCCCCCGCGAGCGTGTGGGCGGAGAAGAATGGACCGGGGCTGTGGCTCTCGACCTACACGCGCAACCTGCAACGCCAGATCATTCAGGAGCTGGCGCGGCTTTACCCCGATCCCGTCGAGCGCGACGACAAATGCGTCGTGCGCAAGGGGCGCGAGAACTATCTTTGTCTTTTGAATTTTGAAGAAGCCGCGAAACGCACGGCGCAGGCGCCGGGACAGCGCACCGTCGCGCTCGGCCTGATCGCGCGCTGGGTGAGAGCCACGCGCGATGGCGACATGTCCGGCGTGGGTTTTCCCGCGTTTCTGGCCAGCTCGATTCCGCTTGGCGAAATCACCGACCGGCGTGGCGAATGCGTTTATGCCGCGTGCCCGCATTATCGCAGTTGCTTCATCGAGCGCGTCATCCGCCGTTCGAAGAACGCGGAGATTGTGGTCGCCAACCATGCGCTCGTCATCGCTCAGGCGGCCGGGGAAAGCGCCAGTGTCGATGAAACCACCGATCAGCCCGCCGAACGGCGCGTGCGCTATGTCTTTGACGAAGGCCATCATCTCTTCGACGCGGCGGACAGCGGCTTCGCGGCATTCCTTTCCGGCGTGGAGATGGCCGATCTGCGCCGCTGGATCCGCGGTCCGGAAGGGCGTGCGCGCACCCGCATGCGCGGATTGGAAGAGCGCCTGAAAGATATCATCGGCGACGATGTGGTGGCGCGCGAAACGCTGGACGACTGCGTCGCCGCCGCCAGCACGCTGACCAGCGAAGGCTGGCTGTCGCGCCTGCACAACGGCAGCCCGCGCGGTCCCGGCGAAGTTTTCCTCGCCGCGGCCTACCAGCATGTGAAAGCGCGCTCCGCCAACGAAGATGCGTTCTATTCATTGGAAGCCGACACTGAACCGCTGAGCGAGGAATTGCTGGAAGCCGCGCGCGGATTGGGCATTGGCCTCGCGCGCCTGTCGCAACCGCTGCTGTCGCTCGCCTATCGCCTGCGCAAGAAGATCACCGAGCAGGCGAAAGAGCTGGAAACCTATCAGCGCGCCCGCATCGAAGCGGCGGCGCGCGGGCTTGAGAAGCGCGCGCGCATCATCGTGCCGGAATGGATCGCGATGCTGTCGTCTCTCGAGAACGGCGACCGGCGCGAGGAATTCGTGGACTGGTTCGAAATCGAGCGCGAAGACGGCCGCGACTATGACATCGGCCTTTGGCGGCACTGG
>JBQCFD010000250.1:0-8148 GCA_051959625.1 Rhizomicrobium sp.
CGGCACCGTCACCATCGGCGCGGTCGAGAAATATCTGACGGACACGGCCTGGAAAAATGGCTGGGTGAAGCCCCTCACCGATCGCCACGTGCGGCCCGAGCATGTGGGCATCATCGGAGCGGGACCCGCAGGCCTTTCGGCGGCCGAGGAACTGCGCCGTCTCGGCTACAAGGTGACAATCTACGACCGGCACGACAGGGCGGGCGGCCTGCTCACTTACGGCATTCCGAACTTCAAGCTGGAGAAAGACGTCGTCGCGCGGCGCGTGAAGCGGCTGGAAGATGGCGGCGTCGCGTTCAGCCTCGGCTTCGACGTCGGTCGCGATGCCACGCTCGCGGAGTTGCGCGAGAAGCACGACGCGGTGCTGATCGCCACCGGCACATACAGGCCGCGGCCCATCGATGCGCCCGGAACGCAACTCAACAACGTGGTCGAGGCGCTGAATTATCTCATTGCGTCCAACCGCAAGGGCTTCGGCGATGCGGTGCCGGAATTCGACAGCGGCGCGCTCGACGCGAACGGCAAGCATGTCACCGTCATCGGCGGCGGCGACACGGCGATGGATTGCGTGCGCACAGCCATCCGCCAGGGCGCGAAATCCGTTTCCTGCATCTATCGCCGCGACATGGAGAATATGCCGGGCAGCTTGCGTGAAGTCGCCAACGCCGACGAGGAAGGCGTGGTGTTCGAGTGGCTCACCTTGCCCAAGGGCTTTCTGGGCAAGCGCAAGGTGAACGGTGTGCGGCTTACCCGCATGCGTCTGGGCACGCCGGACTCCTCGGGCCGCAAGATGCCGGTCGAGGTCAGAGGCAGCGAATTTACCGTGGATGCCGACCTCGTCATCAAGGCGTTGGGTTTCGATGCCGAGAATTTGCCGCAGATGTTCGATGCGCCGGGGTTGGGCGTTTCGCGCAGCGGCACGCTGTCGACCGATCCGAAAACATTGCAGACCACGATGGACGGCGTGTTCGCTGCGGGCGACATCGCGCGCGGCGCCTCGCTCGTCGTCTGGGCAATCCGCGATGGCCGCGATGCGGCGGCGAGCATTCACAAATATCTGCAAAGCCGTGCGCAACCGGCGCTCGAAGCGGCGGAGTAAGACGATGAACCACGCCGAGACAGAAATCGCGCGTTACCTCGCGAACGCCGGAAAGCTGGAAGAAGCGCATGCCTATTCGCCGGAGCAGGAACACGATGCTTGCGGCGTCGGCTTTGTTGCCGCCATCGACGGCAGTCCGCGCCGCGATGTGGTCGCCCGCGCCATCGATGCGTTGAAAGCGGTGTGGCATCGCGGCGCCGTGGATGCCGACGGCAAGACCGGCGACGGCTGCGGCATTCACTTGCAGGTGCCGCAGGATTTCTTCCGCGAGGCCGTGCAGCAGACCGGACACAAGCTGCGTTCGGGGCGCATCGCGGTGGGCCAGATATTCCTGCCGCGCACCGATTACAATGCGCAGGAAACCTGCCGCACCATCGTCGAATCCGAGATCCTGCGCTTCGGCTTTTATCTTTATGGCTGGCGTCAGGTTCCGATCGATATCTCCGTCATCGGCGAGAAGGCGAATGCCACGCGGCCGGAGATCGAGCAGATCATGTTCGATGCCGGCGAGAACGAAGACCTCGAAGCGCTCGACCGCCGCCTTTATCTCTGTCGGCGCCGCATCGAGAAACGCGTGCGCGAGGCCTCCATCCAGGACTTCTACGTCTGTTCGCTGTCGTCGCGCTCGCTGATCTACAAGGGCATGTTCCTCGCCGAGCACTTGAGCGAGTTCTATCCCGACCTGAAGGACGAGCGATTCATTTCCGCCTTCGCCATCTTCCACCAGCGCTATTCCACCAACACCTTCCCGACGTGGCGGCTGGCGCAGCCCTTCCGCATGCTCGCGCACAATGGCGAGATCAACACGCTGAAGGGCAACGTCAACTGGATGAAGAACCACGAGTTCAAGATGGCGTCCGAGCTCTTCGGCGAGCATGGCGACGACATCAAGCCGATCGTGCAGCCGGGAGGATCGGACTCCGCCGCGCTCGACAGCGTGTTCGAGGTTCTGGTGCGTGCCGGCCGTTCCGCGCCGCTTGCCAAGACTCTCCTGGTTCCCGAAGCCTGGTCGAAAAAGGCATCGACGATGCCGGAGTCCCATCGCGCCATGTACGCCTATGCCAACGGCGTGATGGAGCCGTGGGACGGTCCCGCCGCGCTCGCGGCCACCGACGGCCGCTGGGTGATCGCGGGCATGGACCGCAACGGATTGCGCCCACAGCGTTACGCCATCACCGAGGACGGCCTTCTCTGCACCGGCAGCGAGACCGGCATGGTCGCGCTCGACGAGCGCTTCGTCGTGCGCAAGGGCCGCGTGGGTCCGGGCCAGATGATCGCGCTCGACCTCGAGGAAGGGCGCTTCTATGAGGACCGCGAGATCAAGGACAAGCTCGCGGCCGAATTTCCTTCTGCCGAATGGGCGAAGAAGATCGTGGAGCTGGAGCCTATCATCGGCCCCGGCCCCGAGCCGCGCCTGTTCGACAAGGACGGCTTGCGCCGCCGCCAGGTCGCTGCCGGCATGACGATGGAAGACGTCGAACTCATCCTTCATCCGATGGTCGAGGATGGCAAGGAAGCGGTCGGCTCCATGGGCGACGACACGCCGATCGCGGTGTTGTCGGATCAGTACCGGCCACTGTCGCATTTCTTCCGGCAGAATTTCTCGCAAGTGACCAACCCGCCGATCGACCCGTTGCGCGAAGAGCGCGTGATGTCGCTCAAGACACGCTTCCGCAACCTCGGAAATGTGCTGGCGCAGGATGAAAGCCAGGCGGACGTCTATGTGCTCGAAAGCCCGGTGATCTCGACCGGCATGTATGAGCGCATGAAGGATCACCTCGAAGGCCGCTTCTACGAGATCGACTGCGTGTTCGAAGTGCGCGACGGCAAGCCGAAGGACGAAAACGCGCTTTCCCGCGCGCTCGATCGCATCAAGAACGATGCCGAAGACGCCGTGCGCCAGGGATACAACCATCTCATCCTGACGGACGAGCGCATCAGCGCCGAGCTGGCGGCGATCCCGATGATCCTGGCCACCGGCGCGGTACATTCGCATCTCGTGAAGCAGGGGCTTCGTACCTACACTTCTCTAAATGTGCGGTCGGCGGAATGTTTCGACACGCACTATTTCGCGGTGCTGGTCGGCGTCGGCGCGACAACGATCAACGCCTATCTCGCGCAGGAGTGCATCGCGGACCGTCATGCCCGCGGCCTCTTCGGCAAGCTCGGGCTCGGCCCCTGCGTGAAGCGTTATCTGGACAGCGTGAACGCGGGCCTGCTGAAGATCATGTCCAAGATGGGCATCTCGGTGATCTCGTCCTATCGCGGCGCTTACAATTTCGAGGCCGTGGGCCTGTCCCGCTCGATGGTCGCGGAAATCTTCCCCGGCATGACGAGCCGCATTTCCGGAATCGGTCTTGGCGGCATCGCCAAGAAGGCTGCGCGCCAGCACGCCAAAGCCTTCGATGCCGAGGTGATTGCCCTTCCCGTGGGCGGCTTCTACAAGGCGCGCGCCGCCGGCGAGACGCACGGCCACAGCGCCGCGCTCATCCACATGCTGCAAAGCGCGGTGACCGCGGATTCCTATTCGCTCTACCGCAAATATTCCGATGGCGTGTGGGCGCTTCCGCCCGTTTCGCTGCGGCACCTGATGAACATGCGCCCCGGCGGACCCAAGGTCGCGCTGGAGGAAGTCGAATCCATCACCCAAATCCGCAGGCGCTTCGTCACCCCCGGCATGTCGCTGGGGGCACTGGGGCCCGAAGCGCACGAAGTCCTCAACATCGCGATGAACCGCATCGGCGCGAAATCCGACTCGGGCGAAGGCGGCGAGGATCCCGCGCGCTTCAAGGCCAAGCCGAACGGCGACAATCCGAACAGCGCCATCAAGCAGGTGGCGTCCGGCCGCTTCGGCGTGACGGCGGAATATCTCAACCAGTGCCGCGAGCTGGAGATCAAGGTGGCCCAGGGCGCCAAGCCCGGCGAAGGCGGCCAGCTTCCCGGCTTCAAGGTCACCGAGATGATCGCGAAGCTGCGCCACGCGACGCCCGGCGTGATGCTCATTTCGCCGCCGCCGCATCACGACATCTATTCCATCGAGGATCTGGCGCAGCTCATCTACGATCTCAAGCAGATCAACCCCGAGGTGCGCGTGTGCGTGAAGCTGGTCGCGGCGTCCGGCATCGGCACCATCGCGGCGGGCGTGGCGAAGGCGAAAGCCGACGTCATCCTGATTTCGGGCCACAATGGCGGCACCGGCGCATCACCGCAGACGTCCATCAAATATGCCGGCGTGCCGTGGGAGATGGGGCTGACCGAGGCCAACCAGATCCTGACGCTCAACAATCTGCGCCATCGCGTGACCCTGCGAACCGATGGCGGCATCCGCACCGGCCGCGACGTGGTGATGGCCGCCATGATGGGCGCGGAGGAATATGGCATCGGCACCGCTTCGCTCGTGGCGATGGGTTGCATCATGGTGCGCCAGTGCCATTCCAACACCTGCCCCGTCGGCGTTTGCACGCAGGACGAGAAGTTGCGCGCGAAGTTCTCCGGCACGCCCGAGAAAGTGGTCAACCTGTTCAGCTTCATCGCGGAGGAAGTGCGCGATATCCTCTCGCAGCTTGGCTTCCGCAAGCTGGAAGAGGTCATCGGCCGCACCGACCTGCTCTACCAGATGAGCCGCGGCTCCGAATTGCTCGACGATCTCGATCTCAATCCGCTGCTGGTGCAGGCCGATCCGGGCAACCACGCGCGCTATTCCACGCAGAAGGGCCGCAACGAGGTGCCGGACGCGCTGGACGTGCAGATCGAGAAGGATGCCGTGGCCTTCCTCGACCACGGCGAAAAGATGCAGCTCACCTACAATGTCCGCAACACCATGCGCACGATCGGCGCGCGCGTCTCGTCCCACATCGTGCGCAAATGGGGCATGACGGGGTTGCCGCCGGGCCATCTCACGCTGCGCCTGCGCGGAAGCTGCGGTCAGTCGCTCGGCGCCTTCGCCGTGCAGGGGCTGAAGATCGAAGTGTTCGGCGACTCCAACGACTATGTCGGCAAAGGCCTTTCCGGCGCGACGATCAGTCTGCGGCCGACGACGGCGGCCAAGTACGTGGCGCACGACAACACGATCATCGGCAACACCTGTCTCTACGGCGCGACCGCCGGAAAGCTGTTCGCGGCGGGCCAGGCCGGCGAACGCTTCGCCGTGCGCAATTCCGGCGCCACGACGGTGGTGGAAGGCTGCGGCTCGAACGGCTGCGAGTACATGACCGGCGGCACGGCGATCATCCTTGGCGCCATTGGAGACAACTTCGCCGCCGGCATGACGGGCGGCATGGCGTTCGTCTACGACGCCGATGGCCTGTTCGAGAGGCATCTCAACAGCGATACCGTGATCGCCCAGCGCGTCCAGACCGCGCACTGGAACAACGCGGTCTACACGCTGATCGAGGAGCACCGCCGCGAGACGATGTCGGCCTTCGCGGGCGAACTGCTTGCGCATTGGGACGTGGAGCGCGGAAATTTCTGGCAGGTCGTGCCGAAGGAAATGCTCTCGCGGCTCGCCTATCCGCTCACCGAAGAGAAGATCGCGGCGGAGTAGTGCCGCCTAGACGTGCAGGCTCGCGAACGCGCCGGTCGCCATGCCGGCGAGAAGGCCCGTCACCAGGAACGTCACGGACAACGCGAGAGCCCGATAGGCGCGCGACCGATGGCCTTCGATCGCGGCCAGCGAGCCATCGGTGAAGACGCGCACGAGCGAATAGGCTCCGGTCGCCCAGGCGCCACCGGCGCCGAGCCACGACAACACGAAGACCAGGGACGGAATGAGATGAAACGGATGCATGACGGAAACAGCTACCCTCCCATGTCCTGCTTTTTCTGCAGGTATTCTTCGCGGGTGATGTCGCCCTTGGCGTAGCGCTCTTCGAGGATCATGCGCGCATTGGCATTCGGCGGCGGCGGGGGCGGGCCCCAGCTGCGGCGCCAGTAATAGGGGTGATAGCCCCAGCGCCACGGATGAAAGATCATGCCCAGGACCCAGAGCAGGATCAGGATGCCGATGATCGATCCGACGCCGTGACCGAAAATCCACCAGAAGAACAGGCCTGGCAGAAGGAAATCGTGGAAGAACATTCGCCTCTCCATCCACCGGAACCCGGCGGTCCGCCAGATGTAGTCACGGCCCGCCCAAAACCAAGCCCTCTAAGGGGATACCGGCCGGCCCAGCCCGGAAATTTCGCATTTCCCCGGTTTTTCGGTATCTAGACGCCGGTTTTGCAGTGCAGCGACGAGTCCCATGAAAGAGCAGAAGCCATCCCGTCCCAAGGCGCGGCTCCCGCGCGGTTTTCGCGACCGCACGGCGCATGAGATCGCGCGCGAGCGGGCGGTGCTCGACAAGATCCGGGCCGTCTACGAATCCTATGGTTTCGAGCAGCTCGAGACACCCGCCTTCGAATACACGGACGCGCTGGGCAAGTTCCTGCCCGATGTGGACCGTCCGAACGAAGGCGTGTTCTCGCTGAAGGACGATGACGACCAGTGGATGAGCCTGCGCTACGATCTCACCGCGCCGCTCGCACGCTATGTGGCGGAGAATTTCCAGAACCTGCCCAAGCCGTTCCGCCGCTATGCGGTGGGAACGGTGTGGCGCAACGAGAAGCCGGGCCCGGGCCGCTTCCGCGAATTCACGCAGTTCGATGCCGATACCGTTGGCTCAAACTCGCCCGCCGCCGATGCCGAACTCCTGATGATGGCCTGCGATGCGCTGGAAAAGGTTGGCCTGAAGCGCGGCGAATTCGTTATCAAAATCAACAACCGAACACTGCTCGACGGTGTTCTTCAGGCGGCTGGCATAGATCCCGGTCAAAAAGGCACCGTGATGAGGGCCATCGACAAGCTCGATAGGCTCGGGCAGTTGGGGGTCGCAGCACTTCTCGGTACGGGAAGAAGGGACGAGTCGGGCGATTTCACCGAAGGCGCTCAGCTACCTCCAAGTGCCGTCGACCATATCCTGAACTTTGTAGGTGATCCGGGCGATCCGAATTCGAGCGCTGCGAGCACTATCGGCAGCAATCAAGTCAGCCTCGCAAACTATGAATTGTACGTTGGCAGTAGCGAAATCGGTCAATCAGGAATTACCGAGCTTAGGCAGCTAAGTGAGATACTCGAACGGTCGGGATATGGAGAAGATCGCATACGCCTCGATCCCTCCATCATTCGCGGCCTCGACTACTACACCGGCCCCGTTTTCGAAGCGCAGTTGCAATTTGCGGTCCAGAACGATGCCGGCGAAGAGGTCGTGTTCGGCTCGGTCGCGGGCGGCGGGCGGTATGACGATCTTGTTGCGCGTTTCACGGGCCAGCAGGTTCCGGCGACCGGTATTTCCATCGGCGTGTCGCGCCTGCTGTCCGCGCTGAAGGATCGCAGCGAAGCGGCCTTGGCGCCGCTGGTTGTCGTTCTCGCGCTGGACGATCCGCAATCGAGTTTCAAAATGGCGGGCGAGCTTCGCGCCGCGGGCATTCGCGCCGAAACCTATGTCGGCACAAAGAAGTTCGGCGACCAGCTCAAATATGCCGACAAGCGCGGCGCGGCCATCGCCGTCATGGAAGGCAGCGACGAGCGCGCCAAAGGCGAAGTGACGCTCAAGGACCTCGCGCTCGGCGCAGAGATGGCGAAGTCGATCGAAAGCCGCGCTGACTGGGTGCACAATCGCCCGGCGCAGACATCGGTGAAGCGCGCCGATCTCGTTACCGAGGTCAAGAAGATGCTCGCACGAGGTCGAAGCTGATGCGCGGTTTTGCTCCCCTACCCCGACGGCCCTCCCTCGCCCCCACGCATGTGGGGGAGAGGGTCGGGGTGAGGGGGTCTCTCCGCGCGCGCAGCACTGAGAATTTCGCTGTGTCGTCACGGCGTATTTTTGGAAACAGTCTGCACGTGGCACGGCCCCCTCACCCTGCCCTCTCCCCCTTAAAGGGGGAGAGGGAATGGCCGAGTTTCCAATGACCGCATTCCCCACCTATAGCGAGAAACGCATCGCGACGCTGGATGCGGCGGAAGCCGCAATCCTCGGCGTGCTTTCGGCGCGCGGCTATGCGCGGCAGGAACCG
>JBQCFD010000251.1:0-9819 GCA_051959625.1 Rhizomicrobium sp.
CCGAGCGGGCGAAGTTCCGGCTCCGGCCGGTCATTCAGCTTCATCGCTGTTACCATCGCGTCGTAAAGCTCGTGAATGGCGATGTCGGTGCCCGAGGAGAAGTGATAAGTGCCGTGCCCCGTGCCGTCGACAGCACGGACCACGTTACGCGCCAGATCCTGCGAGAACACGAAATCGCGCCGCGCCGGCGTCACGAAACAGCGCTTACCCTGAGACAGTCGCTGATAGAATATAGCGAGCGGGCCGCTCACACCGCGCGGACCGACAACATTGGCAAGGCGGAACGTTATCCAATCCATGCCGCTGAATTGGACATAATTTTCTCCCGCCGTCTTCGAGATCGCATAGCTGCTGTTGGCCGGATTGATGGGATGGCTGAGCGTGATGGGCTGCTCGAGCGGCTTTACGCCATAGCAGAGCGCGGTCTGAAAGTAGATGAGGCGGTTGCAGCCGCTTTCCCTGGCCGCCTTCACGACATTCGCGGTGCCGACACAGTTGGTGAGCGTGTCGTTGTACCAATCGTTGGGGTCTTTGTAGGAAGCCGCCGTGTGAATGACAGCATCGGGTTTGAAATCGCCGATCAACTGATCGATCAGCGGTTTGTCCGCGATGGAGCCTTCGCACACCGTCAGCTTGGCGTTCCTGGAGAGGTTGTCGCGGCGGCCCGTCGCGTAGTTGTCGATGGCCAGAATCTCGTCGCCGCGTGCCACCAAAAGATCGATCGTGGTGGATCCGACAAGACCGCTGCCGCCCGTCACAAATATCTTCATCTACTCCCCGCGATCCGCGGCCTTCTGACGTTCAATCGGACCGGGTGACAGTACGCAGGAGCGCCTTTGCCGGCCCGGCCAAGCGGCGCGCGATATTCCATTCGGCGGCTTCGACACGCGTCATATGAGCCAGAATAGCCCGCTCCCGGCCGGTCAACGGCCCCGCGGAAGGTGCCCCTTCCAAGCTCAAAGCCAACACCCGATGGACGAAGTCTCCATAGGTGATTTTCCTTGACGCTACAATGTCTTCGAATGCGCGCTCTACAATCCGCAGGCGCCGCTCTTCGTCGCCGAGAGAAGCAAGCACAACCGGCAGATCGGACAAGTCTCGGGCAACAGGGATATAGTGAATCCCGGCCCGCAGAAGGCCGTTGTATTCACCTTCCACCAGAATCTGACAAGTGCGCGTCGCGCACGCCTCGAGGTGGCGTGGGCCGATCGCTGTAATGGCTGCATTGCCGTCCAGACCAGGGAAGCAGGCTGCTTCGACTTCCTCGAATTCAGCGGAAGGATTGCGGCTCAAATAGTCGGCGACACAGGACGTCACCGTGCCATCGCGATCCATCAGCGACGTGCCGCTTTCAACGCCGATTGTGTAGCGGGAGCTTGCGAGAAATCGATACCAGTCATCGCCGAATTTCGCATCGCGGCCGTCCGTCGAAATATCGGTCTTGAGTTTGAAGCCCGGCGCGAGCGCCGCAACGGCAGCCGCGAGCTTCTGTTTAAGATAACCAAAGCGGCCCCACGCAGGATTGGGCTTGCCCGCAGCGCGATAGCAAATATCGAGCGTCCGAGTTTGTGTGCTGCCGATCGCTGCGATGTGGTCCAGCGACGCCTCATCGATATAACCCGTTAGAACCCGATGAAAACGGACACGGCCGGGATCAACATTGGGGTAAATCTTGGGCCATTCCGACTCCGGAGACACACTAAAAACCGCATCGATGGCGAACTCATTGATGAATCGCTCGACCTTTTCCACATTCCAGAATTCGTCCTGTACCAGCACGATTTTCCTCGCGCCGGAGCGCTTCAGGCGCGCCGCGCGCTTCATACTTCTTCCAAAATGATTCTCGCTGCGGGTAAGCCGCTGTGTGAACGTGGTCTGGAAGATGATTAAGTCGAACTTCACCCAATCGATATATGCAGGCACGCTCTTGTGCGCGAGATTCAGATAGAACCAATGTTCGTCGGCGTATTCGCGGAAGGACCGGATGAGATGTTCGGTATTGGCGCGCAGCGGATGGTTCAGCGCCGCATAGACCAGCAGGATTTTTCGCTTTGGTCTTGCCATCATCCGATCAGCCTGCGCTTGATGGCGACCACTCTGCTTCGGATTGAATTCGGCAACCGATCGACAAAACGTGAAACCGGCGAGACGAAGCGATATCGAAGTCCTTCAATCAAATCGCCGATCTTCCAGCCGTCTCGCGCTTGATACCACCCTTCGCCGACCATCGCGCCCTCATGCCTCTCAAGTGCTGCGAGGCGGTCAAGGATCTGGCTGAACTTCGCATCATAATCCTGTGAGGCCGCAAGACGGCGCAAAGCCTCCTCCCGAACCGGTTCGCGTCGGGTCTTCAAAGCCATCTCGAGGAAATCGGCATCGTTATTCGCCACAAGCAATGGGGGGGCGTACTGGACGAGCGGACGAAGGAATGAGGAGACCACCGGCAAACCGGTGGCCGCCATCTCCAATGTCTTCAGCGGAAAAGCGTTGTTCACGTTTACCGGCGTTTGGGCGAAGGGCATAAACCCCAGATCGGCCGCGCGATATATAGACGGCAGGCGATCCGGCGGCACGAGGTTCCAGTGACGAATGTTCCGAAATTTCAGCAGATCGGAAAAGACAGCCGCTAGATCTCGATTCAGCCCCTTTTTGCCGACAAAGAGGAACAGCGTGTCTGGCGCCGCCCGCGCCGTTTTCTCAACGAGCGAGAAGTCGATGCGGTCGTTGATATTTCCTGCGAAAACCGCGAGCTTTTTGAACCCCTCACGCAGGGCCGTGGCTTCGCGATCTGGCGGTACATCCGCGCCATACGCGTTGAAGTCACAACCGTTCGTCACCACGACAAGTCTGCCCGATTTCACGAATGGCTCCAACGGCTTCGCGCAACCTTCGCTTACTGCGACGTTCAGATCCGAGATGCGGGCAATGTCCTCGAGCCTATCCAGATAGTAATGCGACATGCCCGGAAAATCGTAATAGTTCTCCGTAACGTGGTGCACGCGGGCGACGCCTGAAAGGGCCGCATAAGCTTCGGCAAAAAACGCATTGTAGAGCCAGAGCAGCGGACGGCGGCTTCCGCTCCGCGATATATCTTCTTGTATTTGAGAAATTTGTATCTGTGCCGTCGCGGACCATTGTTCGCCACGGTTCGCCACGACTTTCAGTATACGGCAGTTGGGAATACGCTTCTCCGGTATGCTCACATGCCAGGGCGCGCTCGTTTCCGGCACGACAAGCACTACGGGAAGGTAACGCGCCCAGCGAGTGGCGAAATGCCAGCGATTGCCGCGCGCCTCGCGCGACCAGCCTTCGTGCAACAGCATGTAGACGCTGTCCACGCCCAAGCTGGAAATGATCCTCTGATCGCGTTCGATCACTGGTCACCCAGCCTGCCTGCCACCGGCTGCACGCTCATCCTCGAAGATTGCCTTCGGATTGTGAAAGAATCTCCGCCACGCGCTGCGCCGCGCGGCCACCGCCATACTCGGTTATCTCGCGACGCGGTGCGTAATCCGGGCCGTGCCAAAGACGATTCCAGCCGCATTCAATGGTTTCGACCCACTCCGTTTCGTCGCGAAGCGTCACGCAGGGCTTTCGGTGAAAATACGCCTCTTTCTGCAGGCCGCCGGAATCGGTGAACACCTCCGTACACCCCGACAAAAGGCGCTGCATATCCAAATACCCGACAGGTTCGATGCCACGCACGCGCGAAAGCTTTATCCCATGCATTTCCAGCGCCGCTTTTGTGCGGGGGTGCAGGGGGAGTACGACAGGATGTTGCTTCGCCCGCATCTCCAACCAGTCGACAACAGCGCCCAGGGTGTAAGCCTCGTTCGTGTTCTCTGCGCGATGAATAGTGCTCAGTGCATATTCATTTTCCGTGAGATTCAGCTTTCTAAGAATGTCGGAGCGGTCCCGCGCCACATCCGCGAGCGCCATGGTGGCGTCCATCATCACGTCGCCCGTCAGATAAACGCCCTTGCTGATACCTTCATTCGCCAAATTCACCAAGGCCGCATTGGTCGAGCAGAACAGAAGCGCACTCAGATGATCAGAAAGTACGCGATTGATCTCCTCGGGCATGCGCCGATTGAAAGATCGCAGGCCGGCCTCCACGTGTGCGACGGGAATATGGAGTTTTGCGGCGGCGAGCGCGCCGGCCAGAGTGGAATTCGTATCCCCGATGATAATCAGGCAATCTGGGCGTTTATCCAGAAGTACGTCCTCGATCGCGGTCAGCATGCGGCCAGTCATGTTGCCGTGATGGCCGCCGTGGATACCCAGGTGATAAGCGGGCGGTGCGAGTTCGAGTTCCTCAAAGAAGATATCCGACATCCGCTCGTCATAGTGCTGCCCGGTATGCACCAGGAGTTCCTCGATGCCCCGGTCACGGAGCGCCTTGCCGATCACGCTGGCCTTTACGAACTGAGGCCGAGCGCCGACGATAGAGATCACGCGCATGACGGTCAGACCGGCAAGGAATTCGAAGGAAAATAGCGCGCGTGCTGGGCGATGCAGCGCAAAATTGTGGGACTATTCTCCCGTGTCCACTGCACCGTGCGCGTTAGCCCGTCTTCCAACTGCACCTTCGGAGCAAAGCCCAACTCCCGCTCGGCCTTGGATGTTTCGCCGAATCTTTTGCCGGAACGGTCCCATGACCGGGCCTCAATGACGGCGATATTCGCCTTGTTGCCGGTCAGGCGATTGATCGTGTCCGCTAAATCTTTTATTGACGTCTCAATGCCCGATGCAATGTTGTATACGCTACCTGCCTTGCCATTTTGTGCGCAGGCGATGAGCCCCTCCACGATATCATCAACATAGATAAAGTCGCGCGTGGCCACGCCACCCCTTTCCAGAAGCAAGGTTTCATTGTGCAACGCCTTCCAGATGAAGGTCGGCGTAACATTGCGCCAAACGGTCGCCGGCGTGCCACGCCACTGGCCGGCACCCAATATCTCGCGCGGACCGTAGACATTCTGAAAGCGCGCCTTGATGAACGGGATGCCATGGCGCATCCAGTAATAATTCCCGTAGAACTCGCCGAAAATCTTCGACATCTGATAGGGACTGTCGAGATAGAGCGAGACAGGATCGTCTTCCGTCGTCGCTGGCGCGCTCTCGAACGTCTTCTGCGCGACCGTACATCCGGCGGATGAGTAGACTACGGCTTCGATGCCCTTAACGCTCTTCAGGCGCTCCAGCAGCTTCAATGTCGTGAGCGTGTTGTTTTCATGGTCGGCCAGCGGATCGTGCATCGAGCTCTGGTTGCCATGATAGGTGGCGAGATGAAACACGAAATTGATCGCGTCTGGCAGCTGCCGGAGAATCTGATCGTTAGTGATCGAGCCGAAACGGAAGTCCACGCACGGAGCCGTGGGCACGTTGCTGATATCCGCCGATAGAAGGTTGTCCACAATGATCAGCTTCTCCGGCTTTTCCGCCAGCAAGCGATTCGAAAGATTGGATCCGACAAAGCCGGCGCCCCCGACAACGAGAACGGTCTTGCCCGAAAATTCGCGTTTTCCCATGCGGAAACTGTCTACCCGATTTCCTTGCCAAATCCATCCGGCTGCGAATTAGGCGTGCAGGCGAGACCACGCAACTATTCAAATGGCAAACTGGCAGATTGCCCGGCGGGAGGGGGAAGGACCCCGCGCCCTTGGGGCGACATAGAACCTGCGCCTGGTGGCCTGATTTTCCGGTTTTTGCCCGCAAAACTGGACTGTCCGCTAACCACCTGATAAATCGCTGTTTTTGGGGTGCGGGCGACAGGGGCGGCCTAAAGTGGCTGCACACAGTGACCGCGCCATTCTGGAGGCTGTTGAAAAATGTGCGGTTTCGTCGCGGTTTCTTGCAAGGGGCCGCTCGATGTCTCTTTGCTGGCCACGATGCGCGACCGCATTGCTCACCGCGGGCCGGACGGCCAAGGCATCTGGGTGGGCCGCGCGGGCGACTATGCCATCGGGCTGGCACACCGCAGACTTTCCATCAACGATCTGACGGACGCCGGCGCGCAGCCCATGTTCGCCGCAGATGGCCAGATCGGAATCGTCTTCAACGGCGAGATCTTCAACTACCTCGAATTGCGCGATGAGCTTCGCGCCAAGGGCGTGACCTTCCGTTCGCAATGCGACACGGAAGTCCTCCTCGAAAGCTATCTGAAGTGGGGCGAAGACTGCCTCACGCGTTTCAACGGGCAATTCGCCTTCGCGCTGTGGGATTCCCGTTCGCAAACCATCTTCGCGGCACGTGACCGGTTTGGCGAAAAGCCCTTCTACTACGCGCCGCTCAAGCGTGGTGGAATGGCGATGGCCTCGGAGATGAAATCGCTGTTCGCACATCCCGACGTCCCCGCGGAACCCGATCTGGAGCGCCTGCAGCCGTGGACGCAAGGCATTGCCGACTACGCCAGCACCGACACGCTATTCAAAAACGTTTTCCAGCTCGAAGCCGCCAACGCCATGATCCTGAGCCTCGACGGCGAGATCAAGCGCAAATGGCGTTATTGGCTGCCCAATCACGCCGATATCCAAAAGATCGGCGCGCGAAATGCGATCGCGGAATTTCGCCAACGCCTCGAAGACGGTGTACGGCTACGCCTGCGCTCCGATGTGAAAGTTGGCGCTTGTCTTTCCGGCGGCTTGGATTCCTCATCGCTCGTCGCGCTTATGGTGAAGCAGGGGCTGGCCGGCGAAGGCCAGTTCACCCAGACGATCTCCGCCCGTTTCGATCACGACCCCACGTTGAACGAAGGGCCGCATATCGACAGCATGTTGCGCTTCACCGGCGCGAAGGGCCTCGGCATCACGCCCGATCCCGTCCGCATGGCGGAGGAATCGCGAAAGCTGCATTGGCATCAGGAGATGCCGTTCCTTTCGGCGTCGGCTTATCTGGACTGGTGCGTTCACCGCGCCGCGCGGGAAAGCGGCCTCACCGTCATGATCGACGGCCAGGGCGCGGATGAATTGCTGGGCGGCTATCAATTCTATTTCGGCGTGAAGCAGAACGACTGGATGAACACGAACCGCTGGTTCAAGCTCATTAGGAACACACTGCTCCACGCGCGGCATCTGAAGCAAGAAGCCGAAAAATATGCGGATGCGGACCGGCGGTTCAACACAGCGGGCGCCGGTTCGATAAGGGAACACATCCGGATCGCATGGGAAAACCGCGAATTGCGGAAGCGAAAGAGGCCTTTGCTGGAACAGCCATCTGTCACGATGCGGCCCGGAACGCCCGATCCGATGAACGGCAATTTCTTCCGCTTCTACCTGGCCGACGGCCTTCTCTATTCCATGCTGCCGAACCAGCTTGTCATGTCGGACAAGACTGCAATGGCCTTTGGCGTCGAAGCGCGCTTCCCCTTCCTGGACTACGAATTGGTGGAGTGGTGCACCCACCTGCCTGACGACCTCCTCATCCACAACGGCTGGCAGAAATGGATTTTGCGCAAATCCATGCAGAACCTGCTGCCGGACGACGTTCAGTGGCGTGGCGACAAGGTTGGCTTTGCTGCGCCACAGGATCAGTGGTTGCGCGGCCCTGTTCGGGAATGGGCGCGGGATCTGCTCTTCTCCGGACCGGTCACAGAGCTTCCCTATTACGACCGCGCCGAGATCGAGAACATCTGGCGTCGCCACCTCGCAGGTGAAGAACTCTCCTGGACACTTTGGCGCTGGATCAGCATCAACGAGTGGCTGAGGCTTTCACGCGATGGCGTCTGGAGAGATGGTTGGGCACCGTCCACGCGCCCGAACACAGAGGAAGTATCGCGGACGATGATGCGAGACATGAGCCACGCATGATCACCATCATCGACTACAAAATGGGCAATCTGGGCTCGATCCTGAATATGTTCAAGCGCATTGGAGTCGATGCGAAGGTAACGGGCGATCTGGACCAGATTGCGAAAGCCGACAAGCTCCTGCTTCCCGGTGTCGGAAATTTCTCGCAGTGCGCGACGAATGTCGCGGAAATGAACCTCGCGCCGGTGCTACGCGACAGCGTGATCAAGCGCGGTGTACCAATGTTGGGCATCTGCATGGGCATGCAGCTTCTAGGCAAGGACAGCGAAGAAGGACCCGGCCAGGGTCTGGGCTTCATCGATGCACGCAGCACCAAGTTCCGCCCAACACCCGACATTCATGGGAAGACGGCAAAAGTGCCCCATATGGGATGGAGCTATGTCGCTGGCGCCAAACCCCACCCGCTGCTTGCCGGACTTGAAATCCCCCGCTTCTATTTCGTCCACAGCTACTGGGTCGCCTGCGCAAACCGCAACGACGTCTTGCTGGAGTCCGAATATGGAGGCTGTCGCTTCAACGCCGGCGTAGCGCGCGACAATTTCGCTGGAGTTCAATTTCATCCCGAGAAAAGCCATCTTTTCGGCACTCGTTTGCTAACCAACTTTGCGGCCTGGCGGCCATAATTCCGGATATTGTCATGAGCACTCCGTTGCCGCCGCTGCAGCTTCCGCCACTTCGCCCGCGTGTCATTCCCGTGTTGCTGCTGAAGGACGGACTGCTCTACAAGCCGCGCGCGTTCAAAAATCCCGTATATGTCGGCGACCCACGCGTGGCCGTAAAAATCTTCAACGACAAGGGCGCCGATGAGATCGCCCTTCTGGATATGACCGCCACGGCCGAAGCGCGCGAGCCGGACTACCAACTGATTGAAGAGATCGCGAGTGAAAGCTTCATGCCACTTGCCTATGGCGGCGGCGTACGAACCGTGGAACAGGCACGCCGGATTTCGAATTTGGGCGTGGAGAAAATCATCCTCAATACGGTGGCGCTGGAAAAGCCGGATGTCGTTTCGGCAGTTTCCGCTCTGGTCGGCGCATCGAGCACGGTGGTGTGTATCGACTATCGTAAGCAGTTCCTCAGTAGCAACAGGGTCTATGCCGAGTCCGGCAAGCGGAAGACCGAGCACGAACCGGTGGGTTTCGCCAGAGCAATGGCGGCAGCCGGCGCCGGCGAAATCATCCTTCAGGACGTGGACCGCGAAGGCTCAATGGGCGGCTACAACACGGCAATGATCAAGGCCGTAGCGGAAGCGATAGACGTGCCCGTGGTGGCCCTTGGCGGGGCGGGCAATGTCGCACATTTCCGCGAAGCGACGGACGCGGGCGCCGCCGCGGCGGCAGCGGGCAGCATGTTCGTGTTCCAGGGCCCACACCGCGCGGTCCTGATCACATATCCCACCGAGCAAAAGCTTGACGCCACATTCTTTGGCGACATGCCCGGAAAGGCGTGAGGGCACGCAGGGCGCTGTTTCGCTAGTCCGCCGCCATCGCCGCCGCTATCTCGTGAAGCGCCTTCTGCGAGAGATGGTGCTCGGTCTCGGCAAGCACCACCCCGTCCTTCTCGATGCCCATGTACTTGTCCGTAAGCACAAGCCTCAGCTTGTCTTTCGTTTTGGGAACTTGGACCTGATTTGGAAGCTTGGCGCAGAAAATATCGCCGTACTTCTTTGCCTCCTCAGGGGGTAGCGGATGAAGATGTGGATCGTACGGGAAGCCGGTGAAGTTCGCCGTCGAAAGGCAAATGCGACCCGAAAACGAAACTACGCTCGGAATCCTCTGTGACCAAGAGTCCACGTAAAGAGCGTGATTGCGTGCCCAAATCTGTTGCGAGATCGGCACAGCACTCACAGTTGGCGCGTCATTTCTCCGCAAAAAATTCTTGGTCATCAAGCTCGCATATGGAGCGAAATCGGCACCATTTTTAGACGGCGCCTTGAGAATGCGAATGGACTTTGTCGTTTTTCCGTCAATGACCAACAGTTCGGACCAGGGATAAAGTCCAACCCACACCG
>JBQCFD010000252.1:0-5181 GCA_051959625.1 Rhizomicrobium sp.
AACTCGATAAAGATTTGGAAATATCCAATGGACAATTCGTCAGATTTGCAGACGATGTTTTGGCGCTAGCCTATTCTTACGATGACGCGTTGCGAATTACGGAGATATTTTCTGAACACTGCAAGCGGTCCGGCATCTCGATAAATCATGAGAAATCTCCCGGGATTAAACGCCTCGATGGTCGCAAAGGAATTGCTATTCGCAGATTCTTCGTGAGTGAAGGCGAAGGCGATAGAATCGAAGCCATCAAAGAATTTGACTACCTAGGCCACAAGTTTCGTCACAATCATACACTTCTTTCCTCGCGCGCGTTAAAAGGATAAAGCGCCGAGTGAGCAAAATAATTTACCTCCACCTCTTAAGAAGCCCCCGGGCGCTAAAGTTATTTTCAAAACGTCGTATCGACGGCGATTTCCATGATTGGGATCTTGTGACCTGCTTAAACGAAATACGTCGATATGTTTATGGCGAGCTTTATGAATCTCAAATCAATGCTTTCATAGAGAACGATATTCGCTTGCCGAAGGTGCGCGGATTGATGTCGTTCTATCCGCTCGTTGATTCCCCAGAACAGTTGGTACAACTCGACGGGTGGCTCCTAAGTGTTGTCAGCCGTGCATTGAGAGAACGCGAAAAAAGCTTACATGCAATAGGGTATTCGTATGAGCGCCCCAGCTTGAAGGAACTCTTGAATGGCGAATGGTATAAGCACGCAGCGATCAAGAATGAAACTCAACTGCCTAGCTTTGTAAGAGGATGGAGAGCGGCTCGGAAATATTACTTCCGATACGGGGTGAAGAACATTGTTCCGCCTTCGTATTATTCAATCCTCATGAGCTATTGAGGTTACATTTAGTGCCATTATGTCCCGTGCCCTCGTGAAAGAAGCCGCCGAGTCCGCGCCGCAGGAGCGGATGTGGAGGACGGGCCAAACCTCGTCACGACAGAGGGGCTACTGCAGATCGAGGGTCATGTCGCTCGCATCGATGAGCTAACGCCAGTGTAGCGAACGCGCACTCGTTAAATGAACTTCCCAAATAATTTCCCCGCCTCCTCGCTGATCCCGCCGATCTTGTTGGTGGCCGAACTTGAAATCGAGTTCGGCTTGCGGAGAGCCGTCGGTCACGCCGCGCCAGGGCTTCAGCTGTTCGCGGCCGAAGGCGTGCGTCGCGCGCGAAAAAGAGCGCGAGGTCGTCGCGCCCTTTCCGTCTTTCGGCGAGCCGCCGCGCGGTCGCCTAGTAATACGACCAGTGGCAGCGGTCGCCGTCTTCATCGCAGACCCATGAGCGATGGTGGCGGTAATCGCGATCGCGCCAATAGGCGCTGCCGGTGTAATAGTGGCGGCGATAACCGTCGCGGTCGTAGCGCGAGATCGTGCGGCAGAAATCGCCGTCGTTGTCGCAACGCATGACGCGGCAGGTATCGCCGAAGCAGCGCGTGGTGGTGTAGGCCGCCGATGCGGAGCCCGTCGCCGCGACGACGGCGCCAAGGCCCAAAAGGCCCGCAAGGGCAGTTGTCTTCAGAACGTGTTTCATAACGCGTCTCCGTTTTCTCTTCTCACGCTCGCCCATCTCCCACGGAATGACGCGGTTTCGCACCTCCCGTTCCGCGGTTCCGGATTGGGATTTTGGGGCAAAATCGTGATGCGGATGCAGGGTGCGCGGAACACACGTGTTCATCCGGTGACGATGAAGCAGCCCATCAGCGCGGCGATGATGGTCACGCAGATCCTGAAATCGTCGAACGGCGTCACGCCCGGTCCCGCCGCGAAAAAGCGGTCCGACGATGGCGGGCGGCGCGCGATATTCCTCTCCCCTGCAGGGCGGAAAATCCGGCGCGGGCGCCGCCGCGGGAGGCTTGACGAGTTCTCTTTTTGTTCTCATACTGTCCCGCTGTCTTTTGTGCCGAAACCTGCGGGGTCCGGCAGCGGGAGAAATGCGTCCGCCGCAGCTGTTTTCCCGCGGGCACAGGGGGAGGGGGCGGCAGGGGGCGAAATCCGAAAAACGAATGCCCGGCCCGCCTGTGGGCCACAAGATGTTGGAAGAGGAAGAAACGGAATCGGAAAAATCGACAAACAACCGGGCGGACGGCGGATGCGGGATGTTATGACAGGGCCATGTCCCGCGCCTTCGTCAAGGAAACCGCCGAGTCCGCTCCGCCGCCCGAGCGCATGGTGGAGGACGGCCCGAACCTCGTAACGCCCGAAGGGCTCGCGCAAATCGAGGCCCATGTCGCGCGCATCGAGGGGCTGCTGAAGACCGAGGCCAATCCGCTGTTGCGCGAAACGCTGGCGCGCGATCTGCGCTACTGGTCGGTGAAGAAGGCGAGTGCCGAGCTGGTGCCGCCGCCCGCCGGCGGGGACGTCGCTTTCGGTTCGCGCGTCACGATTTCGCGCAAAAACCGCAAACAACGGTTCCGCATCGTGGGCGTCGACGAAGCCGATCCGGCGAAGGGCCTGATCAGCTTCCGCTCTCCCCTCGCCGCCGCCATCATCGGCGCGCGCAAGGGCGACGTGATCGAGGCGAGCGAGCCGCTGGGCGAGATCGAGATCGTCAGCGTGGACTGACGGCCGCCGGGGGGCCGCGATCGTTTGATCCTGCTCAACATGCCCTCGCCGCCGCCCGGCACACTCCGGCGCAGAGGTAAAGGTCATGACCAATCCGTTGAAAGTCGGTTTCGTCTTCGCACTCTTGCTGGCGCTGTGGCACACGGCATGGGCCGCGCTCGTCGCCACCGGCATCGCGCAGAAGATCCTGGATTTCGTGTTCTGGATGCATTTCATCAAGCCGCCTTACCAGGTCGAACCCTTCGATCCGGTGCGCGCGGTCATCCTGGTGGGCGTCACGGCGGCGGTGGGCATGGTCATCGGCGTCGTCGCGGGCCTGATCTGGAACGCCTTCCACCGCGCCTAAAACCCGCGAAAACCGCCGGTTTTTCGCGCGTTCGTTGTAATTTGGGCCGATAGCGCCTATATTGCACGAACGTGGTTCTTACGTCCTCGTCAGACGAAGCGCTCCTGTTGATACGACCCGCTTCGAACGCGCGCCGAACCAGCCGAAGTCTTCTTCAATCCTGATGTCCGTTTTTCCCGCGTCCGTTCACGCGATGTCGCGCGCACGGAAAACTCAATGACCTACAGGAAAACGACCCAATGACGATCGGTACCGTGAAGTTCTTCAATAGCGCAAAGGGCTTCGGATTTATTTCGCCGGAAGGCGGCGGCAAGGATGTGTTCGTGCATGTCTCCGCCGTGGAAGCGGCGGGCCTGCGCACGTTGAACGAAGGCCAGAAGATCTCGTTCGAAGTCCAGCCGGATGCGCGCGGTCCCAAGGCCGTGAACCTCAAGGCCCAGTAAGGCGAAGACGGACGGCGGGAACTGTCCTGCCGTCCATCTTTTTCCTCCATCGGAAGGAGACGGAATGGCCGATACGAGATCAGCCCCCGAACGCGAAGCCGCCCGCACGAAGGCGCAAAGCCATTTTCAGGCCTCGGAAAAGCGCGACCAGCTCGTGCGCGATGAGATCGCGCGCGAACGCGCCGCCACCGACGCCAAGACCGCCAAGCTGCGCGCGCTGCGCCTGGCGAAAGAAGAAGCCGACCGCGTGGCCGCGCAAAACGCGCCCGCGCCGGAAACGAAGGCGCCGGCCAAGCGCAAGCGCACCATCAACATCGGCTGAACTTGCGCGCTCGCGCGCAGACCGCCGGAAAGAACGAATGCGAAAAGCCCTCTCTCCATTGCGGAGAGAGGGCTTGTCGTTCAATCGCAGAAATCCGTGTCGAAGTACGGGCTGGCCGGATTGCCGCAGTCGTAGCGGGCGTAATGATCGTACGGATACGCCGTGTCGTAGCTGTAATAGTCCGGATATCCGTAGTCATGCACCACCACGCGGTCGCGATAGTCGTGCCAGTAGCCGTCGCGATCATAGTAACCGCGATTGCCCAGGTTCACGCCCACCCCGACCGGACCGATGCCCACGCCGGCATGAATCTGCGCCGCCGCCGGCACGGTGCCGAGCACAAGCGCACCCGCGCTCATGACGCCCGCGATGGCCGCCGCGGCAATGGTTCTCGTCGTCTTGGAGAATTTCCGCATTCGGGTCTCCTTTGGTTGACCCCTCTTGCAGAGACCGCCCGTGAAAGGCGGCCATGAGGAAGAAGCGCCGTTGCCGGCGCCTCACCGCTCATTCGACGGTCAGTAGGACCGGTAAACCCAATGGCAATCTCCACCCCACGCATCGCATGTCCAACGACGGCGATAGTTGTCGCGATCAAAAGGCACCCACCGGTTGCCGTCATAAAAGCCATTGCTGCGCCGGTAGTCGGAGGGGCTGTAATAGTGCCGGTAAGCAAAGTGGTCGCGGTCCCACACACGGCGGCAATACGCGCCGTCGTCACTGCACCGGACCGTCCAGCACCCATCGGCATTGCATCGGTGGTCGACATAGGCCGCTGCGGCAGGGCTCGCTGTCGCCGCCAAGGTACCGGCGCCCAACAGCGCCGCGAACGCGGCGGATGCAAATAGTTTGCGGGTCATGTCGTGTTCTCCTTGCTGGGCGCGAAATTCCACGCACATCGGCATGAAGGGAAAACGGTTGTCGCAACTGCGCGATCCCGCATTGGGGCAAATTGATCCGGGGCAAATTTGAGGCGCGGCTGCGGAACCGCCATCCGATCGCGTCAGTTGCACGGAACCTAGAGCAGTTCCTTCACAAGCTCCGGCGGACGGCAAAGTCGGGCGCCTTTCGGGGTAACGACGATGGGACGGTTCATGAGAACAGGGTGCGCGGCCATCGCGTCGAGCAAGGCGTCGTCGCTTGCATCGGCGAGACCAAGTTGGGCAAACACCGCCTCCTTCTCACGCACGATATCGCGCGGGCGCAGGGCCATGCGCTCGATCAGCGCGGCGAGCTCGGCTTTGGTGAGTGGCGATTTCAGATATTCGCGGATCTCCGGCACAATGCCCTGTGCCCGGATAATCTCGAGCGCGCCGCGCGAATTCGAGCAGCCTGCGTTATGGTAGATGACGACGGTCATGCGATTAGCCCAACGTGCTGAAGGCAGTGCCGATGAACCATATCTGCACGATGAGGTTCAAGATCACGAACGTCAGCTGATACGCGCGATTGGCGATGAAGATCGCGGCAATGGCGAGAAAGAACGTGCCGCCGTCCTGCGCCCAAT
>JBQCFD010000253.1:0-8780 GCA_051959625.1 Rhizomicrobium sp.
CCCGTCGTTTTCGTCGGATTGATCTCTTATTCGCTTTATCTCTGGCATTGGCCGGTGCTGGTCTTCACCCGCATCGCACTCAATCGCGAACTTCTGCCGTGGGAAACCTGGGCCTGCCTGGCGCTTTCCGTCGCGCTCGCCGCCCTTTCGTATCGCTATGTCGAACAGCCTTTGCGCCGGCGCGCCGCGATCCCCCGGCGGCCGCTGTTCGCCGGCGCGGCTGCGGCCATGGTCGTCACGGCATTGTTCGGCGCCGCCGTCGCCTCGGCGCGCGGCGTGCCGCAACGGCTCCAGCCGGAGATCCGCAAGATTCTCGCGGAGGAACGCAACCACGAACCGCGCATGGATATCTGCTTCGGTCTCACCGCGCATGATGTCCGGCATGGACGGCTCTGCCGTATCGGAAGCACCGATGTGAAGGCGCCAACGTTCCTTCTGTGGGGCGATTCCCACGCCGACGCATTGCTCCCCGCAGTCCAGAAGGTGGCGCGCGAGCACAACCGCGCGGGCCTTTTTGCGGGCACCGACAGCTGTGCGCCGCTGCTCGGGGTGGTGCGTCCCGACATGCACAAGTGCAAGCCGTTCAACGACGCCGTCGCCAAGGTCGCGCTCAGGCCCGGGATCACGGAGGTCATTCTTGATGCGCGCTGGAGCAAGAACGCCTATGGCCAGGCGCGTGGCGAAGGACCGGGACGCATCTATCCTTATGACAAGGACGGTGTCGGCATGGACCGTGCTTCGACTGAAGCGGTGTTCTACCGCGGGTTCGAACGGACCGTGCGCCTGCTTGCCCACGCCGGGAAGCATATCGTCATCATCGCGTCGGTTCCCGACGCCGGCTATTCGGTGCCACGCGTCATGGCCCACATGCGCATGGACGGTGACAAGCGCTCACCTTCGGTGAGCCTGAAGCATTATCTGGCGCACCAAAAATTCGTCTTCGACGCCATGGAGCGCATGAAGTCCAAATACGGCGCGACAGTGCTCTATCCCTATCAAATCCTTTGCGCCACGGGCCGTTGCGAGCTCGCGCTCGACGACCGCCCGCTTTATCGCGACAGTCACCACCTGAGCGTTTTCGGCGCGATGCAACTCACGCCGATCGTCCAGAAGGCATTCTGAGGAGAAGCGTTGGTTTTTGCTGGGGATTGACTCAGCGGTAGGTGAGAACATAATAAGAACAATCTGAAGTGGCCGTGGCCTTCCGATGCCCCGCGGCGATAGGGTGCCGGCCACATAAGCGCGGAAAGGCAAAAGCGATGGCGGGTAGTGTCAACAAGGTGATTCTCGTCGGCAATCTGGGCAAAGACCCGGAAGTGCGCCGGCTGCAGAGCGGCGATCCAGTCGTGAACCTGTCGATCGCCACCTCCGAAAGCTGGCGCGACAAGGCCACGGGCGAACGCAAGGAAAAGACGGAGTGGCATCGCGTCGTCATCTTCAACAAGAACCTTGCCGAGGTCGCGGAGAAATATCTTCGCAAAGGCTCGAAGGTGTATGTCGAAGGTGCGCTGCAGACGCGCAAATGGACCGACAAGGACGGCCAGGAGAAATACTCGACCGAAGTGGTGCTGCAGAACTTCCGCGGCGAACTGACCATGCTCGATACGCGCGGCGAAGGCAGTGCCATGTCGCGCAGCGGCGGCGCGATGAGCGAGCCGTCGGGCAATTTCGACCGCAGCGAGCTGGACGACGAAATCCCGTTTTGACGCCGGCATGACCATGCGTTTGCCTTGCATCGCGGTGCTCGGGCTCGCGCTCGGACTGAGTGCGTGCGGGACGGGCTCGTTCGGCGAACCCGCCGCGGGGTTTGATTTTCCGCAGGTGAGCCAGGCGTATATCCCCCTTCACACCCGCGACTGGATTCTGGCGACCCATGACGGCGCCTCCGTCGTGATCGCGCCGGGCGTGGCGGTCACCAATGCTCACAACGCCAATCTGATCGATCCAAAATCGGTGATCGGGCAGGTTGATGGTTATGACCTGATGTATTTCCGCACGGACAAGCACGCCACGCTGCGGTCCACCGCGCCTGCGATCGGCGAGGACGTCGTGGCATACGGGCAGGACAAGGATGGCAGGCTTCGGGTGTCGCGCGGAACGATCAGCAAGATGTGGCCTGCTGCGTTCGGCTTTGTCTGCGACGCCGGCCCAGGCTTCAGCGGCGGCCCGGTTCTGGACGCCAAGACCGGCGCCCTTGTCGGCATCACCTATGGCTATGAAGGCCGCGAGAGCGCCAAAACGCGCTTGATGGTCGCCTATAGCGCGGGCTTCGTGATGGAGCGTCTGGCGGCGATCGAACGCCGCGCCGATGCGGAATAATCGGTAGCAGACTCAGGGCTGGAAATGCTACAAAACCAGATGGATTCCGGCATTGGCCGGGCATGCCGTAAGGCATTGAAAAGGAATAGATTTTGAGCGACACCCCCGCCGCCAATCCTCCCCCGGGCGGCACCTCCCAATTGCCCATCGCCATCGAGGACGAACTGAAGCGTTCCTATCTCGATTATGCGATGAGCGTGATCGTTTCGCGTGCCCTTCCCGATGCGCGCGACGGCCTCAAGCCCGTGCATCGCCGCATCCTGTTTTCGATGCACGAGAATGGCCGCGACTGGAACAAGCCCTATCGCAAATCCGCCCTGATCGTCGGCGACGTGATGGGCAAATATCACCCGCATGGCGACCAATCGATCTACGACGCGCTCGTGCGTATGGCGCAGGATTTCTCCATGCGCGCGCCGCTTATCGACGGGCAGGGCAATTTCGGCTCCGTGGACGGCGATCCCCCGGCGGCCATGCGCTACACGGAATCGCGCCGCTCCAAGATCGCCCACGCGCTGTCCGAGGACATCGACAAGGACACGGTTGCGTTCCAGGACAATTACGACGGCTCGGAGAAAGAGCCCGTCGTGCTTCCGGCGCGCTTTCCGAATCTTCTCGTCAACGGCGCAGGCGGTATTGCCGTGGGCATGGCGACGAACATCCCGCCGCACAATCTGGGCGAAGTGATCGATGCCTGCCTCGCCTATATCGACGATCCGTCGATCAATCTCGAAGCGTTGACCGAGATCGTGCCGGGGCCGGATTTTCCGACCGGCGCGCTCATCATCGGCAAGCAGGCGGCGCGTGGCGCGCTCGCGCGCGGCCGCGGCTCGATCCTCATGCGCGCGCGCTGCAAGGTCGAGGAGATCCGCAAGGATCGCGAGGCCATCATCGTCACCGAGTTGCCGTATCAGGTGAACAAGGCGCGCATGCAGGAGAAGATCGCCGAGCTTGTGCGCGACAAGCGTATCGAAGGCATTGGCGAGATCCGCGACGAGAGCGACCGCCACGGCATGCGCGTGGTTATCGAGATCAAGCGCGATGCGTCGGCCGAAGTGGTCCTGAACCAGCTGTATCGCTTCTCCGAGCTGCAGACGAGCTTCGGGGTGAACATGGTGGCGCTGAACGGCGGCCGTCCCATGATCATGAACATCAAGGAACTGATCGGCGCGTTCTGCGCATTTCGCGAGGAGGTGGTAACCCGCCGGACGCGCTTCGAGCTCAACAAGGCGCGCGATCGCGGCCATATCCTGGTGGGCCTCGCGATCGCCGTCGCCAACATCGACGATGTGATCCATCTTATCCGCAACGCGCCGGACACGGCGACGGCCAAAGAACAATTGATGGAGCGGCCATGGCCCGCAAAGGACGTGGCGCCGCTGGTGCTGCTGATCGCCGATCCGCGCCACGTCATGCTGGAAGACGGCACGATCAAGCTGTCGGAAGAGCAGGCGAAAGCCATACTCGAAATCCGCCTCGCGCGCCTGACTGCGCTTGGCCGCGACGAGATCGCCGAGGAAGTGACAAAGCTCGGCGAGGCGATCAAGGATTATCTCGACATCCTGCGCTCACGCCCGCGCGTCCTGACAATCGTGAAGGACGAGCTGAGGGCAATCAAGGATGAATTCGCGACACCGCGCCTGACGGAACTGGTCGATGCGGACGTCGAGATCGAAGACGAAGCGCTGATCGAGCGCGAAGACGTGGCCATCACCGTCACCCATGCCGGCTACATCAAGCGCACGCCGATTGCGGAGTATCGCGTCCAGGGCCGCGGCGGCAAGGGCCGCTCCGGCATGGCCACGCGCGAGGAAGATTTCGTCACCCATATCTTCGTCGCCAACACGCATGCGCCGATGGTGTTCTTCTCTTCCACCGGCATGGCCTACAAGCTGAAGGTCTGGCGGCTTCCCGAAGCGCGCATCCAGGGCAAGGGCAAGGCCATGGTGAATCTGCTCCCGCTTTCGGAAGGCGAGCGCATCACCACCATATTGCCCCTGCCGGAAGATGAATCGCAGTGGGAGAAGCTCAATGTCGTCTTCGCCACCAAGTCCGGCGACGTGCGCCGCAACGAGCTTTCCGATTTCGTGAACATCAACCGCAACGGCAAGATCGCCATGAAGCTCGACGCGGGCGACGGCATCGTCGACGTCCAGATCTGCACCGATCAGGACGACGTTCTGCTCACCACCCGCGCCGGCAAATGCATTCGCTTCCCGGTTACCGATGTGCGCGTATTCAAGGGCCGGGACTCCACGGGCGTTCGGGGGATCAAGCTTGCCAAGGGCGACGAAGTGGTGAGCCTCACGCTGCTGCATCATTCCGGCGCGACCACGGCCGAGGCGCGAGCTTATCTCAAGCAGGCAAACGCGGCGCGCCGCGCGGCGACGGGCGAGGAGGAAGCGCAAATCGACGAAGCCGATGACGCCGAAGAGAACACGGAGGAAGCGACGCTCACGCAGGAGCGCTATGCCGAGCTCGGTGCGAAGGAGCAATTCGTGCTCGCCATGTCCGAAAGCGGTTATGGCAAGCGTACCTCGTCATACGAATACCGCGTAACCGGCCGCGGCGGCTCGGGCATCGTCGCCATCGGCATGGGCAAGAAAAACGCGGCTGTCATCGCGGCTTTCCCCGTCGAGGAGACCGACGATCTGATGCTGATCTCCGATAGCGGCCAGACGATCCGTGTCCCGGTCAGCGGCATCTCCATCCAGGGACGCGCGGCGCAAGGGGTCACCGTGTTCCGGGTCGATGAAGGCGAACGGGTTGTATCCGTCGAGCGTATCGAGGAAGTTTCGGAAGAAGCGGCTGACTGAGCGGGGTGCGCATGAGCAAGAAACGCATCGGGCTTTATCCCGGCACCTTCGATCCGCCGACCTTGGGGCATTTCGACATCGTCAAGCGCGCGCTGAAGCTGGTCGATCATCTTGTGATTGGTGTGGGCACGGGTACCGGCAAGAATCCGCTCTTCAAATACGAGGAGCGCGTCGCGATGTGGCAGCACGAAGCGGCTGACCTCACCAAGGACGGCGGCACCATCGAAGTACGGCAGTTCGGCGACCTCCTGCAGGTGGATTTCGCGCGCGAGGTGGGCGCCGGCATTGTCGTGCGCGGCCTCCGCGCCATGAGCGATTTCGAATACGAGTTCCAGATCGTGGGCATGAACCAACGCCTCGCGCCCGATATCGAAACGGTGTTCCTGATGGCGGATCCGCGATATCTGTCGATCGCCTCCAAGTTGGTGAAGGAAGTGGCGATGCTGGGCGGCAATGTATCGCCGTTTCTCACGCCGCATGTCGCAGAGCTTCTGGTCAAACGCAGCAACGAAATAAGAAAGAAGAAGTAATGGCCGATACATTGGTGATGGATCTCAAGTCCGGTCCGGTGAAGATCAAGCTGCGCCCCGATCTCGCGCCGAACCATGTCGCGCGCGTCAAGGAACTCGCCGAGCGTGGTTTTTACGACGGTGTGGTGTTCCATCGCGTCATCCCGGGCTTTATGGCGCAGACGGGTGATCCCACTGGCACCGGATCTGGCGGCTCGGATCTTCCCGATCTGGATGCGGAATTCTCCGGTGAGAAGCACAAGCGCGGCACGGTTTCCATGGCGCGCACCAGCGACCCCGACAGCGCCAACAGCCAGTTCTTCATCTGCTTCGCGGATGCGCCCTGGCTGGACCGGCAATATTCCGTGTGGGGCCAGGTCGTCGAAGGCATGGACCACGTGGATGCCATCAAAAAAGGCGGCGAGCACAACAACGGCGCGATCTCAGGCGAACCGGACAAAATCCTGAAGATGCGGGTGGAATGACCGCGATTGACCCGGCGGGCACGGTCCACTAAAGGTCCGGCCCTCTGGCGGGCCCGTAGCTCAGTGGTAGAGCATTTGACTTTTAATCAAAGGGTCGATGGTTCGATCCCATCCGGGCTCACCAACTTTTTCCAACCGGCCGTGGAACGGCCCGCGCCATGCGCGTAGATGCCTTCGACTTCGATCTTCCCGAAGACCTGATCGCGCTTCGTCCGGCGTCGCCGCGCGATAGCGCGCGCATGTTGGTTATTCGAAACGACGGTTCTCTCGAGCATGCGCAGGTCCGAGACCTGCCGAATTATCTTCGCGGCGGCGATGCCCTCGTTCTGAATGACACCAAAGTCTTCCCGGCGCGTTTGCGTGGCCGCCGCATCGGCCGCGGCGGGACCGAACCCAGCATCGAGGCGATGCTCCACAAGCGAGTTGCGCCCGACAGGGTTCTTGCCTTCGCGCGGCCGGCGCGAAAACTTCTCACCGGCGACACGCTGCAACTGGGGTTGGATCTGGAAGCCCAAGTAGCCGCCATTGGGGGTGGCGGGGAGGTCGAGCTTCGGTTCGCTCTTGAAGGGGCGCGGCTGGATGCGGCGATTGCGGCGAATGGCGAAACGCCGTTGCCGCCTTATATCGCCGGCAAGCGTAAACCCGATGCGAAAGATCTTGAGGACTATCAGACGATCTACGCGCGATATGAAGGGTCTGTTGCGGCCCCGACCGCAGGCTTGCATTTCACGCCGGAGCTGATGGCGCAGCTTGCCGCGCACGGCGTCGCGTGTGAATCCGTAACGCTGCATGTCGGTGCCGGCACTTTCCTGCCGGTCAAGGCAGGCGATACCGAAGAGCACAAAATGCACGCGGAATGGGCAACGCTCTCGGAGGAGACCGCGGAACGCCTGAACACGGTGCGTGCACAAGGCAGTCGCATCTGTGCCGTCGGCACCACGAGCTTGCGGACGTTGGAAAGCGCCGCATCGGGCGACGGACGCATCCATGCAATGACGCGCGAGACGGATATCTTCATCACGCCCGGCTACGGCTTCAGGGCGGCGGACCTTCTTTTGACCAATTTCCATTTGCCGCGCTCGACACTTTTCATGCTGGTCAGCGCCTTCATGGGATTGGAGGTGATGCGGGCGGCCTATGCGGAAGCGATCCGCGAGCGCTATCGGTTCTATTCCTATGGCGATGCCTGCCTGCTATTGCGTGCATCATGAGCGGCCTTGAATTCACCATCTCGGCAAAGGATGGCGCGGCGCGGACCGGCGTCATCAAGACGCCGCGCGGCGACATACGCACGCCGGCCTTCATGCCCGTGGGCACCGCAGGCACGGTGAAGGCGATGCTGCCTGGGCAGGTGCGCGAAACCGGCGCCGATGTCATTCTCGGCAACACCTATCACCTGATGCTGCGGCCGGGCGCGGAGCGCATTGCAAAGCTCGGCGGCCTGCACAAGTTCATGGGATGGGAGCGGCCGATCCTGACCGACTCGGGCGGATTCCAGGTGATGTCGCTGTCGAAGCTGCGCAAGATCACGGAAGATGGCGTACGCTTCAATTCGCACATCGACGGCAGCGAACATTTTCTTTCGCCGGAACGTGCGATGGAAATCCAGCGACTGCTGGGCTCCGATATCCAGATGGTGCTCGATGAATGCCCCGCTTTCCCCGCTACGGAGAAAGATATCGAGGCATCGCTGGCGCTTTCGATGCGCTGGGCGGCGCGGTCGAAGGCTGCCTTCGGCGAGCAGCCGGGACATGCCTGCTTCGGAATCGTCCAAGGCGGGATTTATCCGCATTTGCGCCAGCGCTCGGCGGAAGAGTTGAAGGCCATCGGTTTCCACGGTTACGCCGTGGGTGGCCTTGCCGTCGGCGAACCGCAATCGGCGATGTTCGAAACGCTCGACGCGGTTGTCTCCCATCTGCCGGACGACAAGCCGCGCTATCTCATGGGGGTCGGAAAGCCTGACGATCTGGTTGGCGCGGTGCTGCGCGGCATCGACATGTTCGACTGTGTCATCCCCACGCGCTCCGGCCGCAATGGGCAAGCGTTCACCCGCGAAGGTGCGCTCAATCTGCGCAATGCGCGCCACGCGGACGACCCCTCGCCGCTGGACTCGGAATGCCGGTGCATCGCCTGCCGCCAGTTCAGCCGCGCCTATCTGCACCACGTCGTGAAGGCCAACGAGATCATCGCGTCCATGCTCCTGACCGCGCACAATCTCGCTTTTTATCAGGACGTTATGGCCATGCTGCGCGACGCAATACCAAGGGGCGAGACAGCGCGTGTCGCGGCCCGGGTCGCCGAGGCATACGGCCGCGACTAACGTCTCCTAGTTGCATCAGGGTGGGTGCAGCGCAAAATGACTCTTCTTTTTCTTTTGGTCAGAATAATCGCGACGTCTCCCAAATAACCAAAGTGTTTTCCGTTGTATTCGGAAAGTTTGCGTGAGAGCGTAGATCGTTCTTTTCTGCTGGGGTTGGCGGATGTCTGGGCGGGCGGTGCGCGAACATTTGCGCAATGGAGTAAGTGCGCGAGTTTTATCTATCGCGCTGGGCATACCACTGGTTGTGGGGATGCCGTCAGCCTGGGCGGGCGGCTCTCTCCCGACCGACGGTCACTACGTTGCGGGCGTCGGCGCCATCGCAAAAAAGGGT
>JBQCFD010000254.1:0-4483 GCA_051959625.1 Rhizomicrobium sp.
GGCGACCAGCAGAGGCGCGCGTTTGGGCGGCCAGACAATGGACACGTCATTGACCGTGCCAAAGGCGCCGGTCCCCATCTTGTGTCCACTGCGCCATCCGGTCGGCAGCCCGGCTGAAATCCGGGGAAAGCGCGTCTGGTAGTTGACCAGCCAGGTCATCAGCCGCATCCGGGACGGCGCTGCAAGCGCGCGGCCAAGCAGCAGGATACGAATATCGCCGAGCATGGCATCCGGGGTCGTGGTGTCCCGCGGGTCGCCGGCAATGCAGGTGTTGGCGTCCGGCTCAAAGCGGTCCATCCGTGTGACGGTATCGCGCAGTGTGCGGACATAACTGGTGGCGCCACCTGGTCCGCCTATCGTCTTGAGCAGCAGATTGGCCGCGGTGTTGTCGCTGAACTCAACGGCAGCCTCGCATAGAGCACCGATCGTCATGCCGCCCTCGCCGATGTGGGCTTTCGTCACGGGCGCGTACTCGAGAATATCCGCCTTGCCATACGGGATGCGGCGCTCGAGTTTCTCCTCCCCGCGGTCGATCCGCGAAAGAACCGCGGATACTGCAAGGGTCTTAAACGTGCTGCACATCGAGAAGCGTTCGTTTGCGCGCCAGGTCATGCGCTTGCCGGTGGCGGTATCGAGCGCCGCCACGCCGAGCCTTCCGCCGCGCTTTGTTTCCAGTGCCGCGAAAGCGTTGTCCGCGGCAAGGGTCGGGCCGGTTGCAAGGGCCAGAGAGGTCAGAACGAAACTACGGCGATTCAACATCGAAATCCCTGCTCTGTCTGCGGTTACGCCGGATGGAATGCCTGATCCGGTTTCAGCCGCTCGCCATAACGGTGGCGGAAACGATCCGCCTCCTGCGGATCGGCGCTGACGGAAAGAACCAGCTTGTTCGGCCGGTCCTTGCGATCCGTGACCCGGCCATGCGCATGCGCCCAGGCAAGCCCCGCACCATCCGACGGGTCGAGGGTTAGGCGAAAGTGCACCTCGCTCTTGCCGAGAGAGGTTTCTACGCGCGCCAGGAGATCGGGCAGGCCCGCGCCGGTGACGGCCGAAATCGCCACCGCCGACTTACGGCCGTTGTGCGAGAGCAACCCATCCTGCTCTTCAGGATCGAGCAGGTCGATCTTGTTCAGCACTTCGACGATCGGACGCTCGCCGTCGGTTTCGATGCCGAGTTCGTCCAGCACTTCCTCCACGTCGCGTTTCTGGGCTTCGGTCTCATCATGCGCGGCATCGCGGATATGCAGGATGACGTCCGCCTCCAGCACCTCTTCCAGCGTGGCGCGGAACGCGGCGACCAGTTCGTGCGGCAGATCGGAGATGAAGCCCACCGTGTCCGACAGGATCACGCGGCGGCCGTTCGGCAGGCGAAGGCCGCGCATGGTGGGATCGAGGGTCGCGAACAACAAATCCTTCGCCATCACGTCGGACTGCGTGAGTTTGTTGAACAGCGTGGATTTGCCGGCGTTGGTGTAGCCGACCAGCGCGACGATGGGATACGGCACCTTCTTGCGCGCCGAGCGGTGAAGCCCGCGGGTGCGCTTTACCTCCTCGATCTCCTTGCGGATCTTGGCCAGGCGTTCGCCGATCAGGCGGCGGTCGGTTTCGATCTGCGTTTCGCCCGGACCGCCCAGGAAGCCGAAGCCGCCGCGTTGGCGCTCCAGGTGGGTCCATGACCGCACCAGCCGCGATCGCTGATAGGTGAGATGCGCGAACTCCACCTGCAAGCGACCTTCGCGGGTCTGTGCGCGCTCGCCGAATATCTCGAGGATGAGCGCCGTGCGATCCAGCACCTTGGCGTTCCACGCCTTCTCCAGATTGCGCTGCTGCACCGGCGATAGCTGCGCGTTTACGACGATGACTTCGGGCTCAAGCGCCCTCGCCTCCGCCGCGATTTCCTCCACCTTGCCCGACCCGATCAGTGTCGCCGGCACAGGCCGGGCGAGCGGAACGATCTGCTCAGAGACGATATCAAGCCCGATAGCGGCAGTAAGCCCGACCGCTTCCGCGAGGCGCGCTTCGGCGTCGCGCAATTCCAGATGCTCGCGCGTCTTGCGCTCGACATGGATGACGAACGCGCCGCGACGCTTTTCCCCGGAAACCTGAAACCGGGTCCTGGTCAGGCGTTTTCCATCGCGGGTGCGGTTTCCTGCTCCATCAACTGGATCGGGCCCAGCGGCATCACCGTCGAGATGGCGTGCTTGTAAACGAGCTGTGCCTGCCCGTCCCGACGAAGAAGTACGCAGAAATTGTCGAACCAAGTGATGTTCCCTTGAAGCTTCACGCCGTTGACGAGAAAGATCGTCACCGCCGATTTGCTTTTACGCACCGCATTCAGAAATGTGTCCTGCAGGTTTTGTTGTTTTTCGCTCATTTGCCGGCACGCTTTTTCTTCTTGTTTCTTTTTCTGCCCCAGCCCACCCGGAGCGAATCCAAGCATAGGGCCATTTGCTGCAATCGCGAAGGGGCCGTCAGCCGGGAATCGCCAGCTTTTTGGCGTGGGCCGCGTAGAGTTCCTGCAGGCGCCGGGCGACGGGACCCGGCTTGCCGTCGCCGATTTTCCGGCCATCGATGGAGACAATCGCGGTGGCGCCAAGCGTAGCCGCCGACATGAAAGCCTCTTTCCCCTCCAGCGCTTCCGCCAGGGTGAATTTGCGCTCGACAATGGCAATCTGGGCTTCCGCGGCCGCGTCCATAATCTCACGCCGGGTAACCCCGGGCAGAATGGCGTTGGACAGATCGCGGGTGACGATGTTGCCGGCCTTGTCGACGATCCATGCCGTCGTCGAACTTCCCTCCGTTACGAAGCCGTCCCGATCGATCAGCCACGCCTCGAAGGCGCCGGCGTTGCGCGCCTCCGTCTTGGCAAGGATGTTCGGCAGGAGCGCCGTGGACTTGATATCGCAACGCGCCCACCGCAGATCCGGGCAGGAAACGACGGCGACGCCCTGCTCGCGCCGCTTCTCGTTCGCGTGCGGATCGATGGAGCGGGCCGTCATGATGAACGTCGGGCGCCCGCCGGCTTTCGGGACAGCGTGATCGCGGCGATAGGCGCCGCGCGTAACCTGCATGTAGATCAAACCGTCGCGTACATGATTGCGCCTGGCCATTTCACGCAAGACGAGCTTGAGCGCCTCACGCCCCATCGGCATGGCCATGCCGATCTCGCCCACGCTTCGCGCCAGCCGGTCGAGATGATGTTCCTCGTCCATCACCTGTCCGCCGATCACGCCGACAACTTCATAGATTCCGTCCGCGAATTGCAGCGCGCGGTCCTCGATGTGGACGCCGGCTTGCGCCAGCGGGAGATAACGTCCGTTCACATAGGCGATGCGGCCCACCGGCATCTTCGTGGGCCAGCCGTGGAAATCGTTTTCGCTCATGCGTTGAAGGTCTGCTCGCGGCCGGTGGGACCGACTCCCAGCGACTTCAGCTTGCGATGCAGCGCCGAACGCTCCATGCCGATGAACGATGCGGTGCGCGAGATGTTGCCGCCGAAGCGATTGATCTGCGCCAGCAGATACTCGCGCTCGAAGATTTCACGGGCTTCGCGCAGGGGCAGCGAGATCACCAGGTCGCCGCGGCCGCCATTGTTCCACGAACCGCCGGAACCGAGATCGGCCGGGAGAAGATCGGCGGAAATGACCTGCGCGGCGTCGTCCGTCGCCAGGATCAGCAGGCGCTCCACGATATTGCGCAGCTGACGGACATTGCCGGGCCAGCTGTGGGCCTGCAGCACCGCCATGGCGTCTTCGCCGATTTCGCGCATCGGCAATCCCGAGGTCGCCGACAGCCTCTTCATGAAATGCACGACGAGCAGCGGGATGTCATCCCGCCGCTCGGACAGCGCGGGGGCGCGGATCGGAACGACATTGAGCCGATGATAGAGATCCTCGCGGAATTTGCCGTCGGCGATCTCGACGCGCAGATCCGCGGTCGTCGACGAGATCACGCGCGCATCCACCTGCACGCGCGTGATGCCGCCCACGCGCTGGAAGGTCTGCTCGACGAGAACCCGCAGGATCTTGCCCTGCGTCTCCATCGGCATGTCCGCCACTTCGTCGAGAAACAGGGTGCCGTTATGCGCGAGCTCGAACAGCCCGATCTTCTTGGGGCCATCCGCCGTTTCCTCGCCGAACAATTCGGATTCGATGCGGTCGGGTTCCATCGTCGCGCAATTGATGGCGACGAAGGCATTGCCCGCGCGCCGCGAGTTGGCGTGGATGAGCCGGGCGATCACTTCCTTGCCCGATCCTGCCGCGCCGGTGATGAGGACTCGGCTTCCCGTCGGCGCGATCTTGTCGATCTGCTGGCGTACCTGCGAAATCGCGGACGACATGCCGATCAATTCGGAATCGTCGCCGGCCTTCAGCTTCAACTCCTGCACTTCGCGGCGCAGGCGCGCGGCTTCCAGCGCGCGGCTGGCGACATGCACGAGCCGATCCGCCTTGAACGGCTTCTCGATGAAGTCGTAGGCGCCCTTCTT
>JBQCFD010000255.1:0-9403 GCA_051959625.1 Rhizomicrobium sp.
CCGGCCCAGCAGATCGGCCAGCGTCTCGTCCGCACTGGAGAGCGGATCGCCCCCTGCGAGAAGCACGTCCCGGCCTTCGGTGTGCTCCTCGATATAGCCGATCGCCGGCTCCCATTGTTTGGGAGAGAACTGGTATTCGCCACCCGGATTGCCCACCGCGCGGGCGCGGGTGCAGTAACGGCAATAGGTCGAGCAGGTGCCGGTGGTCAGGAACAGCACCCGGTCCGGATAGCGATGGACGATACCCGGCGCGGCCGTGTCGTGGTCCTCGCTCAGAGGATCGTCGGATTCCCCCGGCGACAGGATCGACTCGGCCCTGGTCTGGATATGGGTCCGCCGCAGGGGCTCCTGCGGATCATCGCGGCCCATCAAGCTCGCATAATAAGGCGTGATGCCGACCGGTAGCGGACCCTTGTGACCGGCGACGGCAGCGCGTTCGTCCTCAGAGAGGGTGAAGACCTTCTCGAGGTCGGCCAGGCTGCGGATGCGGGCCTGAAATTGCCAATGCCAGTCGTTCCACTCGGCGGTGGTCGTGCCGGGATAGAAGCGGCGATAAAAGGCGCGGGTCTCCTCGCCGACGGGAAAACGAAGAACAGGCTTGGCGTTGGCCTTGCCTAACTTCCCGATTTGCTTCGCATTCTGGCGTTGGAGAACGGTACTGGCGGCGGGCTTCTCCTGGCCGGCTCGCAGCGGGGACTTTGCCTGTTGCCCCCGCAACAGTTGGAGACTCATTGTAGGTCTCAAAACGCTCCTGGCTACACCTCGAAAGCCCCAGCGGCCTCAACCGGCGAGCAGCTTCAAGCGATATTTATGGACTTGCGGACCTTGTCAAGTGTAGGCGCGCGAATACTGGAATTCGTGTCGAGATTTCCAAATAAAAATGGGAAGTAATCAGGATGAAGTATTGAAGTTTATTGAAGTAAAAACGGTATGTGACCGCCATGCATCATGCATTCTCAATTTCCGCATATGTTGCGCGCTGCAAGACGAGATGCGTGGACCTGCCGCGATAACTCGCAAAGCCTTTCGCGATTGCGCGACTCACGCGGAAGGATTCGTGTTTGCCATTTCCGAAAAGTGATTCAGGACTGACTCGACGCGATCATCGCTCAAGCTGTGGACCGCGATAGTCCCGCGCGTCATAGAGTTGGGTCACGCGCAGATGATGACCGCCGATGGGAATCGTCACGGTATCCACCAGCGTATTCGAATCGAATGTCTGTAGAACCGATCCGGCCTCACCGGGCGCCACCACCACCAGAACACGGTGAGCGGGCGCCGTCAGCCGTAACGTCATCTGGAAATGATCGTCATCGTGGAGGTCGCGGTCCCACATGCGAACAAGCGCCGTCCGCGGGACCGCGTAATAGAGCAGTTCCGCCATGATGCTCCGGTTTGCGGCAGCAATCGTGGCGTAGTGGCCATCCTGGGCTTGGGTCGCAACCGCATGCCCCAGCTCGCGCCAGCCCTCAACACGCTTGAAGGCGTTTCCAAGACCCACGCCATTGGCGAAGGAAGGCGATATCAGGATGAGCCACATTACGATCATGGCGGCCCCGTCCAGGACGAACGACGCCCACAGCATCCGGCTGTGCCACAATCCGACAAGAGCAGCGACCGCCAAAGGCGTAGCGGCCACATAAGCCGTCGCGGCCCAATTGGCGTTGGCTTCCGAGATGAACGATTGCACCACGATCAAAACCAGGGGCGGCGCGGAAAACGCCGCCAAAACAAGGCGCGACTGATCCCGCCCGGGTCCTCGCGCCAATTGCCAATAGGCAAGCAGCAGGCCAACCATCAAGAACGGGCCGAACACGCCGAACTGACCGCCGATGAACGCCAGGGTCTCGCGAACGCTGAAATGGGCGTGGCTCCAGTCTGCATTCGTTTCGGTGTGGGCCACGGTCGGGAAATGATGCGCCGCATTCCACCACACGTTGGGAAGCAGCAGCAGAAGCCCGATGGCAAGGATGGAGAGGCCCCGGCCGCTCAAGACCACCTTGCGCGCGGACGGCGAGAAGATCGCGGCAAATCCCGCACAAAGCAGGAAATAGAACATGGCGTATTTGGCTTCGAGGCCCAAGCCGAAGCCGATCCCCGCCAGGAGGGCCCAGCGCCAGCGCGAGTCGTCCATCGCACGCAAAAAGGCATAGAGCGCCAGCGCCCACGCGAAGAGCAGGGGCACGTCCGTCGAGATCAGCCCTGCGGAGTAGGACACGCCAGGCGTGGTGACATAGGCCAGAGCGCTGAACATGGCGATGCGGGCGTTGAAACAACGCCGGGCGATGCCGAACACCAGCAATGCCGTCGCAGCATGCAGCAGCGGCGAACCGATACGGATGGCCCATTCCGCATCGCCAAAAAAAGCCGTGGTGAGCCATATCACCCAGGCGATCATCGGCGGTTTGGAGAAATAGCCCCAATCCGGCGTGAGCGACCACCACCAGTATTGCGCCTCGTCCGGGTAGAGATTGAGCGGCGATACCGCCAGCACCACGACGCGGGCGATCGTCAGTGCGGCGATGATCGCCAGCGCGATGCGGAAATAGTGGCGGTCTTCTGCGCTCATTCCTGCGGCGGCTCCGAAATCTCTTTGGCGGGGGTCACCCGATAGACGGTGATATGCTCGCGCCGGCCGCGGGAGTAGTTGAAACCGGATACGCCGTCGATAGGCTTTGCCGTGGCGTCGAGCTGGGCTAGCCGGGTGAGGAACTTGGCCTTCTCATGGTCCTCGATGAGGGCAAGCCCACCCTGATGCGCCGCCACATTTGCGGCACGGGTGCCGTTCTGGATCTGCGTATCGGTACCCAGAAGAAAGACCAGGCTCGGCTCGACATAGCCGCCGAGCACGACCGGGGGATCGCCCGGCCTCTTGTCCTTGGCGACGAGCGCCGCGGCTTTGGGGCTCATCCAGATCTGATCGACCTTTTGCGCCACACCCCGGCCGATGAGCGGATAGAACGTCACCGCGGCGGCCACTGCGAAGAGGGAGGCGAACATCGTTCTGCGCGTGACGAAAAGGACGACGGCGGCAAGACCGAGGGCTGCGCCAAAACAGGCGCCGACAACCAGCCATGGATCGATGCCTTCGCCGAAATATTTTGGCGCGAGGATCGGCACGATGGTGAAGGCCGCAACCCCCAGCGCGAACTGGAACGCCGCGAGATAGCGCAGCACCATCTCCCACCGCGGCTCATCCGCCGATCGCGCACGCACGGCCCAGAGCGCGCCGAGAAATGCGACAGCCGGATAAGCGGGAAGGATGTAATGCGGAAGTTTGGTCGGTACGATTTCGAACATAAGCCAAACCGCACCCGCCCATGCCAGCAGATAGCGGATCGCCGGGTCGCGGCGCAGTGCGATGCCCGTGCCGACGCCCGGCAGCGCGAACAGGGTTGCCGGCCACAACGTCACGCTTGCAAGAAGCAGATAGTAGCCGGGCGGTGCGCCATGGGTTTCCTGACCACCCAGGATCTTCGCCGCGAAGTCATGGCCCAGCGCCTGTTCGTAGAACTGCCCCTGCGTCGCGAATTCGATCGCCAGGCCCCACGGCAGGACGATTACCGCAGTGAGCAAAAGCCCCCATCCCCAATGCAGCGACCGGAGCCACTTCCAATCACGGTCCCATAACGAGATCGCGATGATCGTGACAGCGACCACGGCCACGACGATCGGGCCCTTGATGAGGATGCCGATGGCAAACGCTGCCCACCCTCCCAGCGCGACGCCCAAACCCGGCGGCGCCTTCTTCAATCGATCTGCGAGATAGGCCCGCAAGAGAAGCGCCTGCGAACCCAGAACCGTGCCCAGCAGCACCGCGTCGGTTTTGGCGATGCGTGTTTCGGCCGTCAGTCCCACCGTGAATCCTATCAACGCGGCCGCGATCAGCGCCGTTTCGGGCGGCGCCAATCCTCGCGCACACCAATAGGCAAGCAGCACCGCGATGAAGCCGCCGATCAGCGAAGGCAGGCGGTAAGTCCAGATCTGGTTGTAGGGGGGCTTGCTGAACGCGAGCGTGGAGGCAGCCTGCATCCAGTAGATGCCGACCGGCTTCTTGTATCGCGGGCCGACGCTGTAGCGGATGTCGACATAGTTGCCCGTCTCGATCATCTGCTTGGAGGCTTGCGCAAAGCGGCTCTCGTCGCGATCCAGCGGCGGCAGGCTGAAAAAGCCGGGAAGCCACGCAATCACGCAGAGGAAGAACAAGGTCGCCAATGGCCAGCGCGCCAGCAGAGACAGCACGCCACCGCTTCTCTGCGCCACCGCCTCATTCATCTGGAACGCCTCTTGAAGGAAAACCGCCGAAAGGCGGGGCTGTTAACGATGGCACACGACATATCGGGCCGAAGCGCATGGATACTAGCCCGTTTCTGGCCGCGAAATGCGCAAGCCGCTACAACGCCCTCCCAGCCGGGGGTGCGCCGCATTGGCACAGGCCTGTTTCTCCATCGTCCGAGCCTGTATAAGGCCCGCGGCCCACGTGCCCGACGCAAGTTTTCGTTCAGCCTGTTTCACCGGGACACGGACTCTGCCGAAACCATTTTATTGTACCAAGGGATCGAACGGAACCTCGCTATGACGGTCACGCTTTCCGTTGTCGTGCCGGTCAAGGATGAGGCCGAGAACGTCGCCCCCCTTGCGCTGGAAATTCTGCGCGCGGTGGGCACGGATGCCGAGATCATCTTCGTCAACGACGGTTCGAAAGATAACACCGCCGACGTCCTTAAAGCCCTCAAGGCGGAAATCCCTTCCCTGCGCGCCATCAGTCATGGCCGCAATATCGGACAAAGCCGCGCCGTCCGCACGGGCGTTCGCGCCGCCAGGGGTGAAATCGTTGCAACCCTCGACGGCGATGGACAGAACGATCCCGCCGACATTCCGCGCCTGGTGAAAGCCCTGCGTGAGGCGCCGAACAGCGAGAATGTCGGCATGGCCTCGGGCGTCCGCCAGCACCGCAAGGATGTCGCCAACAAGCGCTATGCGTCGGGCTTCGCCAACTGGTTTCGCCGCAGCATGCTGCACGACGGCGCCACGGACTCCGGCTGCGGACTCAAGGTGTTCCGGCGGGACGCATTCCTCGCCCTTCCCTATTTCGACAACATGCACCGCTTTCTGATCGCGCTGATGCAGCGCGAGGGCTACAGGGTTCTGTTCGTGGACGTGGAGCACAGGGCCCGCGTGCATGGCGCGTCGAAATACAAGAACTTCAATCGCGCCCTGGTCGGCTTCTTCGATACGTTCGGCGTGCGCTGGCTGCAGCACCGCTTCAAGGGGCCGGTCGAAGCGAAAGAAATCTGACACGCCGGGGGACATCGCTGTTCCGCGCCCGCGCGGCATGGCTTAACCATACCGCCACGGAGGAGCCCACGCCGCGCCCCTTTTCCGCCCCATTGTGATACAAGGGTCGGGTATTGGGTTAACCGGGGGAGTTCAACCGATGTTGCGCCTGTTTCCGCTGCTCATCATTCCGCTTGTTATCTACAATCTTTTTGCACTGGGTGGCGGTGTCACCGGCCACCACGACATCCAGGATCTTTTGAGTCTCAAACACTCCGTCTCGATCGGGATGTTCTCGGGCGATCAATGGAAGTTCAGCTTCGGTGATCTGCTCATCCTGATCTCGCTGCTGCTTCTGTTCGTCGAAGTGGTGAAGGCGACCAGGACGACGGCGAAAGAGATCATCAATCATGGCCTCTCGATGCTGATCTTCGTGATCGCACTTGTGGAGTTCATCACGCTCAAGGGTTTCGCCACATCGCCCTTCTTCTTCATCGTCGCCATGACGTTGTTCGATGTGGTGGCGGGCTACACCATCTCCATCGTGGCCGCCGAACACGACCTTGGTCTGGGTCGCGCGGGCACCGACTGAAATATCTCGCTTAAAGGTCGAGCGGGCGGGGCCAAAGCCTCGCCCGTTTGTTTTTGAGGATGCTGGCGGACAGGGAGGGATTCGAACCCTCGAACGGCTATTAACCGTTACACACTTTCCAGGCGTGCGCCTTCAACCACTCGGCCACCTGTCCTAGGCCCGGCGAACCGGGAACGGGGAGATATAGCCTTGAGCGCCGCCGGGCAAGCGGCAACCACATAACGCTGGAGGAGGCCTATTCCGCGGCGATGGCGGCGGTGTCGGCGTTCGCGGGAACCGCCTTCGGCTTCGAGAACGCCAAAGTGCCGTCGTCCACCTTGCCGTAGCGCAGCGTGATGAGATCGAGCGCGTAGTTCTGATAGAGCTTCCACGGCTTCGTCGCCCCCTGCTTGGGCAGGACGTCGAGCGCGCGCTGCACATAGCCCGACGAGAAATCCAGCCACGGCAACTCGGCGACCGACGGATCGCCTTTCGGCGTGGCGATGGGCGTGCCCTTCCGATCCATGTAATTCAGAAGCCGCGTGACGTATTCGCAGGTAAGATCGCATTTCAGCGTCCACGACGCGTTGGTGTAGCCGAAGCAAGACGCAAGATTGGGCACATCGCTGTACATCATGCCCTTGTAGCTCATGGCCTTGGACAGATCGCGCGGCTGGCCGTCCACCACAACCTTCATGCCGCCGAGCAATTCCAGTTTGAGCCCCGTCGCCGTGACGATTATGTCGGCTTCCAGCTGCTCGCCGGATTTGAGCTTGATTCCGGTAGGCGTGAAGCTGTCGATGTGGTCGGTGACGACGGATGTTTTTCCATCCTTGATCGACTGGAAGAAATCGCTGTCGGGCACCAGGCAGAGACGTTGATCCCACGGATTGTAGCGTGGGGTGAAGTGCGTCTTCACATCGTAGTCCGGCGGCAGCTCCTTCCTCAGCATGTTTATCAGGTAGTGGCTCACCTGCTTGGGACTCTTGCGCGCCTTGTTGAAGAAATACATGCCGAACAGGACGTTGCGCCAACGGATGAGCTGATAGGCCAGCATCGCGGGCAAGTGCTCGCGCAGCCAGTTCGCCAATTTGTCTTCGGCGGGGCGCGATACCATGTAGGTCGGCGAGCGCTGCAGCATGGTGACATGCGCCGCGTCTTTCGCCATCTCAGGGACGATCGTCACGGCCGTCGCGCCGCTTCCGATCACGACGACTTTCTTGCCCTTGTAGTCCAGATCGCCCGGCCACTGCTGCGGATGGACTATGCGGCCTTTGAAGGAGTCGCGGCCAGAAAATTCCGGATCGTGTCCGCCGGAATAGGCGTAATAGCCGCTGCACATGAACAGGAAATTGCAGGTGAAGCGCACCGGCTGCTTCTGTGCGCCCATCTCCGCTTCCACCGTCCAGCGCGCGGTCGCGGAATCCCACGAAGCGCGCTTGACCATATGGTTGTAGCGGATGTGCTTGTCGATCCCGTTCTCCGACGCCGTGCCGCGCACATATTTGAGGATCGAGGGACCATCGGCGATGGCTTTGGCTTCGCGCCACGGTTTGAAATTGTAACCGAGCGTGTACATGTCGCTGTCCGAGCGGATGCCCGGATAGCGGAACAGGTCCCACGTGCCGCCGATCGCGTCGCGGCCCTCCAGGATCGCGTAACGCTTCGTCGGCGCCTCCTGCTGGAGGTGATATGCGGCGCCGATGCCCGAAAGTCCCGCGCCCACGATGATGACGTCGAAATGCTCCACGGCGATTCCACCCTGTGTTTGAGCGATAGTCTCACAACCGGTCACGACTGACAATATGTCAGTTATGGCTCGCCTGTGCCGGATTTGGCTGGATTTTTGGCGGGCGCCGGTCCATCCCTTCGCCCGCCAACCACCTCGGGGTTTCTCATGCGTTTCGGATTGCCGGTATTCCTGCTTGCCCTCGCTGCCACGCTTGCGCTCGCGGGCTGCGGCCAGAAAAAGGACGCGCCGATGAAGAATTACGATTTGAGCGCGAAAGCCAACGCACAGTTCCTTACCGACAACAAGGCGAAGGATGGCGTGAAGGTGACGGCCGACGGGCTGCAATACCGCGTCATCAAGAGCGGACACGGCAAGGGCGTGACCAGCGGCGCCGATCAGGTGACCGTCACTTACAAGGGATGGCTCGTCGACGGGAAGGTTTTCGATCAGACGCAACCCGGTCAGACGGCAACGTTCCCGGCTGGCCGGCTTATTCCTGGATGGGTCGAAGCACTGCGCATGATGCACGAAGGCGACGAGTGGCAACTCGTGATCCCGGCCGACCTTGGCTATGGCGCGGAAGGCGCGGGTGATGCCATCCCGCCGAACCAGACGCTCGTGTTCAACATGACGTTGATCTCGGTCGCGCCGGCAGCACCGCCCACGCCGTGACGCAAACACTCGACATCGGTGGTGTCACGATACCCGGCCGGGTTCTGACCGCGCCGATGACGGGCGTCTCCGACCTCCCCTTCCGGCGTGCGGCATCGCGGCTGGGCGCGGCTTATGTCGCGACAGAAATGGTCGCGTGCGACAGCTTCGCGCGTGGGCGGCCCGACGTGGTGCGCCGCGCGGCGGTAGGCGATGGCCTGCCGCTGATGGTGATCCAGCTCGTCGGGCGCGATCCGCATTGGGTCGCGGCTGGGGCGAAGCTTGCAGAAGCCGCCGGTGCAGACATCATCGACTTCAATATGGGATGCCCCGCAAAAGAGGTGACCGGCGCCTTATCGGGCTCCGCTCTGATGCGTGAACCGGAACTGGCGCTGCGTCTCATCGAAGCTGCCGTGAACGCGACGACGAGGCCGGTGACCTTGAAGATGCGGCTGGGATGGGATGATCAAAGCCGCAACGCGCCGGAAATCGCAGCCATGGCGGAGCGCGCGGGCGTAAAGGCAATAACCGTGCATGGCCGCACGCGCTGCCAATTCTATCCCGGCAATGCGGACTGGAAAGCGATTGCTGCCGTAAAGGCCGCCGTCTCTGTTCCTGTGATTGCGAATGGCGATGTCATCGATTCCGCCAGCGCACATGCGGCGCTCGCGCAATCCAATGCCGATGCGGCGATGATCGGGCGCGGCTCTTACGGCAGGCCCTGGGCCGCGACAGCCATCGGCCGCGCGCTCGAAAATGGCGGTGAAATCGCCGAACCCGATTTGAATGAACGCTTGGGTATCGTGCTCGATCACATGAATGACAGCATTGCCTTCTACGGCGAGCTGCATGGGCTCAAAATCTTCCGCAAGCATCTGGGTTGGTATGTCGAGAACGCACAACTTCCACGCTTGGCCGAAGCGCGCCGCGCCGCGCGCTCACAGCTTTGCCGGATGACGTCGGCAAAGGGAATCGAACGGATGTTGAAGTCTCTCTGGCTCGACGAGGACTTGTCGCAGGCGGCCTAGAAACTCCCGGCCTGACGGGCTTGTCCTGGCCACGACCAGGCGGGCGACATCATTTCTCCAATTCCTCGCGCAGCATTTCCAGCTCCAGCCAGCGCTCCTCGGAATCAGACAACTCCTTCTGCGCGGCTTGCAGCTTTGCGGAAG
>JBQCFD010000256.1:0-12895 GCA_051959625.1 Rhizomicrobium sp.
GTCGGGCTGGATCTGAAGAACGAGCCCGGTGCAATCCAGATCATCCACCGGCGTTTCACGGAAGAGCATGTAAGGCGCGTTCTTGAACTGAATAGCGATCTCGGTGGTCCGCTTCTTCATGCGCTTGCCGGTGCGCAGATAGAACGGCACGCCCGCCCAGCGCCAGTTGTCGATGGTGAGCCGGAGCGCCGCGAAAGTTTCGACCGGCGAGTCCGGGTCGACGCCATCCTCGTCGCGATAGGCCTTGCATTGGACGCCTGCGATCTCGCCAGCATCGTATTGGCCGCGCACCGCGTCGTCCGGATCGAGTGGATGCACGGCGCGGAACACTTCCGCCTTCTTCGCGCGCACCGCCTCGGCGTCGAACGATGCCGGCGGCTCCATCGCGGTCATGGCGACGAGCTGGAAGAGGTGATTGGGAACCATGTCGCGCAGCGCGCCCGTCGCTTCGTAGAACTTGGCACGGCGCTCCACGCCGACCGTCTCGGCGACGGTGATCTGCACATGGTCGATGCGATCGCGATTCCAGATGGGCTCGAACAGGCCGTTGGCGAAGCGCAGCGCCATGATGTTCTGCACCGTCTCCTTGCCGAGAAAGTGATCGATCCGGTAGACCTGTTCTTCCTTGAGCTGCTTCAGCACGCGCGCATTGAGCGCTTTGGCGGATTCGAGATCGTGACCGAACGGCTTCTCGATCACGACGCGCCGCCAGCCTTCGTCTTCCTGCGTGAGGCCGGCCGCGCCCAGCGCATCCACGATGGGCCCGAAGAAGCGATCCGCGACGGCAAGATAAAACAGCACATTGCCGCCTATCCCGCGGTTCTTGCCGAGCTTGGCGAGCTTTTGCCCGATGTCGGTGTAGGTCTTGTCCTTCGTGAAATCGCCGACGAGGTAGTCCATCGTGCCGGCGAGTTCGCTCCAGGCGTTTTCATCGATCTTCTTCTCGGCGGCTTCGCCTTTGCTTCTGGTCAAGCCTTCAAGGAACTCATGAAGTTCCTGGCGCCACTGCTCGGCGGAACAATCATTGTGATCGACGCCGATAAGCGCAAACTTCTGCGGCAACTGGCCCTGGCGCGTCAGATTGTAGAGCGCGGGCACGACAAGGCGTTTGGTGAGATCGCCATGCGCGCCGAAGAGAACCATCGCGCAGTTGGGCGGCGCTTTGGGCTTATGGGCGTCCGTCATGCCTTGGGCCTCGCCGCCATGCCGTGATCTTCGAGCGCGCCTTCAATATGGCCGCCGAATTCGTTGCGCATGGCGGAGAGGAGCTTTTCGCCGAAATTGTGCTCCACGCGGCTGCGGAACCGCGCGAACAGTGCAGCGGTGATGACATTCGCCGAGACTGCTTCTTCGATGGCTGCGTCGACAGTCCAGCGGCCTTCACCGGAGTCGTCCACGTCGCCTTTGAACGCCTTGAGCTCCGGATCTTTCGCCAGCGCGATGGCCGACAGGTCCAGCAGCCATGATGCGATCACGCTGCCGCGCCGCCAGACTTCCGCGATATCCGGCAGGTTGAGCTCGAAGCGTTGGTCTTCCGGCAGTGCCTCGTGGGCGCGGCCCTGAAGGATATCGAAGCCTTCGGCATAGGCCTGCATGAGGCCGTATTCGATGCCGTTGTGCACCATCTTCACGAAATGGCCGGCACCATTGGGGCCGGCATGGATGTAACCTTGTTCTGCGCGCGGATCGCGCTTCTCCCGGCCCGGCGTGCGATCGATCGTTCCCACCCCCGGGGCCAGTGCCTTGAAGATCGGATCGAGACGATCGACCACGTCCTTCTCGCCGCCGATCATAAGGCAATAACCGCGTTCGGCGCCCCACACGCCGCCGGAAGTGCCGCAATCGATGTAATGAATGCCACTCTCGTTCGCGGCTTTGGCGCGGCGGATATCGTCCTTCCAGAACGAATTGCCTCCGTCGATGATGGTGTCGCCCTTCTGCAGGACCTTGCAGAGCGCCGACACGGTTTCCTCCGTGGGCTTGCCGGCCGGCACCATGATCCACACGGCACGCGGCGCCTTCAGCAGTTTGGCGAAATCCTCCAGCGACTTTGCCGGCGTCGCCTTCTCAGCCGCGAGCCTGGTTACCGCCTCTGCGTTGCGATCGTAGACGACGACTTCATGACCATGCGCCATAAGGCGGCGCGAGATGTTGCCGCCCATGCGGCCCAGTCCGACAACGCCGATCTGCATCAGGAAAGAGCCTCCTCGAATGCCTTCGTGAGCGCTGCAAGTCCGGCATCGGTGTCCTTCATGTGCAGCCTGAGGGCGCGCCGCCTGCGTTGCTCGAGCACGGCGAAATCGCCCAGCGCCTGCGCTTTCTCCACGACGCCGAATGTCGCCTTGCGGCCGGGGATGGCAAGATCGTCCTTGTGATCGGTCGTGAGAGTGAGAAACACGCCGCTGTTTGGGCCGCCTTTATAGGCTTGTCCCGTCGAGTGCAGGAAACGCGGGCCGAATTCGAAGCAGGTCGCATTCTTGAATTTCGCGCGCACCTTGCGGCGGATCTTCTGCAGTGCCGCATCGTGTCCTTCATTCAGTGCGATATAGGCGAGCAGGGCGAAGTAGTCGCCATCCTTCAGTTGCGCGAGATGGTTCTTCAAAATCTCGCCCAGCGATTTGCCGTGACCTTCGCCATAAGCGGCAATGCTGTCGCTGCTCCAGAAGGGCGTGCCTTCGTCCAGCTTGCCGCTCTTCTCGTAAGCATCGGTGAGCTTGCGCGCGGCGACCTTTGCGGCTTCCACGTCCGGCTGGTCGAAGGGATTGATCTTCAACACCATGCCGGCGAACGCGATGGCCATCTCGCAGAGGTAGAATATCTGGCCAAGCTGGTAGGTGTCCTCGATGGTGATGCGCGCCGTCGGATGGCCCGCCTTCTCTAGCGCCGCAACCGCGTCGGTATGATCCTCGTCCCCTGCCACGCGAAGATTGATGAACACGCGATCATCGCCATAGGACGAGGGGGCGCCCACGGGCTCGCGATCGACGGGGATCAGTCCCTTGCCTTCCTTGCCGGTTGATTCCGCGATGAGCTGCTCGAGCCAGGTGCCTACGCTGGACAGCGCATTCGAGGCGAGGATCGTGACCTTGTCGCGCTTGTATTTGTTCGCCAGCACGCCGAGAGCGATACCGAGCCGCGCCCCGGGATTGGCGGAGGCAGGCACGAGCTTGCCGCTGGAATGTTCGAACTTCTGTGTTTCCTTCAGAAGCCGCTCGACATCCAGGCCCATCGCCGCCGCCGGGACGAGACCGAATTTCGACAGGACGGAATAGCGGCCGCCGATTTCCTTCTCGCCGTGGAATACGTGACCGAAGCCGTGTTCCTTGGCCGTCTTCTCCATCGAGGAACCGGCATCGGTGATCGCGACGAACTGCTTTCCGTTCCTTTTCGTTTCCGCGAAGAAGTAGTCGAACAGGATATTCGGCTCCAGCGTCGATCCGGATTTCGACGACACGATGAAGCGCGTGCTTTCGATCTTGATCGCCTGGCGCACCGCGCCAATCTGGCCCGGATCGGTGGAATCCAGCACGTGCAGATTGGGCCAATCCTCCCGGTGGCCGAACGTCTGGCGCAGCACTTCCGCGCCGAGGCTTGATCCGCCCATGCCGAGCAGCACGATATCTGTGGTCCGCGCCTTTTCAACTTCGCCCGCAAAAGCCTTGAGATTGGGGATGTCCCTGATCTCGCGCTCGACGACGTCGATCCAGCCGAGCCATTTGTTTTCGTCGGCGCCGGTCCAGGCGGTCTTGTCGTGCTCCCAGACCTTGCGCGTATCGCCGCGCGCATTGCTGGCGGCAATTTCCTTCTCGATGTCCTTCTGCGCTTCGCCGAACCCTTCTTTGATCTGCGGCAGCGAGCCCGCGAGAATTTTCGCGCGTTTGTCGGCCAACGCGCCGTAGAGTTCGTCGGCGGCTTTGGCGAACTTGGCCACGCCGTCCACCACCAGGTCGTCGGTGATCTTGTCGAGCGAGATGCCGCCTCGCTTCAGCGTGTCGAGAACGCGGTGCGCGCCGTCCACGTCCTGCTCGATGGTGTCGGGCTTCGGGTTGCCGTGATCGCGGAATGCATCCATCGTTTCCGGCGGCATGGTGTTCACGGTCATCGGCCCGATGAGGGTGTCGACATAGAGCGTGTCGGAATACTCCTTGTTCTTGGTCCCGGTGGAGGCCCAGAGCAGACGCTGCGGGCGCGCTCCCCGCTTGGCGAGCTTTTCCCAGCGTGGGCCGGAGAACGTCTTCTTGTACATCTGATAAGCGATGCGCGCGCTCGCAATGGCTGTCTTGCCGCGAATGTCGGCAAGGCCCGCGTTTTTCTTCGGGTCTTCCTGCAGCCTCTTGTTGATGAGATCGTCCGCCATCGTGTCGATGCGGCTGAGGAAGAAGCTCGCGACGCTGGAGATTTTGGATAGATCGTCGCTCGCGGGACGCTTCTCCAGACCTTCGATATAGGCATCGGCCACGGCCTGATAAGCGTCGAGCGCGAAGAGAAGAGTGACGTTGATGTTGATGCCGGCTGCCGTCAGATCGCGGATGGCCGGGACGCCTTCCTTCGTGCCCGGCACCTTCACCATCAGGTTCGGCCGGTCGATGTCCTTCCACAACGCCTTGGCTTCTTCGATCGTCTCTTGCGTGCCATGCGCGATGTAAGGCGACACCTCGATTGAGATGAATCCGTCTGCGCCTTTGGTGCGGTCATAGACGGGGCGGAATGCGTCCGCGGAATCCTGAATGTCCTTGATGGAGAGGTTGCGGAAGATCGTGCCGACATCGAGACCCTGCTCGGAATAGCGCTTGATGTCGTCGTCGTAAGCAGTGCCTTCGGCGAGCGATTTCTGGAAGATCGCGGGATTGGAAGTCTGCCCGCCGATGCCATCTTTCTCGATGGCCTGGGCGGTGCCGCCTTTGCGGATCATGTCGCGGCTCAGGAAGTCGAGCCACACAGATTGTCCAAGTTGTTCGAGTTGCTGAAGGCGGTTCATGTCATGCCCCATGAGGTGATGTAAGCGGACGCTGCGGAAAGCAATCTATATTGCATCTTTGGACGATGCCCGGCGAGTTGACCAATCTTCCGAAAAGGGATGGGCTTGCGCCACGGTGTGGAAACGCAAAAATCCCCTGTTTGTTCCTGTCCGGCCCAAGGTGACGAAACGAACATGAAAATCGATCTTCTTTCGCCCGAAAGTTTCGCAGCCGGCCATCCGCTCGCGCAATATCGCTGGCTCCGCGACAATGCGCCCGTGTTCTGGCACGAGGAGCCGAATGGGCCGGGATTCTGGGCGGTGACACGTTACAAAGATGTATGGACGGTCGATCGCGATTTCCAGAATTTCTCCTCCGAACCCACGATTATGATCCAGGACCCGGCGGCGGAAGCGGCGCTCGGGTTCGGCGGCTACAAGATGATGCTCATGATGGACCCGCCACAACATACCGCGTATCGCAAGCTTATCCGCAACGAATTCACGCAGCCCGTCTCCGCGGAGCGCACGCCGCGCATGAATCAGCTCGCGCGCCAGATCGTGGACGAGGTGGTCGAGCGCGGCGAATGCGACTTCGTTTCGCAGATCGCCGGCGAAATGCCCTCATACGTGATTGCCGAGCTTCTGGGCATTCCGCTGGATGACGGGCGCGAACTCTACAAGTTGACGGAAGCCATACATACGGCGCCGGAGGTACAGGAAGCCAACGCCGGCGGATTGGCCGTGCTCAAGATGTTCGAATATGGCCGCGGCGTGATCGAGGAGAAGCGCGCGCGCCCAAAGAACGATCTCGCTACCAAGCTGCTGCAGGCGGAAGTGGACGGCAAGAAGCTGGACGACATCGAATTCCTGCTCTTCTTTCTGTTGCTCATCGACGCGGGCGGCGATACCACGCGAAATCTCCTGTCGTCAGGCTTGATCGCGCTGTTCGATCACCCCGAGCAGCTAGCCTGGCTCAAGGCCGATCTGCCGGGACGGGTTGCTTCGGCGCGCGAAGAGCTTCTGCGCTAAACCACGCCGGTCATCTACATGCGCCGCACGGCGAAGCACGATGTCGTTCTCGGTGGCGAGCAGATCAGGCAAGGCCAGAAGGTCGTGATGTACTTCGGATCGGCAAACCGCGACCCGGAAAAATTCGATGCGCCGGATGCGCTGAATCTCGCCCGCACCCCCAACGAACACATCGCCTTCGGCACCGGTCCGCATGGCTGCCTCGGCCAGCACATCGCGCGCATCGAGATCGATGCGGTGCTGACCGAGGTGCTCACCCGGCTGGACGAACTGAAGATTGCGGGTAAGCCGGAATGGCTGCCGTCCAATTTCATTTCGGGTCCAAAGCACATGCCGGTGACGTTCCGGCCCGCGAAGCGCGCGGCTTAGAATTTCTGCGAGACTGAAACGCTAACCGTGGGGCTGCTGTCGCCGGTACGATTGGTCGCCGTGACATTGCCTTCGCGCGTGCCGTTGTAAAACGTATCCGTCTGGCTGCGCGCGCCGCCGATGAGGCCGTCCGCATTCAACGATACGACGTACTTGCCCGGCTTGTAGGTGATGAACGCACCGACGCCGCTATCACTGCGCAGCGCAGTCAGTTGGGCGGGCCGGTAAAAATTCTGCTGGGTGGAAAGATGCCCGCTCACGCCCCATTCCAGATGATGCGCATCGTCATGATGAGTCACCTTCACGCTGGCTTGGCGTGGTATCTCGCCTGATGCGCGGCGCATTTCTCCCGTCACCGGATCGCGCAACTGGGACTGGCGCAATGTGGCCTGCGATGAGATCGCCGTGTCCGGCAAGCCAATGCCGGAAAGCGGCATCGAGAGGCTCGCGTCGAGCTGCCGGCGCTCTCCGCCGGAAATGCTGATCGGCGCCGTCGTACCATCGGGCGTGAGGCCGAGTTCCGTCGCGCTTTCGATGCGCGCGCGCGTGACGGTCGCGGAAAGCGTCCCGCCATTGTCGAATTTCTGCGTGATCTCAGCCTGATTGCGCCACTCGCGATTGGGCGTGACGCGAAGATCGGTATCGGGTCCCGCCGCCTGTGCCAGGGCTGCGAAATCGTAGGGGTTCACCGGCGACACCGCGTCTTCGCCGCTCACCTTCATCTGCGCGCCGTCCCATAGCCTCGCCGTGGCCGACACCTGCGGCTCGGTGTAGCGATATTGGTCGCCCGCATTCGCCGCGCCGCGCGTGGAGACGCTCATGGTTTCGGAGGTTGCGCCCGCCTTGAGTTGCAGGAAGGAAAGCGGCGACCAATCGGCGCTCGCGAATGCCTTGCGGTCATCCGTGGCGACCGCATTGTTTTGTGCCGCTCCTTCCGCGAGAACATTGTCCTGCGTGGACACATCGCTCTGTTGGCTGGCGCCCATCGTCAGCCCGACGCGGGAAATCGGCTCCGCGGTGGCGGTGGCGCTGATGTTCTCGGTTCGCGTGGTAGCGCTGGTGCTGGAAAGCCCGGCCGGGACGAGCGTTCCGGTCTGGCGGACATCGTGGATCTCGCTGCTCGCCTGGACGGCCAGCTTCACGCCTGCGGGCCCGTGAATATTGGAGTCCAGGCCGACCTTGCGGTCGATGCGATCCGTTGGCACCGCGGAATTTGGCGGAGCGCTGGCGAAGGTTCCGCTTAGTGTCGTGTCGCCGACGACCGAGTGGAGGTCGATGCTGGTGTCGCTCTTGATGCCTGTGCCGTCAGAATTGGCGGGACCTCCGCTGACCTTGAGCGCGACATTGGCTGGAAGGGCGTACACGGAACTCTCCGCGGCGGCGGCGAGAGCCGTGCCGGGGATGGCAGCCACGGCAACAGCCGCCCAGCGCCAGAACTGCGACATCCGTTCTTCCTGAGTTCGTTCGGCGCAGGCTATCAGCCCCAGCGCGCGGAAGAGTCTAACCACAACCCTCCGGGCGCTGCCAGTGACCGCAAGATGTAATTCGTGACACTCACACGAACAGGTTTTGCGTGGATCAACGCGCGCCAGGCTGCGTGATGCTCGCCTTCCCGTAGTGCGGGCCGATGCGTCCGTTGCGGATGAAATCGGCCATCATTTGGAAATAGCCGGGTGCGTAACGGGTGGAGACGCGCTCGCCCTTTGAATTGAGCTCATAGTCCGTGATGCCGTGTTCCGCGCCAGGATAGACGGCGAGCGTGTAGTCCTTGCCGTCCGCGATCAGCGATTTTATGCGTTTCGACGTCTCGTCGCTCGGCGCTTCCAGATCGTCGCTGCCGAGAATCCAAAGTTGCGGCGTGGTGGAAGCGCGCAAGGTGGGCATCGGCTCGTAGCGGAACGGCGTGTGAAAATCGAATTGTTTGGTTGCGGCTTCCATCTTCGTCTGGTCGAGCGGCAGGACGAACCAGAGGAAGTCGCCATGGACATCCTTGTACCAGGGCTCGTTCTTGTATTTCTGGCGAAGGGCTTCAAAGGCCGCATAACCATCCATGCTTAGCGTTTCGAAGATGCGCTAGCCCGCGCGCGACAGTTACAGCGCCTTCTTCGTGTCCTCTGCCGAATGGTGGTGGAAATACATATCGAGAGCGACGCTCTCCTGATCTTCCTCCAGCACCGTCACCGCCAGGCCGAAGCCGATGATGGCGAAATCCACCGGCGATTTGTTTACCGCGATGGGAATGACCCATCCCGCTTCGCTGCCGCCCTGATAGCCGACGCGGCCCGCGCGGGTGCCCGCAAGCTCGCGCGCTCGGGCCACTGCCGCGATGTCGTCATCGGCGAGCACGTTGAAGTCCTGCGTGTATTTTCCGCCGGAGACGCCGGTGCCGCGTTTGTCGAAAACGAACGCGCCGATACCCTGCGCCGGAAACATCCGCTGAAGGTAGTAGAAATCGAGAGCGGAATCGTGTTCGGAACCGTGGATCAGCACCACCACCGGCACCTTGCCGCTGCCTTTGGGCATCACCAGCCGCCCGGCCAGTTTCACACCGCCGCTTTCGAAGGACGTGTTCGTGACATCGAAGGCGATGCGCACGCCGCTCTCCTCGTCGAAGGCGATTTCGCCCTTCTCGCAATCGGAGAATGAAACGATCTTGCCGTCGGGCCGGCCGGTCCAGCCATAGGTGCTGGTCCATGTGCCGTTCTTTTGGGGATGAAGCTGTCCGGTCTCGCCGTCCCACAGGCGCCAGCGCAGCGTGTCGCCGTCGGAAGGGCCGATATCCACCGCCTGTCCGTTCTGGAGCCGGTAAGAACCGACATGGCAATCCTTCGTCGAATCGGCAAGGGCCGGGACAGACAACAGCAGCGAAAGCCCGCACAAGGCAGGCGCGGCGAACATCTTCATGCGCAACATTCCCCAATGGGCTCACGGAGTATGTGGGAACGCTTCGCGCGATCAGCAATGCAAATTCGGAATATTAGCTAGCCGAAGAGGCGGCTCGCGGAGAGACCGTCGAAGATGAACTGCATCGCGAGTGCCGCAAGGAAGATGCCGGAGACGCGCGCGATCACGTTTGCGCCGGTGACGCCCAGCACGCGCATCAGGCGATCCGACAGCAGCATCGACAGGAAGGTGCCGAAGATCATCAGCACCAGTGCGGCGATGACGATACCGGATTCGGCAACGCTGTGCGCCTTGCCCATGAGCAGCACCATCGCGGTCATGCTGCCGGGGCCGGCGGTGAGCGGAATCGCGAGCGGGAAGATCGCGATGTCGGTCTTCTGGATCTTGGCTTCGTGCTCTTCGGTGCTGGTGATGGAAGAGATGGCGGAATGCTGCGCCAACAGCAGGTCCGCGGACACCATCAGCAGCAACACCCCACCGGCCGTGCGAAAGGCGGGCAGGCCGACGCCGATCAGCTCCAGAAGCTGGATGCCGCCCAGCGCGAAGGCCAGCAGCACCGCCAGCGCCGTGGTGGCCGAAAGGATGGCCAGCTTGCGCCGATGCGGCGCGTCCATCCCCGCAGTCAGCGCCAGAAACATGGACGCCACCTCCACCGGTCCAATGGCGACGAAAAGCGTGGTCAGGGCGCTCGCGAACAGGTGGAACATGAATCGACCTGTAGCACGGTCCGCACAAAAAAGCCCGGAGGGTGAGCCTCCGGGCTTTGCATCTGCAGCGCTGCTGGCGCCTTAACGGTCGTGATGATCGCGGTCGTGGTGGCCGTCATCATGGCGATCACGATCGTGGCGATCCCAACCATCCCGGTCACGATGATGCCAATCATGACCCCAATGGCGATGATGGCGATAGCGCCAATCGTCATGCCGGTAGTGGTAGTAGTGATGATGACGGCGATAACGCTCCCATTCGCCACGGCGCCAATGGTGCCAGCGATGATAGTGATCGTAGTAGCCGTCCTGGTAGGCGAACGCGATATTGCCAAAATCGAATGTTATTCCGACGGCCGCTTGGGCTGGCGGCGGAACTGCAATTGCGGCAGTGCCCGCGATGCCAGCGATAATGGCGGCGCAAACGAGGTTTTTCATATGTGCTCTCCCGATTTTCGTGAGACCCGCTCCCAGCAGAGGGAACGCCTACGGCAGGTCTGCGTTGCAAAAAAAAATTAAGATTGTGAGGATCGTGGAATCTGGCGCTTTTCGCCGCTCGCTGCTTCCCGAAATGAAAACAGCGGCGCGTTGGCGCCGCTGCCTCAAGATTTATATGTCGACAGCCGTTCCCGGTTGTGATCGCCCTAGTAGACCTCGAACAGGCCCGCGCCGCCCATGCCGCCGCCGATGCACATGGTGACGACGACGTTCTTGGCGCCGCGGCGCTTGCCTTCCATCAGCGCGTGGCCCGACAAGCGTGCGCCGGTCATGCCGAATGGGTGGCCGATGGCGATGGAGCCGCCGTTCACATTGTACTTCGCCGGATCGATGCCGAGCTTGTCGCGGCTGTAGAGGCATTGCGACGCGAAGGCTTCGTTCAGCTCCCACAGATCGATGTCATCGACCTTCAAGCCATGGCGCTCGAGCAAACGCGGCACCGCGAACACGGGGCCGATGCCCATCTCGTCCGGCTTGCAGCCCGCAACCGCCCAGCCCTTGAACGCACCGAGCGGCTGAAGACCGCGCTTCTCCGCTTCCTTGGCTTCCATCAGCACGACCGCAGCCGCGCCATCGGAAAGCTGCGAAGCGTTGCCTGCGGTGATGAACTTGTCCGGACCTTTCACCGGCGCGAGCTTTGCCAGCCCCTCCAGCGTTGTGTCCGGGCGATTGCATTCGTCGCGGTTCACCTCGTAATCGACGATGCTTTCTTCCTTCGTCTCCTTGTTGACGACCTTCATCTTCGTTTTCATGGGGACGATCTCGTCCTTGAACTTGCCGGCCTGCTGGGCCGCGGCCATGCGGCGCTGCGATTCCAGTGAATATTCGTCCTGATATTCGCGGCTGATGTTGTAGCGCTGCGCCACCACATCGGCGGTGTCGATCATCGGCATCCAGTAATCGGGATACATGTCGACGATCTTCGGCTCCTTGCCGCCGCCGCCACCGCCCTGGAAGGTGATGGAGTCGACGCCCGAACCCACGACGACGTTCGCGCCTTCCTCGGTGATGTAACGTGCCGCCACCGCGATGGCGTTCAGGCCCGACGAGCAGGCGCGGTTGATCGTGGCGCCCGAGGTCGTGATCGGAAGGCCCGCCATCAGCGCCGCGCCGCGCGCGACGTTGCCGGATGCGGCCACGCAACCGGCGACGACGTCTTCCACCTCCTTGGGATCGACCTTGGAGCGCTTCACCGCATGCTCGATGGCATGCGCGAGCATCGCCATGTTGGACGTGTTGTTGAACCCGCCGCGCGCGGCCTTGGCGAGGCCGGTGCGGGCGTAGGATACGACGACTGCTTCTCTCATGGATGTGTCCTCTGTTCTAAAAATTAAAACTGATTGTCATCCCCGGCGAGCCGCAAAGCGGCGAGGGAAGGGGACCCAGGTGGTCAGAACAAGCGCGGGCTGCGCATTTTTTCTGGACCATTCTTGTTTTCACCACCTGGGTCCCCTTCCCCTCCCCCGGAACAAGTCCGGGGTCGGCCGGGGATGACAGTTATTATTTCGCCTTCGTATTCAGCGGCTGCGGCGGCAGGTCGGAGAACTTTTTGCCCTCCGCCACCAGCTTCTCCAGCAGCGCGCTGGGCTTGAACGCATCGCCCATCTGGCTCTGCCATTCCTTCATCTTGGCGAGAACCTTATCGAGGCCGACGGTGTCGCCGTAAAACATCGGGCCGCCGCGATAGACCGGCCAGCCATAGCCGTTGATCCAGACGATATCGATGTCGGAGGCGCGCAGGGCCTTGCCTTCTTCCAGGATTTTCGCGCCTTCGTTGATCATCGGATAGATGCAGCGCTCCACGATCTCTTCATCGGAAATCGCGCGGCTGTTCACGCCGGACTTCTTGCGGAATTCCTCGATGATCCCGGCGGTAACGGGCGAGGGCGAGTTGTTGCGGTTCGCGTCGTAGTCGTAATAGCCCGCGCCGGTTTTCTGGCCGCGGCGGTCCAGTTCGCACAAACGATCGCGGATCGTCTCGCCTTTCGAGTTCTCTTTCACCCAGCCGATATCGAGGCCGGCGAGGTCGCTCATCTGGACCGGTCCCATTGGGAAGCCGAAGTTATACAGCGCGCGGTCCACGTCCCACGGCATCGCGCCTTCCATGACGAGCTTCTGCGCCTCGCGCTGGCGGGGCGAAAGCATGCGGTTGCCGATGAAGCCGGGGCACACGCCGGCCAGCGCGGCGATCTTGCCGATCTTCTTGGCAATCTGCGTGGCGGTGGCGACCACCGCATCGCTGGTCTTCTCGCCGCGCACATTCTCCAGGAGGCGCATCACATTCGCCGGCGAGAAGAAGTGCATGCCGATCACGTCCTGCGGCCGCGTGGTGGCCGAAGCGATCTCGTCGATGTTGAGATAGGAGGTGTTGGAGGCCAGCACCGCGCCTTTCTTCACGATCTTGTCGAGCTTGCCGAAGACATCCTTC
>JBQCFD010000257.1:0-2178 GCA_051959625.1 Rhizomicrobium sp.
GAGGTCCGGCCGCACCAGGCACCAGAAATAGATCGGCATCAGCGCCAGCATCGGCGGCGGCATCAGCGTTCCGAAAAGCGATACCGGCATATTGCTGATGACGACGCCCGCGACGCCGCAGAGAAACGGGATCGACGCGCCCAGCGCACTGCGGAACGACCAGCCACCGATGCGGTCCGACATCTCCGTCACTCGACCCCGTTGTCGTTGCCGTTTTGCGGCGCGGGCGGCGTTGTCGCGGGTTTCGCGGACGGCTTGGCGATGTTCACGGCAGGTGCGACGCCCGCCGGCTTCTGCGCACCCGGCTTGGCGACCTCGGGCGTGGCAACAGGTGGTGCAGCCTGAACGGGCGGCGCGGGCATTTCCGGCTTCAATCCGGCGGCGGAGGCTGGAAGATCGTTCGGCGACGGCGCGGGCGGCTGTTCGGGCGGCAACTTGAAGTCCACAATGCGGACATCCGCGCTCGTATCGGCGTCGGAGAGCAGCGCCACGCCGAAAGTGGCGCCATTGGCGACCAGCATCCCGACCGGCAGATCCGGCGGAATGAGGCCGCCGTCGCCCGAGGTCACCACCTGATCGCCCGCCTTGAGCGGCGTGTTCGTGGCCAGCGTTTCCAGCGTGGGCGTCGGCGTGTTGTTGCCCGCCATGATCGCCTGGATGTTGCCGGGTTGAATGGTCACCGGGATTCGGCTGTTCAGGTCCGTCAGCAGCAATACCCAGGAGGTGCGCTCACCGGACAGGAAGATGCGCCCGATCATGCCGCGCGCATCGACCACGGCCTGGCCGGGCTTCACGCCCTGCCCCTTGCCGGCATCGATGATCATGGTGTCGAGGAAGGGATGGCTCGAACGTCCGATCACGCGCGCGGTGCGGGAATTCAACGCGGGATCGGGAACGGCATGCAGCAGCGCCTGGTATCGCTTCAGCCGCTGATCGAGGATCAACGCCGCGCTCTGCCACTGGCGCAGCCGCGCGTTCTCATCCTTGAGCTTCTGGTTTTCCTGATAGACCACGAAAATCTCGCCGAGCCCGCCGAACCACGCCGAGGCGCGGTTGAAGGGCTGGCTGACCCAGACTAGCGCCGGTTTGGTCCAGTCGGTGAACGAGGCGCGCGCCCGATCGAACAGCGAGGACTGCGCCCTTCCCACCAGCACCAGCACGACCGCGAGAACCGCAACGATGGCAAGCGGAAGCTGGGCGTTTGCCCTTCCCCGCGAATACCTCATCGTTCCGTTCGCCATGACTAAACTCGCGGCAGGCTGAAAACCTAGAATGCTGTGGTCAGGACGTGTCGCATACCCTTCGTGTTTTCGAGAACCCGGCCCGTGCCGAGCGCGACGCAGGAGAGCGGATCGTCCGCGATGGAGACCGGCAGGCCGGTTTCCTCGCGCAGCACCTGATCGTGGTTGGCGAGCAGCGAGCCGCCGCCGGTGAGCACGATGCCCTTGTCCACGATGTCGGCGGCGAGTTCCGGCGGCGTCGCTTCCAGCGCCACTTTCACCGCCTCGACGATCTGGCTGGTCGGTTCGGCCAAGGCCTCGGCGATATGCCGCTGCGTGATGGTGATCTCCTTGGGCACGCCGTTCAGAAGATCGCGGCCCTTGATCTCCAGCGTCACGCCATTGCCCTCGGTGGGCGGCGCGGCGGTGCCGATCTCTTTCTTGATACGTTCGGCGGAAGCCTCGCCGATCAGTAGGTTCTGGTGGCGGCGGATATAGGCGATGATCGCCTCGTCCATCTTGTCGCCGCCAACGCGCACGGAGCGCGAATAGACGATGCCGCCGAGCGACAGCACCGCGACTTCGGTCGTGCCGCCGCCGATGTCGACGACCATCGAACCGGTCGGTTCGCTGACCGGAAGGCCCGCGCCGATCGCCGCCGCCATCGGTTCCTCGATCAGGAACACGCGGCGCGCGCCGGCGGACAATGCCGACTCCTGAATCGCGCGGCGCTCCACCGCCGTCGAGCCCGAAGGCACGCAGACGATGATCATCGGATTGGCGAAGGAGCGGCGGTTATGCACCTTGCGGATGAAGTGCTTGATCATCTCTTCGGCGACTTCGAAATCCGCGATGACGCCGTCGCGCATCGGGCGGATCGCCTCGATGTTGCCGGGCGTGCGGCCCAGCATCATCTTGGCGTCGTTGCCGACGGCGCGGACAGATTTCTTGCCGCCGC
>JBQCFD010000258.1:0-22834 GCA_051959625.1 Rhizomicrobium sp.
CTGCGAAGGATCGCCGGTCACGACCATCCGGGAATCTTCGCCGAGGCGGGTGAGAAACATCTTCATCTGCGCCGAGGTGCAGTTTTGCGCCTCGTCCAGGATGACGAAGGAATTGGCCAGCGTGCGCCCGCGCATGAAGGCAAGCGGGGCCACTTCGATCACGCCCGTTTCCATCATGCGCGTGGCCTTGTCGCCGATCGTATCGAACAACGCATCGTAAAGAGGGCGCAAATAGGGATCGATCTTCTCCTTGAGATCGCCCGGCAGGAAACCGAGGCGCTCGCCGGCTTCCATCGCCGGCCGCGAGAGGATGAGGCGCTCGACCTTGCGCTCGTAGAGAAGATGGGCGCCGAACGCCGCCGCGAGATAGGTCTTGCCGGTACCGGCCGGGCCGATCCCGAAGACCAGCGGATGCGTGCGCATGAGATCGAGATAGGCGGCCTGCGCCGGCGATCTTGCGCGCGTGACGCGCGCGGCAGCGGTCTTGATGGAAGGCTGGCCGAAATCGCGCGTCGCGGCACCTTCCCGCTCATGCGTGGCGAAACGGATCTCCGCGTCGATGTCGGCGAGGGCCGTGCTTTCGCCCGCTTCCGCACGCGCATAGAGCGCGCGCAACACCGCAGCCGCCCGCTCGCGCGCGTCGGAAGCGCCTTCGATGGCAACGAGATTGCCCCGGACGTCGACATGCACATCGAGCGTCTGCTCGATGCGAACGAGATTGCGATGCTGCGGGCCGCCGAGCGCGGCCAGAAGAGCATTGTCGGAAAATTCGAGCGTGAGCTGCTCGCGCTTTTTCGATTTGGCGCTCAAGCAACGGCCTCTAAAGGCGCGCCGAGAAGGCGGGCGGAGAGGCTGTTGGGGAACACCGCTTCGATGCGGACCGGAACTATCTTCCCGATCAGGCGATCGGCATCTTCGGCATGGACCGGCTGCAGAAACGGGCTGCGGCCGATGGCCTGGCGACCGTGACGGCCCTTCTTCTCGAAGAGCACATCCATCACCTTGCCTTCGCAGCTTTCGTTGAACGCGCGCTGCTGGGAAAAGAGCAATGTCTGAAGCTCTTCGAGCCGTGCGGCCTTGATCGCATCGGCGATCTGCTTCTGCGCGGCGGCGGGTGTTCCCGGCCTCGGACTGTATTTGAACGAGAAGTGCGACGCGTAGCCGACCTCGCGCGCCAGCGCGATGGTATCGGCGAAGTCCTCGTCTGTTTCGCCCGGGAAGCCGACAATGAAATCCGACGACAGGGCGAGATCCGGCCGCGCCTTGCGGATGCGCTCCACCAACCTCAGATAGTCGTCCCGCGTGTGCTGACGGTTCATGGCGGCGAGAACGCGATCCGATCCCGATTGCACCGGCAAATGCAGGTAAGGCATCAGCGCTTCGATATCGCGATGGGCTTCGATCAGATCCTCGCCCATGTCGCGCGGATGGCTGGTGGTGTAGCGGATGCGCGCGACGCCTTCGATCGCCGAAAGCTTGCGGATGAGCTTTGCGAGACTCCATGCTTCGCCGTCCGGCCCTTCGCCGCGATAAGCATTCACGTTCTGGCCAAGCAGCGTGATCTCGCGCACGCCCTTCTCCGCCAGGATGCGCGCCTCGCGCTCGATCTGCGCGACGGGACGCGAATATTCCGCGCCGCGGGTATAAGGCACGACGCAGAAGGTGCAGAACTTGTCGCAGCCTTCCTGCACGGTGAGGAATGCGCTCGGGCCGCTGATCGCAACGTCCTCCGGCAGCGTGTCGAATTTCTCCTCGACCGGGAAATCGGTATCGAGCGCATGACCCTTCTCACGGCTGATGCGCGCGATGAGTTCGGGCAGCCGATGATAGCTTTGCGGGCCGACGACGATGTCGACCGCGCCCTGGCGCCGGATGATTTCCTCGCCTTCGGCCTGCGCCACGCAGCCCGCGACCGCGATCAGCATCTTGCCACCGGCTTGCGCCTTCTCGTCCTTCAGAAGCTTCAGCTTGCCGAGTTCGGAATAGACCTTGTCCGCAGCCTTCTCGCGGATGTGGCATGTGTTGAGGATGACCATATCCGCCGCCGAAGGTTCATCGGCCGGGGCGTAGCCCAGCGGCGCCAGAAGATCCGCCATGCGGGCGGAATCATAGGCGTTCATCTGGCAGCCATAGGTCTTGATGAAAAGCTTCTTCATGGGCTTCGGAAAGGCGGTTTGTGGGCCGCGTTATGGGCCGAACCTTGGCCTCAACACAAGTTCAGGCCGCCCGGGCGGGTTCCGGCGCAGCCGCAACCGGTTTTCCGGCCAATCCCGCAAGCGCGCGGGCCTGGCCCGTCCGGATCGTGGATTCGACGAGTGGCGCGAGCTTCTTGCGGCCGCCCGCTTCGTCGACCGTGATCGGCGGATGAAATTCAATGACGATATCCACGGGGCCCGTTTTCAGGCCTTCCCAAAGGTGATCGACAAGTTCCATGTCGCCATACCACGCATAAAGCGGCCGGTTCTCGCGTCCCATCGGAATTCCATGCAGGCCGACATAGGTGATGGAGACCGGCTGCACCGGAACATAGACCGGATTGCCCTGCGCATCCGTGCTGACCTCAGTTTCCGCGGAGCCCATCAAGGCGCTCTTGAAGGGCAAGACGCGGTTGCCGTCGTTCGAAGTGCCTTCGGGAAACAGCACCAGGGCATCGCCTTCGAGCAACCGCTCGCGAAGCTGGTCGCGCGACACGCCTGTTTGCGAGCGGCGCTGGCGTTCCACGAATACCGTGCGCTGCAAGCGGGCGAAGGTGCCGAACAGCGGCCATTTGCTCACTTCGCTCTTGGCCACGAAGGAAACGCGCGCGATGCCGCCGAGCGCGAGGATGTCGAGGTAAGAGGTGTGATTGGAAACCATCAGCACGCCGCGATCCTGGACCGGCTTGCCGATGACGGTAATGCGGATGCCGAAAATGCGAGAGAGGAAGCGCTGGTATCGCCTCGGAATGTCCCGGTAGCCCAATAGTTTAAATCGCAGCGCAAAACTCTGGTACGGGATGACGAACATCGCCGACAGCAGGAACGTGCCGAGGATCAAGGCTGCGCGCATCGATTGCATGAAGTCAGTGTCCTGCCGGCTTCTTGCCGCCCTTGGGCACGCCGTAAAGCTCGAGCCTGTGGTCGACAAGTTCGAACCCCAACTCCTCAGCGATGACGCGCTGGAGCCGTTCGATATCTTCGTTGCGGAATTCGATCACCTGGCCGGTCTGCAGATCGATGAGATGGTCATGGTGAGCGTCCGGCACTTCCTCGTATCGCGAGCGCCCGTCGCGGAAATCGTGACGCTCCAGAATGCCCGCGTCCTCGAACAACTTCACGGTGCGATAGACAGTTGCGATGGAGATGTGCGGATCGATGGCGGATGCGCGGCGATAGAGTTCTTCGGCGTCGGGATGATCCGAGGCTTCGGAGAGAACGCGCGCGATGACGCGGCGCTGCTCCGTCATCCGCAGGCCCTTGTCCGCGCAAAGTTGCTCTATTCGCGTCACGCCGCCGTTCCCAAGTCGCTCCGAAGGAGACTCTAGAGGGTTTTTGCGGAATTTCCCATGCGCAAAGCAAGTGGAAGAGAGGCTGCAAGCGTCAGCGCATCGTCCCCGTCCTCGTAATAGCCTTTGCGCGGGCCGACTTCATCAAAGCCGTATTTTCCGTAGAGATTCCGGGCAGGCATGTTGGCCATGGCCACTTCCAGAAAGAGGCGCGCCGCACCGTGCTCCATCGCCCTGTGCGCCGCCTGTTCCAGAAGTCCGGATGCCACGCCATTCCGGCGGGCATCGGGGCTGACCGCGAGCGTGAGGATTTCCGCCTCATCCGCGGCGATCCGCATGAGAACGAACGCGCAAGGTTCTTCGAGTTCTGCGAGCAGCGCCAATACGCCCGGCGCTTTCATCAGCGCAGCGAGCGCGTCTTCGTTCCAGGATCGCGCAAACGCGCGCGCGTGCACATCGGCGAGGATTGCGAGATCGCGGAGGTTGGCATCGCGGATTTTCATGGCGCCGCGGGCAGTTTCGCATCCGGCGCGCGCAAATAGAGCGGATGCGGCGCTTCGGACGACAAGGGTTTGCTGCTCGCCAGCCTCGCCACCCACAGCGCGTCGGGTTGGCGGACCGTGGTGAGATGGCCGCCTGCGAGTTTCGCGGCGATGGCTTCCGCGGCGGTGCCCGCCAGCGCGACATCCATCCCCGCGGTCAGTTTGCCGATTACGGCGGCGGCATCTTCCAGAGCGACGAGCTCCGGATGAAGAAGGGTTTCTGTCTTCGTGGCGATGGCGAGATAGGCCTCCGCGCGCCTGGCGTCGTGAATCGCCGCGGCGCATCGGCTCTGCGCTTCGTCCATCGCGGCAGCGCACATGGCTTCCAGCGTGGTAATGCCGGCAAGCGGCTTCTTCAGCGCCACGCGAAGCCCGCGCATGAAGGCGAGCCCGACCCGCTGGCCCGTGAAGGTGCCGGGGCCCGTCGTCACGGCGAGACGATCCAGTTCCGCAAATGCGAGGCCGGCGGCGCGCATCGTCTCTTCGACCATCGGCGCCAGCGCCTCGGCATGACCGCGCTCCATCGGCACGAAGCGATGGGCCAGGACGCGTTCGTCCTCCAGCACCGCGACGGAGCAGGCGCCAAGCGCGGTATCGGCGGCAAGGATCTTCATGGACAAAGCCTAGACGGCTTCGACGGCCGTCACTTCCGGAATGTAGTGACGCAGCATGTTCTCGATGCCGTTCTTGAGCGTCATCGTGGAAGACGGGCAGCCCGCGCAGGAGCCGCGCATGTGCAATGAGACCACGCCGGACTCCCCATCGAAGCCCTTGAAGATGATATCGCCGCCATCATTGGCCACGGCGGGGCGAACCCGCGTGTCGATCAATTCCTTGATCTGCAAAACGATCTCCGCGTCATCTTCGGAATAGCTTTCCGCATCATCAGCTTCTTCCGCTGCGCCCTCGATCAGAGGAAGTCCGCGCGTGAAATGCTCCATGATGGCGCCGAGGATGGACGGTTTCAGATGGCGCCAATCGCTCGCATCCGATTTGGTCACGGAAATGAAATCGGAACCGAAGAACACGCGCTTCACGTCGCTGTTGGTGAACAGGGCGCGCGCGAGCGGCGAACGCTCCGCGGCGGCCGCATCGGGAAAATCGGCGACGGACGCCTCGCCCATGACCTCGCGGCCGGGCAGGAACTTCAATGTCGCCGGATTGGGCGTGGATTCGGTCTGGATGAACATGGCGTATCTCCGGTCGGGCTTACATGGACCCGCGCCGGAACCGGATCAAGGCCACCTCAGAAATCCGAGACGATGCCTTTTCTTTCCCAGTCGCCATAGCGCGTGGGTTCCGGCCCCTTGGGTCCATTCACCTCTTTCTGGTGCGGTTTCTCGGGGCCCTGGGCGGCACGGCGCGCGTCAGCCTCGGCACGGGCGCGTTCGCCTGCCTCGCGGATACGCTGCTCGATGTCTGAGGTTTTTGCGGCCATCGTCCCAATGAGCTAGGACCGCGCCATGCAAAAGGCAAGAGCATGAGCGCGCCGGGAATTTCCGCACGCGCCGCGGCGGTGAAAATCCTGGGCGAGGTGCTGCGCAGGCATCGCCCGCTGGATGCCGTCGAGACGGATCTGCTCGCGCAAAGTCCGCTTGAGCCGCGCGATGCGGGCTTCGCACGCGCCATCGCCGGCGAGACGCTGCGCCGCTTTGGACAGATCGATGCGATCCTGCGGAACTTCGTTCCCAAGGCGCCGCCGCCGCATCGTGCCGGACCCACGCTCGAAATCCTCATGGCGGGAATTTGCGAGCTGCTGTTTCTCGACGTGGCGCCGCATGCAGCCGTCGATGCGGCGAACAGGCTTGCTGCTGCCGACAACAAGGCGGTGCATTTCAAATCGCTGATCAATGCCGTGTTGCGGCGCGTCTCTCGCGAAGGGAAGGAAATTGTCGCAGCACAGGACGCGGCCCGGCTGAACACGCCGGATTGGCTTTGGCGAAGTTGGACGGATGCTTACGGCGAAACGACGGCATCCGCCGTCGCCGCCGCACATCTGGTCAGGCCGCCGACGGATTTTGTGCTGAAGGATGATGCATCGCCTCCACCCGATGCCGCGCAGCTCTTCGGCAATGTCTGGCGCATGGCGAACACCGGACGCGTCGATCTTCTCGAAGGTTTTGGCGAAGGTGGTTGGTGGGTACAGGACTTCGCCGCATCCCTTCCCGCGCGGTTGCTGGGCAAAGTGCAGGGACGGCGCGTCGTCGATCTTTGCGCGGCGCCCGGCGGAAAGACATTGCAACTGGCGGCCATGGGCGCCGAAGTCACCGCCGTTGAGAAGGAGCCGCTGCGCATGGCGCGGCTTCGCGAAAATCTTCGGCGCGCAAAGCTCGATGCCGAACTGCTCGAATGCGACATGCGCGATGCCGACATCGCGCCGGCGCCATTCGTTCTTCTCGATGCGCCATGCAGTGCCACCGGCACGATCCGCCGCCATCCCGAACTGCCCTGGATCAAGAGCGCGGCCGATACGAATCTTACCGCGCAAGCTGCCGGAGAACTGCTCGACGTCGCGGCGAATATGGTGGCGTCCGGCGGCACGCTGGTCTTCGCCGTATGTTCGCTCGAGCCGCAGGAAGGTCCGGAGCAGACCGCCGATTTCCTGGCGCGCAACGGATGTTTCCGGCGCAGCCCGATCCGGCCAGAGGAAATCTTCGGGCTGGACGAGGCAATCGATGCGAACGGAGACCTTCGCACCCTGCCCTGCCACCTTTCCCATCGCGGCGGCATGGATGGCTTCTACGCTGCGCGGCTGATCCGCACGTAAGTCCTACGACAGGCGCCCCAGCGCATAAGCGAGCGCAAGATAGATCTTCCCCGTGTCGGCGCTGAGCAGGCTCGACGCCAGCAATCCGCCGCCGTCGCCCTGTCGCGCGCGTTCCAGCAACGATTCGAACTCGTTGATGTAGGTATTCGCAGCGTAGCGGAAATGGCCGCTCTCGCGATTGAGAGTGGCGATGAGGTTGACGGTGTTCTCGAAGATGGCGCTCGCGAGCCGGCGCGCGAACACGCTGCGGTCGCCGGCGAGGTAGCGCCGCCATTCGTCGTCGCCCGGCGCGGCATCGCCGATCGCCTCCAAATCCAGCGCCATATCGGCGAGCGCGGCCTGCAATGCGCCGAGAGCCGCCGCCGCGACCGGACGCAATTCCTTGGAGCGCTGCTCATTGGTTTCGACATTGGCAATGAGCGTGGACATGTCCCACGATTTCTCGCCTTCCCGGCGCTTGGAACGCTGGGTGAGCTTGCGCGCCATGCCCAGCAAGCCGTCGCTGCCCTGTTCGGGCGCCGCCTGTTCCGGCTGCGGGTGGCGCAATCCCACCTGCGCGGCCCGGCGCGTGTGGATCGTGGACAGAGTGCGCGCGGAAAGGTCGAGAATTTCCTCCGTCTCGCTGCGCACCATGTCGCGCACGCGTGCGGCTTCCTGCTGCGCAATGCCAGGCAGGGTGAGGAGATGTTTCTCCACTTCTGCGACAGCCTGCGCCAGCGAATCCTTGATCTGGCTTGTTTCGGCGGCGAGCTGGCCAGCAGCGCGCAGCAGGCGTTCGCATTCCGCCATCGCCTCGCCGACAAGCGCCTTGGCATGCGCCTTCGTCTCGGCTGCAGTTTCGCCGATCAGCGTCTGCGCACCGGCTCCGGCATCATGCAGCGAATGGACAAGGCGGGAGAGCGTGGCGTTGGCGGCATCGCCGGCTTCCTTCATGCGGTCGGCTTCGCGGCTGTAGCTCGACGTGAGTTGTGCCGCGCGTGCCGCGCCGTTCGCCATAATGGTTTCGATCTGCCGCTCGGTATCGCCCGCCATGTTGGTGAACTTCTCGGCCTGCAGATAAAGCGCCTGGATCGCCTGCTCGAGCGCGCTGCGCTGCGTGGAGAGCGCCGTCTCGAAACCCGCGCTTTCGTCTTTCAGGCGCTGCAACAACTCGTTCATCGATGCACGATGCTTCTCGTGACGGCCGAGCACGAATTCCGAACGGGCCATCGCGGCATCCGAAACCGACTCGATCTGCTTGGCTTGCCGGTCGAGCTCGACGGCGGCGGCATGCGGCGCCTGCGCGGCAGCCTCCGCGGCGATGCGGAAGGTGGCAGCCTGGGAGTCGAGCGATTGACCGGCGGTGCGCAACGTCCCCTCCGCAGTCTCGATCGTGGCTTTCAACTGCGCGGCGCGGCCGGCGACAATTTCGCTTGCGCGCGACGCGCTATCCGCCAAAGCGCTTGCGACGGAATCGATGCGCTCGCGCTCCTGACTCATGCGCGCGGCGACAGCTTCGGCGCGCACATCCGCGCGCGCACCCGCTTCATCCAGCGCCGCGATCTGATTTTCGAGAACGGTTTCCAGGGCGCGCAGCCGTGCGAAGGCGCCGTCGAGACCCGCGTTGAGCGCATCCAACTCGCGGCGCACGGCGCGACCCAGACGGGCGGCGGTGCGCGACGCGGTTTCGTCCGCCGTGAACAAGCGATCGGTGGCTTCCGCGAGCGTCTGCGCCGCAGCATTCAGTGCATGCCCCCGCATGAAAGCCCAGGCGATGGAAATGAAGAGCAGGGGCGGCGCGAAGGTCGCGCACGCGACGATGGCGATTTCCTGCAGGCTCATCGCCGCGAGACCGGCGGGCTTGTAGAGCCCGACGAGATAGGCGATTGACACGCCAATCCAGAACGCGCCGAGCGTGAGCGCAAAGATGACGGCGCCCATTCCCGATGGGGCTTTTCTGACGCGGCGGCTTTCCGCGCTCGCATCTTCCGTGAAATTCTCCGCGGACTGCAGCAGCACAGGCTGGCCGCGCTCGGTTCCTACTGACGCCACGACAGGTCCCTTCGGCGATGACGGGCTACTTTAACCATCATCGCCGCCGAATCGCGATATGAAGCGGCAATTTTCCGGGGGACGAAGGGCTGGCGCCTGATTCGTTAACCGGCGAAAATAGGTCATGGAAGAAAATCGCCCCAGCCGCACGGCACAGGGCGCCGCGATGCACCGCGCCGCCCACCAGCTCCTCGATAATCCGCCGGTTTTCTCCGACCCACTGGCGCTCCGGATCATCGGCAATGAGGCCGAAACCGAGCTTCGCACCCGCCAGAATGATCTGTACCCGGACGGCCGGGGAACCGGTTTGCGCGCGCTGATCGCGGTGCGCAGCCGGTTGAGCGAGGACACGCTGGCCGAAGCCGTTTCGGAGGGTGTCCGGCAATATGTGCTTCTCGGCGCTGGGCTCGACACCTTCGCCTATCGCGCGGACCGCAAGTTCCCTCACCTGCGGATGTTCGAGGTCGATCATCCCGCGACGCAAGGCTGGAAACGCAAACGCCTCGCCGAAGCCGGCATCGCCGCTCCCGATGACCTGGTCTACGCGCCGGTGGATTTCGAAACCGAGACATTGGCGCTTGGGCTTCGGCGCGCGGGCTTCGATTCAACGAAGCCCGCTGTGTTCGCATGGCTCGGTGTCGTTCCCTATCTCACGCGTGACGCGATCATGGCGACGCTGCGATTCATTGCCGGGCTTCCCCGCGGCACGACCGTCGTTTTCGATTACGGCGTGCCGCCATCGCAGCGAGATCCGGCCGCTGCAGCCGCGCATAGGGCATTGGCGGAACGCGTGGCTGCGGCGGGCGAGCCTTTGCGCAGTTTGTTTTCGCCGGAAGATCTTGTTCGCGACTTGAAAGAAGCCGGCTTCCGCGATGCGGAAGACTTCGATCCCGAGCAACTCAATGCACGTTATTTCGCCGGTCGCGGCGACGGGTTTCGCGTTCGCGCCGGCCATTTGATGCGGGCGACCGTCTGAGCGATTAATCATTCGCTAACCATGACGGACCGCCGTTAACGCGCCCTTGAGTCTCCGCGCGCAGAATAAGCCCGATTGCAAAGGCTTTTCGCGATGTCGTCCGCCGCGCAGGCAAAACCGGTCGATCTGGATCATCTCGCCCGCTACACGGGCGGCGACGCCGCGCTCAACGCGGAAGTGTTGCAGCTTTTCGCCGGACAATCGGCGGAACTGGTCGCAAAGCTGCACGCGGTGCTGGAGGCGCGCGACCTCAAGGAATGGAAAGCGATCACCCATTCGCTGAAAGGCGCAGCGCGCGGCATCGGCGCTTTCGGCTTTGCGGACGCGGCCGCGCGCGCGGAGCCAGTCGAACCCGCGCCAGGCAATGCGAGCGCGATCGCCGCGCTGCAGGCGCTCAAAAGCGAAGCCGAGATCGTGCAGCGGTTTATCGAGGCCTATCTGGCCGCCTGACGCTTCTCGTCGAACTTCTCGAATTCATGCGCGATGCAGCACGCGATCAGCGTGCGCCACACCGGTTCCGCGATGGCCGCGCTGAGGCCCGCGCGTTCGGCTTCCGCAAGCACTTTCGAAACGACGTCTTCGATGCGCGCGTCGTCATGCACCACGCTGCGGTTCTGCTTGATGATTGCGGCACGCTCGATATAGCCCTGCCGCTCGGCGAGCAGCCCTACCAGGACACGATCGAGCCGGTCGATCTGCGCGCGCAGGGCCGGCATGTCGGCGCAATCTTTCGGCTGGACTTTCGGGATTTCGGCCATGACGGCCCCGGATGCGAATTGCACATCGGATGTGGCGGGGTTAGAGGGGCGCGGCAAGGCGAAGACCCCGCGACATTTTGCGGAACGCGCCTTGACCGGATTGCGGCGAGTGCCATTTCTCCGTATGGGTATGTAATATATCTGGTCATACAAGCATAAGGTGTTGAATAGGGCGGCAATGAGCAGGGTCGAGACGGATGTCGCAATCATCGGGGCGGGGCCGATCGGGCTTTTTGCCGTGTTCGAGCTTGGGCTGCTCGATCTGAAGGCGCATCTGGTGGACATCCTCGACCGGCCGGGCGGGCAGTGCACCGAACTCTATCCGGAGAAGCCAATCTACGACATTCCGGGTTTGCCCATCGTCACCGGTCAGGAACTGACCGATCGCCTGATGGAGCAGATCAAGCCCTTCAATCCGACCTTCCATCTCAATCAGATGGCGAGCGGCCTTGAGAAACTTCCCGACGGGCGCTGGAAACTCACCACCGATGCGGACACGGAGATCGTGGCGCCGGTCGTTGTTGTCGCCGCGGGCGGAGGAAGCTTTGTGCCCAAGCGTCCGCCGATCGCGGGCATCGACGCCTATGAAGGCAAGTCCGTCTTCTATGCCGTGCGCAAGATGGAGGCGTTTCGCGGCAAGAATATCCTGATCGCGGGCGGCGGCGATTCCGCGCTCGACTGGACGATCAACCTCGCGCCCATCGCCAGCAAGCTCACATTGGTGCATCACCGCGACGGCTTCCGCGCCGCGCAGCACAGCGTCAACCAGATGCGCGAGCTGGCGGCGCACGGGAAGATCAATTTCGAGATTGCATCGGTGAAAGCGCTGCATGGCGAAAACGGACAGCTTCGCGCGGTCACGCTATCCAACGCCGAAAAGAAGGAGTGGGAGCACACCTGCGACGCCTTTATCCCGTTCTTCGGATTGACGATGAAACTCGGCCCCATCGCGGAGTTCGGCCTCAATCTCACCGAGAACCTGATCGCGGTGGACACGGCGAAATTCCAGAGCGCGACGCCGGGCATCTTCGCCATCGGCGACATCAACACCTATCCCGGCAAGCTGAAGCTCATCCTCTCCGGCTTCCATGAAGCTGCGCTGATGGCGCAGGAAGCTTTCCATATCTGCAGGCCGAACGAGAAGCTGCGCTTCCAGTACACGACCTCTTCGTCCAATCTTCAGAAGAAGCTGGGTGTGGCGTGAAGATCATCGCAACCGACCGCGAGGGCGCCGAGCACGTGCTCGAAGGCCGCGACGGCTGGAGCGTGATGGAGATCCTGCGCGATGCGGGCCTTCCGATCGCGGCGGAGTGCGGCGGCGCCTGCGCCTGCGCCACGTGCCATGTCTATGTCGCGGAAGAATGGCTCGCGAAGCTGCCGCCGAAATCGGACGGCGAGACCGACATGCTCGATATGGCGCTGGCCGTGGAGCCCAATTCGCGGCTGTCCTGCCAGATCACCTGCGGCCCCGAGCTGGACGGCATTCGGGTGACCGTAGCGCCCGAATAATTATTGAATTGCGATAATTTGTTTTCGTGTTAGGAAACCTCCGCGGTTCGCCCCGGAGACCCCTGCATGGGCATTTCCCCCCAACTCGTTCGTGCCAGCCGGATCATGGGCTGGCTTTCGGTGATGGGGGCGATCCTGGCACCCCTCGCCACGGCATTGTGCTTCGTGTGGCCCTTCTCGATGCGGGCGCTCGACGTGCGCTTCAGCCATGTCGGGATCGCGGCGATGGCCGCGGCGCCCTTCACCGATCGGCTGCTGGCGCTGGTCTTCGCGCTGATTCCCGCTTTCATCGTGACCTGGGGATTGCTGTCCCTGGCGCGGCTGTTCCGCGCCTTCACCCAAGGCGAGATATTTTCGCTTCCCGCTTTGCGCGCGCTCAGCAGCGTGACCGCTGCGCTGTTCTGGAACGTCGTGGCCGCCTTCGTGACCCAAGCGCCGATCACCTATCTCATCTCCCTCCACAACCCGCCGGGACATCGCTTCATCTCGCTCGCGTTTGGATCGGACGACGTCGAAACGCTCTTCCTCGCTGGCGTCACTTTCGTCATTGCGCGGGTGATGGCGGAGGCGCGCCGCGTGGCGGAAGAAAACGCGGGGTTCGTGTGATGGCGATCGTCGTCAACCTCGATGTGATGCTCGCCAGGCGCAAGATGCGTTCGAAAGAGCTCGCGGAAACCATCGGCATCACCGAAGCCAACCTGTCGCTGCTCAAATCCGGCAAGGTGAAAGGCGTGCGTTTCGAGACGCTGGACAGGATCTGCGCGGCGCTGCAATGCCAGCCCGGCGATCTCCTGGAATTCAAGCCGGGCAGCTAGATGATCGCGGCGGTGCAGGCGTTTCAGCCACGAAAGCTCGTGGGCGGCGTCGCTGTCCTGCTTCTGCACCTGCTTGTCGTCGCCGCGCTCCTCAGCGCCACGCAGTTGACTGTTCATCCGGTGACGGAGACAAGGGAAATCATCCTCCATCTGGTCGCGCCCGAAGCCCCGCCCCAGCGCAACGAGAAAAAAGTACCGGCGGCAAAACCCACAGCCATTCGCGAGCCGGCGCCGGTATTCGTGCCGCCGCCCGCGTTCACACCGCCCGCGACATCGAGAGCGCCGGCACTGAACGGACTCAACCGCCAGCTCTTCGGTTGCTCGCCCGATCAGCTGGCTTCGGCGACGGCGGAAGAACGCGCGGCCTGCGCCTCCGCATCGCTCGGTCCGCGTTACGATCCCGGCGCGACCGACTATCGCGATCATACCGGCCGCTCGAAGAGCGCGGCGCAATGGGCGAGGGACCGGGCGCGCAAGAACGCGCCGATGCTCCTGCCCTGCATGAGCCCCGCAGGGTTCTCGCCGCTATACACGGCATATTGCCTGGCCAAGACCGCGGTGACCGGCAAGCTCGAAGGGGAAAGCCAGATGGGCTATCAGGACATTCCCGACCACATCGCCAACGAAGGCGATAGCCGCATGGCGCCGGACCCGCACTGACGGCTCCCTGATGACAAGGCCGAAAGCCGGTCGCCGCGCGATTGCCCGCGCCCCGGTTTGCCTGTCATATGCGCGCCACGGGCTTTGAGGGTGGCCCTTATGGAGTAGGCATGGTCTCGCAGGTTGACTGGCGCAAGGTTGCGACCGGCGGCGGCGTTCTCCTTCTCCATCTTCTGGTTCTGCTGGCGCTGCTGAACGTGACCGGCGTCATGCCACTGACGCCGATCGTGACCAGAGAGATCGTGCTCACGCTGGCGCCGCCGCCGCGCCAAACAGCGCCCGAAATCCAGCTGCCCGAGACGTTGCCGATTCCGTTCGCGATCGTCCCCAGCACCGCGCCGCGCCCGATCACCGCGCCGCCCGAGCGGCCGACGGCGGAGCCGCAAGGCGACATCCGCGCCATCGGACGCTATCTGCAGAACTGCAGCGGACAATATTATGAGCAGCTTTCGCCGGCGGAGAGGAAGAACTGCCTCTTGTTCAAGAACCCGCACAATGGCGAGAAGGCGCCGCTTCTGGGTCAGGCCAAGCCTTCGCCTTTCGACCAGGTCATCCAGGAGCGCAACGCGCCGATCGTGCCGGCTTTCAAGCAATGCGATCCGGGATCGGTCAACGCCTCTCTCCACAATGTGCCTTGCACCAATTTCTCCAGCGGTCACAATCTTCTGGAGATGAATCCGGGCCACTGACGGAGCGAGGGCGCGATGGGACTTTACGACCGCTATTTCCTGCCGGTTCTTCTGAACGCGGCGATGAGCGCCAAGCCGGTGAGCTATCAGCGCAAGAAGGTGGTGCCGCGCGCGACGGGCCGCGTGCTGGAGATCGGATTCGGCTCCGGACACAATCTGCCGTTCTACGATGCGTCGAAAGTCTCGCATCTGTGGGCGCTGGAGCCGTCGAAGGAGATGCGGGCGCGGGCGGCCGAGCGCGTGTCGCAATCTTCGATCCCGCTGGAATTCCTCGATCTGCCGTCGGAGCAGATTCCGCTGGGCAATGAGGAAGCCGATACCATCCTCATCACCTACACGCTCTGCACCATTCCCGATGTGGCGAAGGCGCTTGGCGAAATGCGCCGGGTGCTGAAGAACAACGGCCGCATGATCTTCTGCGAACATGGCGAAGCGCCGGATGAAAACGTGCGCAAGTGGCAGAGACGTCTTACGCCGGCGTGGAAAGCGATCGGCGGCGGCTGCCATGTCGGACGCCAGATCCCGAAGATGATTCAGGACTCCGGCTTCCGCATCGAAGGCATGGAAACGATGTACCTGCCGAGCACGCCGCGCTTTCTGGCCTTCAACTACTGGGGCGATGCGGTCAAAGCCTGACTAGCGCTGGTATTTGAATTGCGAATTGAGGGGGGTACCGCCCCCCCCCCGCGTTCAATGCTGAAGCGCGGCGATATCGGATTCCACCTGCAGCGCCAGCGTGGTGAGCGCGTCCACGTTGAATCGCGCATAAGCGCTGATGCGCCGGGCCCTGCGGCGCAGCGCGCGCAGATGGATCGCCTCCCCATCTGCATGGGCCCGCGAATCGCCCGAAGCCAGCACCGGCAGCGGCACCGAAGAATTTATCTCAGCAACATCAAAGGCTTCCATAAATTCCGTTCCCTCTTTGTCCAAATGGAACGTATTGGGAACAAAGTTCGGCGTCAAGATCGAGTTCGGGTAAAATGTGCACTGGATTCGCGCGCCGCAAATCAACATCGTGCGCGACGGGGGTGGGCATATGAGATGGCATCGCGAAGGGCCGCGCGCGCGGTCGGGTGTTCCGGCAATTTTGGGTTTTCTCTTGATCGCCTTCGCGGTCAGCACAGGGCCGGCGCGCGCGGAAGACCCTGTCCCGCAAACCGTCGATGCGGCGCACACGCTCGCGGGCGAAGGCGTCGCCGCGGCGAAGGCGAAGGACATCGCGACGGCAGAACGCAAGATGCGGCTCGTGCTCGCCAGTCCGGCGTTTGCCAAGCTCGACCCGAAAGACCAGCACGACACATGGTCGATCCTCGGTTGGGCCGATCTGCAGAACGACAAGCCGGACGAAGCGATCGCGATGTTCAGGCTGGCTTGCGGCTCGAAATTCGGGACCGTTTTCGACTGGATAAAACGCGCCCAGATTGCGCGGAGCCTGCATTACGACGTCGAGAGCGTCGACAGCATGACGCTGCTCGTACAGCGCGCGCCGGCATCGCTTTCCCCGATCCGCTCCTTTTTCATGTATCAGACAGCAGACGAAGCCGCTGCAATTTCGGATGCATCCGTGATCGCCTTTCTGGGGCCGTTGCACGCGATGCATTGGCACGCCGAGGACCGCTATGAAGGCGACGACAGCATGTGGTTGCTCCTCGCGCGCGCCTATCTCGACAAAGGCGACGTCAAAGAGGCCGCCGATGCCATGAGCGATGTCTCAAGCCTTCGCGCGCTTATCGAAGCTCGATCCGAGAAGCTGTTCGATCCTGTTGTGGCCATGGACCGCGACAAATACGATATCGCGAAAGCGGCTACCCGAAATCTCGCGAAATACCAGCAGTGGATGAAGGAAGACCCTGACAAGCTGCAGGCGGTTCAGATGGCTGCCGATGCGCTCATTGCGATCAATCGGCCGAACGATGCGCTGGCTTTGACCGATGCCGCTTTGGCCCGCATCAAGGCCGCCGGGAACGGACCGCCCGCCTTCTCGGACATGACGGAATTGAACTGGCTGTCCAATACCCGCTCGAACGCATTGTGGGCGTCGGGTCGCATCGATGACGCGCTGGCTGCCATGGCGGCGGCAGCGCGCGAAACGGAAGACGGCAGATCGAACGTCAGCCAGCGCATGAATCTGGCGGGAAATTATGACGCGGCCGGAAAACCGCACGAGGCGCTGGATGCTGTTGCGGACCTGTCAGCCGACAGCGCGTCGCCTTATGGCAGGATGGTCCTGGCGAAAGTGCGCGCATGTGCCTATGCGCAACTGAACGATGCCGAAAACCTGCGCCAGCAGATCAACTACATCCGGGCGCATATCGACGATGCTCCCGGCGGCGCACTGGACGCCTTCATCTGCTCAGGCGATCTCGACGATGCCGCTGCGACAATGATCGAGCAGGTGCAGGATCCGAAAACACGATCCCGGGCTCTTCTGAACATGCAAAACTATGCCGATAGCCGAACGCCAATCGAGCTTGCAGACCACATGCGGTTTGTCACGGTGGAAGACCGGCCCGACGTGCGGAAAGTCGTCGATGCGATCGGCCATATCGATACATATCCGATCCTGGGCGAAGGCATCGACTAATCCAGCGGCTCGACGCCCTTGAACGGTTCGTGCGCGCTATAGGACGGCTGCGTGAACCAGCGCGGGCCGGACTCCGTCATGTAGAAGTGATCCTCCAGCCGGATGCCGAGCTTGCCCGGCACCACGATCATCGGTTCGTTGGAGAAGCACATGCCGGGCTGAAGCGGGGTCATGTCGCCGCGCACCAGGTTCGGCGATTCATGCACATCCATGCCGATGCCATGGCCGGTGCGATGGGGCAGGCCGGGCATGTTGTAATCGGGGCCGAAGCCTTCCGTGCCCATCGAGGCGCGCGCGGCGGCGTCCACGCTGGAGCACGGCGCACCGAGTTTGGCGGCTTCGAACGCCGCGGCCTGCGCGCGTTTCTCCGCTTCCCACACCCGCACATATTCGTTCGATGGCGGCGCGCCGAAGACATAAGAGCGAGTGATGTCGGAATTGTAGCCGTCGAAGCTGGTGCCGGTGTCGATGAGCACAGCATCGCCTTCCTTCAATACGCGATCGGTTTCGCCGCCATGCGGCAGCGACGTGTCCTCGCCGAAGGAGACGATGCAGAAGATGTTGCCGCTGCCGCCGAGCTTGCGGTGCTCGGCATCGATGAATTTCTCGACCTCGCTGGCGCGCATCCCGGCCTTCAGGTGCTTCCAGGCGCGGCGCTGCACTTCGAGGGTGACGGTCTTGGCGTGCTGCATCAGCGCCAGCTCGGTCTTCGACTTGATGCGGCGCAGCGCGTTGATGAGCGGACCGGCGCTGACGAGGCGTTCGTCGCCGAACACGTTACGGAGTCCCAGGAAGGTGAAGAGCGCGACCGCATCGTCCACCGCGAGCTTGCCGCTCGGCAGGCGGCTCTTGATGAGCGCGTAAGGGCTTTCCTCTTCCTGCCACACATAAATATCGCCTTCGATGCCGATGACCTGCGCGACCTTGTCCTTCTCGAAGCCCGGCGTGATGTATTCCACGATGCCGTTCTGATGGATCAGCGCACCGGTGAATCGCTCCGACGGATGCCAGGAGAAGCCGGTGAAATAGCGCAGCGAGGTCGTGGGTCCGATCAGCACCGCAGCAACACCCGCGCGCTCCATCTCTCCGCAAAGCTTGGCGATGCGTTCCTTGCGCTCGGCATTCGCGATCGCAGGCGGCGGGGTGAGTTTCATAAGGACTCCAACAAAATTAGCCCTCGCCCCCACGCATGTGGGGGAGAGGGTTGGGTGAGGGGGCTCTCAACGCTTCGCGCACCGTGACAAGCACGGCGGCAAAATCCCAGCCCGCATCGTCGTTCTTGAACCGCAGAACTTCATATCCCTGCTTCTGCATATAAGCGTCTCGTCGCGCGTCGTAACCAGCATCATGCAATGGGCCGTCAAGTTCCACGACCACTTTCTTTTCGACGCAGACAAAATCAGCGATATAAGCGCCAATCAGGACTTGCCGCTTGAATTTGAAGCCATCGAGCTTCCGGTCGCGAACCTGCTGCCAGAACTCCTGCTCGATAGCAGAAGGTTTATGCCGCATCTCACGCGCTCTTGAGCGGTTGAGCGTTCGCGACTTTCTTGCCGCCTTCTGAGATTTTGTAACCATCCCCCTCACCCTGCCCTCTCCCCCACTTCGTGGGGGAGAGGGTGAAGTATCACCGGCTCATCAGTTGGTATTCGCCGCCCTTTTCGATGCCGCGTTTGTAGGCGGGGCGGGCGTGCATGGCGGCGCGGTAGCGCATGAGGGTCTTGTAGGGCTCCAGCCGCGCGCCTGCGGCTTCGAGCACGAAGAGAAGCTGGATGTCCGCGCCGGTGAGCTCGTTGCCGACGAAGAATTCGCGATTGCCCAGCGCGCCGTCCATATAGGAGAGATTGTTCGCGATCTCGCTGTCCACGCGCGGCTTCAGCACGGCGGCGGCGTCGCCCAGCATGCCGGTGTACAGCGCCATCAGCAGCGGCAGCATCGCCGAGCCTTCCGCGTAGTGCATCCATTCCACGTAGCGCCAGTAATCGTCGCTGCCATGCCTGGGCTTCATCTTGCCCTTGCCGTAAGTGTCGATGAGATATTCGACCTCGGCTCCCGACTCCGCGATGACCTTGCCGTTATCTTCCAGCACCGGGGATTTGCCGAGCGGATGCACCTTCTTCAATTCCGGCGGCGCGTAAGGCACCGGCGTCATGCGCTGGTACTTCACGATCTCATAGGGCACGCCGAGTTCTTCCAGCAGCCAGAGAATGCGCTGCGAGCGCGAATTGTTCAGGTGATGGAGTTTCAGCATGGTCTTTCCTTTTCCTTGCGGGAAGATGCCGAGCGTAGCGAGGTGGAGGCAGTAAGTGGAGCGGGAATGCTCCCTCGGGCAATTCGCTTCGCGATGGCCACCCTCCCCGTCAACGGAGGAAGAAACATTACACCGGCGTCGTGCCTTCTGAGCCACCGCCGCTGGAGAGCCGCGGGAAATGCACGGCTTCGATCTTGTTGCCGTCGAAATCGAAAATGAACGCGCTGAAATAGGTCGTGAACGCCGCCTGGCGCGGGCCGGGATCGCCGGCGCTTTTGCCGCCGCGCGCTATGGCGGCATCGAAGAATTCGCGCACCGCGATTTCGCTCGGCGCACGCAGACAGATGTGAATGCCGGTGGATTCCGGTTGCGGCTTCAATCCTTCGCGGCGATTGAGCCAGAACTCCGGATACTTCTTCCCGAAGCCCACGGTGGCGGGCGCGCGATCTACGAGCTGGGTAAGTCCGAGCGGACCCAGCACGGCGCGATAGAAATCCGCGCTTGCCGCAAGGTCGGATACGGCGATGGAGACATGGTCGATCACGGCGACATCGGAACAGGGCGGCCGCCACAGTGCAAGCGCGCGGTGCTTCATGCGGGTAAGCGTTTGTGGAATGATGCGGCGGGGGAATTGGCCATGGGCGCGGAAAGCCTCACACCGAAGACCAGTTTCGCAGGCAAGGGAATCTATCCGGCAAGATATGCGGGCTTTCTGCTGCTGCCGTTCCGGGGCGTCCTGCTTTCGCCGGCGCGGCTCCTGCGCCGCATGGATTTGAAGCCGGCGGACCGGGTGCTCGAGATCGGCTGCGGACCGGGCTATTTCAGCATCGCCGTGGCGCGGCATCTGAGCCGGGGCAGGCTGACGCTGTTCGACTATCAGGACGCCATGCTCGACATCGCCGAGAAGCGGCTGAAAGCGCGCAAGCTTTCCAACTATGCGCGCCGGCAGGGCGACGCAAAGGCGCTGCCTTTCGCGGATGGGTCTTTCGATGCCGTTTTTCTGGTGACCGTTCTGGGCGAGGTTGGCGATCCAGCCCGCGCGCTCGCCGAAGCCGCGCGCGTGCTGAAGCCTGGCGGGCTTCTCTCGGTGAGCGAACTGGCGGGCGATCCGGATTATGTGCGCCTGGACGATTTGCGGCGCATGGCGGAAGGCACGGGCCTGCACTTCACGCAGCGCTTCGGCCCGCGCTTTGCCTACACCGCCAATTTCACCTCCGGCTGACTTATCTTGCGTCCCGCCACATCGGCCAGATCTTAGGGCCGCCGGGGACCTGCATCTCGCCGGTCACTTTGAAACCGAAGCTCTGGTAGATCGGGATGTTCGTGTCCTTGCTGGATTCCAGATAGCACGGCATGTGCGCGGCGTCGGCGGCGGCCAGGGTGTGGCGCATGATGACGCCGCCATAGCCTTTGCCCTGGAACGCCGGATCGGTACCGATGGTCTGCAGATACCAGTGCGGCGTGTGCGGATGGGACTTCTCCATCATGTCCATCGTGCCGAGCACGCGGCCGAGATTGCCGCCGAAGCTCGAGAGCAGCGCGGGACCGTTGGTGATATAGGCCCAGAAAGGCACGTCCCACTCGTTCGGGGGCCGCCACAGCGTAACGGATTCGTAGTTCGTGGTGGTGAAACAGGCGTGATGCGGCAGGCCGAGCTTGAAGAGAATGCCCATCACGGTCTCGAGCTTCTTCAGCCGCCGCGAGTCATCGGGAATGAAATAGGAGAAGACCGGATCGGTGTAGAACGCGCGCGCCAGCGATTGGGACAGCGGCGCGAGATCGGCGCGCGTGGCGTTGCGGACGGACGTTTCCGGCATTCCCTCACCCCACATTCTTGTGAACGGCACTATAGAGCAGCGCCATCGCTTGTCATCCGGCGACGGTTGGTGGAGGCTCCGGCCCGCGATTTCGCTCTATCGTTTCCCGGGGGGAAGACATGGTTCTGAAGACGGTTCGTGCGCTGGCGTTCTGCTCCGTGGCGGCTCTGGCTTTTCCGGCGGCAGCAAACGCAGCGCCTGCTTCCGCAACGGCAGCGTACAACGCCATCGTGCAGGACTATTTCAACGCGCAGTGGAAGGCGCACCCCTCCTCGGCCACGTCGACCGGCGTGCACACTTATGATGCCGATCTGGACGATGTTTCCGGCGCCGCAACCGCGAAAGAAATCGCCCGGCTGCATGGCACGGTGGCGAAGCTGCGCGCCGTTGACGGCACGAAGCTCGGCGCAATGGACCGCGACGACCGCGACGTGCTCCTGGGCGAGATCGACGGCCAGTTGCTGCAGGAGGAAACGCTCCAGACCTGGCGCCACGATCCCGGCAATTATGTGAACCTGCTCACTTACGCGATCTTCGGGCTGATCGAGCGCGACTTCGCCCCGGTCGAGACCCGCATGAAGGACGCCATCGCGCGCGAGAACGCGATGCCCGCCATGCTTGCCGCCGCCAAAAGCAATCTCGCCAACATGCCGCCGGTCTTCATCGACGTGGCGCAGGACAATCTTGCCGGCGGCATCTCGTTCCTGACCGCGGACGTGCCAAAAGCCTTCGCCGGCGTGAAAGACGCCGGCTTGCAGAAAGAGCTGGCGGAATCCACCAAGGCCGCGGTGGGCGCCGCCACGGATTTCAAGAACTGGCTCGCCGCACAGAAACCCACTGCGCATGGCTCCTTTGTTCTGGGCCGCGCCAACCTGCAGCGCCTGCTCGCGAGCGATCTTGTCGACGTGCCGGTGGAGAAGGTGCTGGCGGCAGGCGAAGCGCAGCTCGCCAAGGACCGCGCGGATTATCTCGCCACCGAAAAACTGGTCGATCCGAAGAACCCGGACAAGGCGATGGATGAAGTGGAGGCCGATCATCCCGATGCCGCCCATCTCATCTCCACCGCGCGCGACGGATTGGCGAGCCTGCAGAGCTTCATCGAGCAGCATCACATCCTCGACCTGCCTTCACAGCAATTGCCGGTGGTGGCGGAGACGCCGCCTTTCGCCCGCGCGGTGATCTTCGGGCAGACCGATGCGCCCGGCGCGCTCGAAACGCATGCGACCAAGGTCTATTACTTCATCACCCCGCCGGAGCCGTTCTGGCCGAAGGCGCGGCAGGAGAAGCTGCTCTCCTATTTCAACCGCTCGTTCCTGCAGAACCTGACGGTGCACGAATCGCTGCCGGGGCATTTCACGCAGTATCTGTTCCAGCACGCCAATCCGCAGTGGCCGCTGGTGCGCAAGCTGGCGGGCTCCTACACCACCACCGAAGGCTGGGCGCATTACAGCGAGCAGATGATGATCGAGCAGGGCCTCTCCAAAGGCGATGCGAAGGTGCGGCTGGCGCAGATCAACGACGCCTTGCTGCGCGATTGCCGCCTGATCGGTTCGATCAAGATGCACACCGGCCAGTTCACCGTGGCGCAGGACACCGATTTCATGGAGAAGCAGTGCTTCCAGTCACCGGCGGTGGCGCCGGGCGAAGCCAAGCGCGGCACGTCCGATCCCGGCTACTACTCCTACACGCTGGGCAAGCTGGAAATCCTGAAGCTGCGCGCGGATGCAATGAAGCAGCAGGGCACGAAGTTCAACCTCACCAAATTCCACGACCAGTTCATGAATTCCGGCCTGGTCCCGGTGTCGATCATCCGCACGGAGTGGGTGTTGGGGGGATGGTCGCTGTACCGCGCGCCGCCTTCAACCAACGGGTTTCTTGGCCCGCCGGTGTGCGGGCCACCCAGGTGGCGTCTGCACAAATTTCTAAAAAGGAGACGCCAGCGTTCTAGCCA
>JBQCFD010000259.1:0-9083 GCA_051959625.1 Rhizomicrobium sp.
CGATCTGGCGCGCGAGCTCGTGTTCCATTGTCCGAGCGTCGAAACGGTCGTGCTTCTGGATGGAGCCGAAGCCGGCCCGCGCGCAATCTGGGGCCGCAAAACTTTGGCCTTCGAAGCGCTGCTGGAAGGGTTCGGCGCGGAAACCAGATGGGGCGATTTCGACGAGAACACCCCGGCCGGGCTCTGCTATACTTCCGGCACCACTGGCGCGCCGAAAGGCGCCCTCTATACCCACCGCTCCAACTATCTCCACACGTTGCGCGCGCTGCAGGCCGATGCCGTGGCGCTGACCGCAGACGATTCCATTCTTGTCGCCGTTCCGATGTTTCATGCGAATGGCTGGGGATTCCCGTTTGCCGCACCCGCGGCCGGATCGAAGCTCGTCCTGCCGGGGCGCAGTTCGGATGGCGGCCATCTGGCCAAGCTCATCCGCGAGGAAGGCGTGACGATTGCCGCCGGCATTCAGACCGTGTGGCAGGGACTGATGGACTATCTCGACGACACGGGCGGAGAGGTGCCGACTCTCCAGCGCGTGATCATCGGCGGCGCGGCATGCCCCGACGCGCTGATCCAGCGGATGGAGGACCGTCTTCAGGCCCGCGTGCAGACAAGTTGGGGCATGACCGAGCTGTCGCCCCTCGGCACGGCCGCGCCACCGCGGAGCAAGGCGCGCGCGGTGGGCGCCGGCCGCGCCCCCATGGGGCTCGACCTCAAGCTTACGGACGCGTCAGGCGCAACGCTGCCCGAGCAGAGGAATGTCGTCGGGCATCTCAAGGTAAAAGGCGCCAGCGTCGTCGATCGTTATTTCAAGGCGGAGAAGGATGCCTTGGACAGCGAGGGCTATTTCGACACGGGCGACCTGGCCATAATCGACGATGAGGGAAATCTGACGATCTCGGGCCGTTCCAAGGATCTCATCAAGTCCGGCGGCGAGTGGATCAACCCGGCGGAGATCGAAGCCATCGTGGGCCGCCTGGGCGGCGTCGGGCAGGTCGCCGTGATAGGGCGGCCCGATCCCAAATGGGGCGAGCGTCCGGTTCTAGTCGTTGAACCGCAGCAGAGCCACACCCTCGACGACAAAACCCTCTTGGACGCGCTGCGCGGCAATGTCGCCGATTGGTGGATACCCGATGAGGTCATACAGGTGTCGCAGATGCCGCTGGCGGCCACGGGAAAGATTGACAAAAATCGCCTGCGCGCGGAATACACATCCTGAAAGGGTTGGCTGCGCGCGGCGTTGGGGACTCGTGCAGCAGCGCCCCGCCCCGTGCATGCAACGCAGGTCCGACTGATGGCGCGAACACCGAAGGCAAAACCGGTCTCCCGGACAAAGTCGAAGAAGGCTCCCCGGACAAAGGCCGAGCAGCGCGCCGAGACGCTCGAGCACATTTTGGACGCGGCCGAGTACCTGTTCTCCAAGCACGGCCTTTACGGCGTCACGCTGCGCGACGTGGCGCAGGAAGTCGGCGTGCACACGTCGCTCATGCACTATTATTTCGAGGACAAGTTTTCCCTGTTTAGCGCGGTTTTCGTCCGGCGCGCGCCTGTGACCAGCGAACGCCGCATGAAAGCGCTCGACCAGTACGAGAAGGACGTGAAGGGCAAGCCGACGGTCGCCGGCGCGTTGCATGTCTTTCTGGATACCGACTTCGATCTCTATATGAACGGCGGCGCCGGCTGGAAGAACTACGGCGCCTTCGGCTCGCAGCTCTCCAACACGCCGGAAGGCGGCGCGATGTTCGACGAACATTTCGATCCGGTGGTGCTGCGCCTGATCGGTTTGCTCAAGAAGGCGCTGCCCGGCGTTCCCGAAGAAGACATCTTCTGGGGCTACCACTTCGTGACGGGCAGCTTCATGCACTCCCTCTCGCGCAGCGGGCGCCTGGACCGTCTCTCAGGCGGGCTCTGCAAGTCGGAAGATCTCAAGGCCGTGAAAGCGCGCATGGCGGACTTCATGGCCGCCGGCTTCCTGAGTCTCAAGCGCTAGTCCAGGCTTTCCGGCAGCTGGAACGTCGCGATGTGGGAGAGCGTGAGCGTTCCCACATAGACGGTGCGGCCGCCGAACGCGATGCTCGTGGGCAAGCCTATGGGCCCTTCCGACGCGCAGGCGACGAGGTGATCGACGGTGCCGCGCCGCTGCTCGGTGGCGACGGCCATCGCCTCGACAGCCTGTTCCTTCATGTCGCGATAGACGATATGCGTGTCGCCGCGCTTGTCGATGACATAGAGCGCGTTCTCGCTGATCACCGTGACCCACAGATTGCCCATGGGATCGAAGGATATTCCGTCCGGCATCGCGGCGCGTCCGAGGCTGTCCGGCCCGACAATCTCTTTCGTGCCGAGCGATCCGTCCGCGCGGATCGGAAAGCGGACGATCCGGCATCCCATCGTTTCGGCCGCATAGAGATGGCGTCCGTCGGGGGAGAGTTTCACTTCGTTGGTGAGATCCAGGCCGTCGGCAACGATCTCGCATCGCTTGCCGTCGTCCTCGATGCGCAGGATGTAGCCGTCGGGGTCGGTCTTGGTGAGCGCATCGTACCAGTGGGGCAGGCGGGTCATCACCGAAAGCCAGATACGGTCCGGCCCGTCGGCGCAGGTGTAGTTGACCGTCCCAAGCGGCTTGCCTTCGAATGTATCGATCAGTTTTCGGGTGTCGCCGCCGGGAGAGACGATGTGCACACCGCCATCGCCGATGCCCGCGACCACGAAGCTGCCATCGGGCCTGCGGCTGAAACCGTTCGGTTCGGTGATTCCGCTGCCGACCACGTCGGAGTCGCGGCCCTGCGCAACATGCGCGATGCCGCCGCGCATGTCGGACGACCATACACCGTCATGATCCACCCACACGCATTCGGGCCGCTGCAGACCATGGCCGAACGTTCCGAAATCCTTTGCGTGCAATTTGAAATCGGCGATCTTCATGTGCCTTCTCCGCGGGATCAATCGCAGCCGGGTTTCGCGCCCGGATTCGGCGGCGAGGCGAGGCCGACGTTCCAGTTCCAGGCGATGTCGCCGCTCGCGCGCCGGCGGCACATCACAGTCTCGTCGAGCTTATACATTCCGGGCATCAGATGGTCGGCCGGATGCGGCGTGTCTGTGAAGTGCATATAGGCCGCGGTGGAGTCGAATGTCGGCCAGTCCGGCGCGTTCGCGGCCTGCGGCTCCCCGTTGCGCGCGAAACTGGTCCAGTAGTCGATCATGGCATCGGAAAGTTTTTCTTCCGCCGCGGTCGCGGGCGGCTTGGGCCAGTTCGGTCCCACCTTGTCGAGCGTTCCCCACACATAGGGCAACTCGCTCGCATGGAAGGCGTGAAGCCCGGCATTGTCCATGGCGGGATAGCCGTGATCGAAAAGATAGAGATAGGAGGGTGCGCCGATCGCGGTCTGCTTGCGCACCAGACGTTCGGCCGTCCAGCCATAGAGCGCGTCGCGCGTCGTCGCCCACACGCTCTCCTGCAGGTTCGTGCCGGGATAAAGCTTCAGGAAAGCATCCGCGAGATCGCCGTAGCGCGCACGGATCGTCTTTTCGTAAGCCGCGGCATTCGCCGGCACGGGCGGGGCGAGAATCCGCAACGAGCGGATCTCGCCCTCGTTGAATCCGGCGAGGATCGGAACATGAGCCTCTTGGCCCTTGTCGAAGACGGTGACGAGTTGATTCGGCAGGATATGCCCGTCGACGGCGCCGAACGGCGGGAAATAGGCGGCCGCAGCAGCCGCTGTCAGCACGCGCGGATCCATGGCTCGCAAGGCTGCGATGTCCTTTGCATGCAGCGCCTGTGCCAGCTTCACGCCCGTCTCCTCGGCAGACGGCAATCCGTATCTGCTCTGCTTGAGTTCCGGCGTGGTCACCATGTAGGCGCTCTCCGCGATGGCTTTCGCGAACAATCCGCGCGCCTCGGGCGATGCCATGAGATACATCACACTTAGGCCGCCGGCGGACTCGCCCGCGATCGTCACATTCGCAGGATCGCCGCCGAAGGCCGCGATGTTATCCCTCACCCAGCGCAGCGCGGCGATCTGGTCGAGCAGCCCGTAATTGCCGGAAATGCCTTGCGGAGATTCCGCGCTCAGTTCGGGGTGCGCGAGCCAGCCCAGGACGCCGAGCCGGTAGTTGATCGTCACCACGATGACGCCGCGCTCGGCCATCCGCGTTCCGTCATACAACGGTTCGCTGCTGGCGCCGCCCCACAGCGCACCGCCATAGATCCAGAAGAACACCGGCGCATTGCGCGCATGCGCCGGCGCCCAGATGTTGAGCGACAGGCAATCCTCGCTCATGGGCAGAGGTGCCGCGGGGGAATAGACGCTTGGCGTTTTGGATTCGGGCTGGATGCAAGCCGGCCCGAATGCGGTCGCGTCGCGCGTGCCGGACCATCGCGGCAGCGGCACTGGCGGCTTCCAGCGCAACGCTCCCACGGGCGGCTGGGCGTAGGCGATGCCCTTGAAGACGTCGAGATTGCCTTCGGTGGTGCCCCTCATCGCGCCGGCCGGCGCGTTCACGATGGGCGCTTTGGCTGCGAACGCCGGTGCGATGAAGCCAAGTGAAAGCGCTGCAACAGCGGAGGCGATGGAACGGCGAGACATCAATGCGAGACTCCCTCTGCGAGCGCTTCCTTGCGAAGAACCCGCGCCAGCCAAAGGAAAATGGCGATCGCCACGAGATAGAACGGCACCAGCAGCCAGAAAGCGAGCTGCAGGGAATTGTGAGGGTGCGCGGCATGGAAGTAGTCGCTCGCCGCGCCGACGAAGGTCGGACCGATGCCCATGCCCATCAGGTTCATCACCAGCAGCAGCAGCGCGCCGGACGTGACGCGCTGATCGGGGCGCACTTCTTCTTGCACCAACGTGACCGAGGACGACAGGTAGAAGAAGTTGAAGCAATAGGGACCGAGCAGGAAGACCAGCGCGAGCTGCCATGTCGGCGCCCAGACGAATGCGGCGAAGGTCGGCAAAGCGAGTACCAGGCCCGCGGCGGGAATGAGCGCGTAGGCCTGCTTCCAGCGGCGCGTGAAACGGTCGATCACCACGCCGGAGATGAAGATGCCGCCGCTCATGCCGATGGCGACGACGAGCGCGGACCAGATTGCGACTTCTTCCAGCGTCATGCCCTTCTCGCGCATGAGAAAGAGCGTGGTGAAGCCGCCTGCGCCATAGGTAACGATTTGCGTCACCCCGCTTCCCAGGGCAGCCAGCACCAGAGAGGGCCTGGTGAAGAACATCGCAACCGTTTCCCCGAAGCCGGAAACCGCGGTGCCCGCATCATCTGCGGAGTGGTGGTCCAGGCCGCCGCGGACGGGTTCGCGCACGACCAGCCGCAGCAACACCGCCGTGAACACGCCCACCGATCCCAGAATGATGAAGGCGTCGCGCCAGCTATAGGCGGCGGCGATGGATGCGCCGAAGGCTGTGCCCAGCGCCGCGCCGATCGGCGGTCCGAGATTGTAGATGCTGAGCGCGGTGCCGCGCTTTCCCGAAGGGAAATAGTCGGAGACGATCGCATAAGAAGGCGGCACGCCTCCCGCCTCGCCGAAACCGACCGTCATGCGCGCGATGGCAAGCTGCACATAGTTCGCGGCGACGCCGCAGGCCATGGTGGCCCCGCTCCAGATCGCACAAGCGAGGGTGAGCACCCACACCCGGCTCGTCTTGTCGGCAAGCCAGCCGATGGGGATGGAAATGAAACAGTAGAAGCATGCGAAGAAAAGGCCGCTGACCAGGCCAAGCTGGCCATCGGTGATATGCAGCGAATCTTCGATGGGCTTGGCCAGGATCGATAGCAGCGACCGGTCCAGGAAGTTCAGGACGTAGACGAAACACAACATGCCCAGCACGACCCAGGCACGCGAACCGCTGGCGGGGGGCGTAATGCCCGCGCCGCCTGCTCCATCCACCGATGGCTTGTGAGCGGCCACGTTCAGGAGCTTCGCCGGTCAGGCAAACGGGAAATGGGAAACGGCCCGTATGTCCGCTTCCGCGTAACAGTCTTCCGATGCACCGAACGCCCTCCCTCGGCATCTCCATGGACGCCGATTTTTGGGCACTATGCGGGCCGGTCGCCGGTTCGTCAATATTCACTCTCTTGTGAGTGAATGTCTTGCGGTCCGTTTGCAGGGCCGCAATCAGCCCAAGGCTTCGCGCGGCCGCGACGCGATGATCGCCGCGCCAAGGCATGCCGCGATGGCCGATCCGGCGAGCACGGCGATCTTGGCGATGGCCGCGTCGCCGCCCGCCGGAAACGCCTGATCGGCCAGAAGGAGCGAAACCGTGTCGCCGATTCCGCACAGGCACAGCGCTCCGGCGAAGACACCTGTATCGACGCCTTTTGGTGCGCTGGCGATCCCGGTCTTCACCGCTGCAAGCGAGAAGATGCCGATACCCAGCGGCTTGCCGATCACCAGACCGAGAACGACGCCGGCGATGATTGAGATTGCGCCCGGCGCGGACAGGTCGGCATTGAAGCTCACGCCGGCGGCGGAGAACGCGAACAGCGGCAGCGCGAGGTAAGTGCTCCACGGTGCGACCGCGCGCTCGACCCGATCCGCGGGCGAGAGCAGGCGCTCGCTGGCGGCAGAGAGATTGCGTCCCGCCCAATCGAGCACGGTGCTGCGATCGTCTTCCGTTGCATTCTTGTCGGCTTGCGCGATCTCCAGCGCTGACAGCGCATTGGCGGCTTGGGCCAGCAAGGGCGCCGCATCGGGCGCGGGACGCGTGGGCAGGAAACCGGCGAGCACGATACCGGCCAACGCGCCGTGCACGCCGGCCGCGTGCAGGCAGAACCATGCGACGGCCGCGATCAACACGTAAGGCCACGCGACATAGACGCGGCTCACATTCAGCGCATACATCGCCAGCATTGCCGCGCCCGCGCCCGCCAGCCAGGCAATCGCGAAATTGTGCGGATAGAAGATGGCGAGCGTCAGCACGGAGATGATGTCGTCCATCACCGCGAACGCCGCGATGAAGACGCGCAGCTGCTGGGGCACGCGATCGCCCAGCAAGGCGAGAATGCCGAGCACGAAGGCGATATCCGTAGCCGTTGGCACCGACCATCCCGGCATGGTGCTGCCGCGGTTGAAGGACAGATAGATCAGCGCCGGCACGATTCCGCCGCCGATTGCCGCGATCACCGGCAAGATCGCGGCCCGGATGTCAGACAGTGCGCCGGCCGTCATCTCGCGGCGGATTTCCAGGCCGACGAGCAGAAAGAACACCGCGAGGAGGCCTTCGGAAAACCAGTCGCCGATGGTGAGGGACAGCGGCGTATCCGGAGGACCGATGCCGAAGCTCGAATGGATGAACAGACGATAGAAATTCGCCAGCGGCGTGTTCGCGCAGATCAGAGCCAGCGCAGCGGCGATCAGCAATACAAGGCCGCCGGACGCGGGAAGATTGGCGAAGGCGTGGGCGGACCGTCGGATGCGTTCCGACACCGGCTGTTCGAACGCATCCGCCAGCGAATAGAAATCCCAGGCGCCGTCGTAGCGCACGCCATCGACGAAGATGGTCGGGGTTCCGCTGACGCCGTGCGAGCGGCCCTCCGCGATATCGGCGTCCACATGCGCGCGGGTTTCCGGATCGGCGAGGTCGCGCTCGAACTTCTCCATGTCGAGGCCGATCTCGCGCGCCATGTCGCGGATATGCGCCTCGTCGAATGGCGGCTCTTCCTCGAACAGACGGTCGTGCATTTCCCAGAACTTGCCTTGCCGGCCTGCAGCTTCGACCGCGTAGGCAGCGAAGGTGGCGCCAGGGTGGATTCGCTCGATGGGAAAATGCCGCAGCGCATAGGCGATGCGTTCGCCAAAGGCCTGCCTCAACCGCTTCAACACCGTGCGGAAGCGCCGGCAATAGGGGCAGAGGAAGTCCGTATAGGAGACGACGCGGATGACGCGCTCGTCCGTGTTGCCGCCCCGGGTGGGGAGATGTCGCCGGGTGCTCATAGACGTGCGAAGCTGCTCCAACGCGGATCCGCGGAAGCTTGCGACGTCGCCGACAATAAGGAAAGGCTTTGCGAAGCCGCGCGTTCAGTGCCGGGAATCGGCGGCGAGCGCCGCGGTATCGATGTCCGCTCCCTCGACGCGCGGCATCCCGGCGGCGGCTTCCGTGCGGTTGGCCCATGGGCTGAGCGCGAGCAGAAGCGCGCCCGACAGCATACCCACCGCGCCGACGATCGCGAAAAAGACGGGGACGGATACCGCGCTCCACAAAGCGCCCAGCGCGCCCGCCGCGAGATTTCCGAAAAACGCGGCCATGAACCACGCGGCAATGGCGGTGGCGGCGAGTTCGGCCGGCGCCAGCCTGCCGAACAACCCGAGGCCGACCGGAAGGATGAACAACTCGCCCACCGTGTAGACGAAGAAGAACACGACGATCCACAGCCAGCTCGCGCGCGCATCGCCGCTCATATGCGCAACGGCGGCGAGCATCAGATACGAAGCGCCGACGATGAAGCCTCCCGTTGCCATCTTGCTCACGCTGCCCGGTTCGCGGCCTTGCTTCGCCGCGCGAGTCCACCAGGCGACGATCACGGGCGTGAAGAGGAAGATCATCAGCGGGTTGAGCGACTGGAACCACGTCATCGGAATCGAAAACCCGCCCGCCATGCGGTCCACGCCGCTGTCGGCCCACAGGGCCAGCGTGTTTCCGGATTGCTCATAGGCCGCGCGGAAGATCACCACGATGGCGATCACCGCGAGCAGAAGAACATAAGTCGCGATGGGCGCGCGGCGCGATTGTCCGGCCGCGGGCTTGTGTTCTTGGGCGCCGTTGTTCTTCGGAAGATAGCGCGAGCCACCTAGATAGGTTGCGAGGCCGATCGCCATGCCGACGCCTGCAAGCGTGAAGCCCCAATGCCAGCCGTAAAGCTCGCCGATCGTGCCGCAGACGAACGGCGACAGGAACGCGCCGAGGTTTATGCCCACATAATAGATGTTGTAGGCCGTGGCGCGGCGCGGATCGTCCGGCGCATAGAGCTGGTTGATCTGGCTCGCGAGGCTCGGCAGGAACAGGCCGTTGCCGATGGCGATGGTGGCGAGCGCGAAATAGAAGAGCGGCTCGAACGCCATCATGAAATGGCCCAGCGCCATG
>JBQCFD010000260.1:0-14561 GCA_051959625.1 Rhizomicrobium sp.
CGGCAAGCTATCGCTGGCGCGTGTGATGTCCGGTGCGCTTAAAGACGGTGCCGTTCTGCATGGCCGCGAGGGCGATGCACGCGTCGGCGGAATGTTTTCGCTGAAAGGCGATGGTCAGACCAAGCTCAACGAAGCCAAAGCCGGCGATACGGTGGCTCTCGGCAGGCTCGAGGGCGTGTTGACCGGCGATACGCTGTGCTCGGCAAAAATCGCGCTGCCGAAGGTCCAGGTCGAGGAATTGCCGGTAGTCTACGGCATCGCCGTGGAGACGACCGACCGCAAGGATGAGGTCAAGCTCACCGCGGCTATTCACAAGCTGCAGGAAGAGGACCCATCCCTTCACTTCAAGCAGGATGCCGAACTGCATGAAATGGCGCTGCTGGGGCAGGGAGAAATCCACCTGAAGGTGGCAATCGAAAAATTGCAGAGCAAATATGGGCTCAAGATCGCGGCCCATCCGCCGAAAACGCCCTACAAGGAAACGATCCGCAAGCCGGGCAAGCAGCATGGGCGGCACAAACGGCAATCCGGCGGTCACGGCCAGTTCGGCGACGTCCACATCGAGATCAAGCCGTTGCCGCGCGGCACCGGTTTCGCGTTCGAGGACCAGATCAAGGGCGGGGTGGTCCCGCGCCAGTTCATCCCGTCGGTCGAGAAGGGCGTGATCGAATACTTGAAGCACGGCCCGCTCGGCTTTCCCGTGGTGGATGTGGGCGTGGCGCTGGTCGACGGCTCCTATCACACGGTCGATTCATCCGATGCCGCGTTCCAGACGGCCGCGCGCATCGCGATGACGGAAGGCATGCCGAACTGTGCGCCGGTGCTTCTCGAGCCCATTATGCGCGTCAAGATCCACGTGCCCAACGACGCGACTTCGAAGGCCAATCAGGTGGTGAGTGGCAGGCGCGGGCAATTGCTGGGTTACGACGCGCGGGCCGGGTGGAAAGGCTGGGATACCGTCGAAGCGCAGATGCCATTGAGCGAACTGCACAGCCTCATCATCGACCTGCGTTCGCTGACGCAGGGTGTCGGGACCTACGAAATGGAATTCGACCATCTTGCCGAACTCTCCGGCAAGCTCGCGGATCAGGTGGTGGCGCAGCACAAGGCAGCCGCCTAGCAATCACAGCGTTGCGGCGCCGAAGGTGTCACAGTCGTTCATGTCCCCGCGCGCGAGTCCGCGGCTGAACCAGCGCATGCGTTGCGCGCTGGTGCCGTGAGTGAAGGAATCCGGCACGACATAGCCTTGGCCTTGCTTCTCCAGCGTGTCGTCGACAAAGGCGGCTGCTGCGCTCAATCCACCTTCGACATAGCCTTTCACCAGGATGTGGAATTGCCGGTTGGCGTGATAGGTCCACACGCCGGCGAAGCAGTCGGCCTGCAACTCGAGCCGCACCGATGCGCCGCTGGCTCCGCGCGCTCCCGAACCCTGCAGTGCACCCTCTTCGCGGTTCATCGTGCCGACGAGATTCTGGATGTGGTGTCCGTATTCGTGTGCGATCACGTAAGCCTGGGCAAATTGTCCCGGCGCGCCGAACTGGTCGGCGAGCTGGTTGAAGAAGGACAGATCGAGATAGATGCGATCGTCGTTGGGACAGTAGAACGGGCCCGCCGATGACTGGCCGGTGCCGCACGCCGTCGGTGTCTGATTGTCGTAGAACGTGACGACTGCCGGCGAGAACGTCACGCCGCGGTCCTTCAGGATCGGGGCCCAAACCTGTTCCGCCGACCATACGATCTTGCGCGCGAAATTGAATTCCGCCTCGTCGCCATGGGTTCCTGATTGCTCGACGCCGGTCGGACTGCCGGATTGGTAGATGTCGTTGCCGCCGGTGAACAAACCGCCGCCACCGGAATTGAACAGCAGCATCAAGATGATGAATCCGATGAATCCCAATCCTCCGCCGCGGATCGGGATACCGACGGGGAAACCCCCGAACCCGCCGCCCCATCCGGCGCCGCCGAACTGACCGCGCCTGTCGTCGAAATTCGAGGTTTCCCGCAAGTCGTTCAGGTCCATTTGCAATATCTCTTTATAGTTATTCCAAACTGCTTGATCACCGGCGCCCAGGGACTATCTTAGCTGTGCAAGCCAGAAATGGAGCCGGTCATGGACGTGAACATTGGATTGAAGCAGGGCGAGCGCAAGGCGGTCGGAGAGGCGCTTTCGAAGGTTCTTGCCGATACCTACATGCTTTATCTCAAGACGCACGGCTACCATTGGAACGTGACGGGGCCGCATTTCGCGGCGCTCCACACGCTGTTCGAAACCCAGTACAACGAATTGCACGATGCGGGCGATCTGATCGCTGAACGCATTCGCGCGCTTGGCGAATACGCTCCGGCCAGCTATCGCGCCTTCGCCAAGCTCACGTCCATCCAGGAGAGCGGCGATAACATATCGCCCGCCATGCAGATGGTCCGCGATCTCGCGGAAGATAACGAAACCCTTTCGAAGAGCTGCCGGGGCGCGTTCAAGATCGCGGAGGAAGCCGACGACCAGGGCACGATGGATTTGCTTATCCAGCGCATGCAGGCCAGCGAGAAGGCGGCCTGGATGCTGCGCAGTCACCTGCAATAGGTCAAAATAAAAAGTCGCCGGAGCGGGGGGAGCTCCGGCGACAGTTGCGTGTGTCAATTCCGCTTCAAAAGGGGGAAGAAGCGAAACACGGAGGACACGTCCTCCGCTGATCCCCGGGGGAGGGAGAGCAGCAAGCTTGATGTAGCCCTGCTCTACGCCAATTCAAGAACCTGTCCGCCATTTCACGCGCATTCAGAAAGTCCAGTCTTTTGCAGCCTTGACCAGGAAGTCGCGAAACGCGGCCACTCGTTTGGACTGCCGCAGAGCATCACAATAGACGAGGTGTACATCGAACGACGGCCCTTCGGTGTCGGGCAGCACGCGCACCAGGTCCGGCCGCTCGGCCGCGATATAGTCAGGCAGCGCCGCCACCCCGACGCCAGCTTCCGTCGCGTGAAGGATGCCCGTGAGATTGTTGATCCTCAGCGCGCGATAGGTGCCGTTCGGCGAGATCTTGCGCACCGAATCTATCAGCCAGTTCACGTCGCGGATTTCCGGCGCCGCGGATTCGCCATATGCGATCAGCACATGGCTCTGCAGGTCGGCGAAATTCTGCGGTGTGCCATGTTTGGCAAGGTAATTCTTGTCCGCGTAGAGATGGTAGTGGACCGTGAAGAGCTTGCGCTGAATGAGGTCCGCTTGCACCGGCGCGCGCATACGAACGGCAATGTCAGCCTCGCGCTGCGCAAGATCGAGTTCGCGATCCTCGAAAACGAGATGAACCTGAAGTTCGGGAAACTCGTTCAGGAACGCTTCGATGCGCGGCAATACCCAATGGGTGCCGAGGCCGTGGCTGGTGGTGATCTTGAGCGAGCCGCGCGGTGCGGATTGCGCGTTCTTCAGCGCCTCTTCCGCCTGCCCGAGCCGCGAAAGAACATCGCTTACCGCCGTGAACAGAAGCTCCCCCTCGTCGGTGAGCGTCAGCCCGCGCGCGTGGCGCTGGAATAGCGGCGTGGTGATTTCGTCTTCCAACGCGCTGATCTGCCGGCTCACGGCCGACTGGCTCAGCGTCAGCATCTGTCCTGCGTGTGTGAAACTTCCGGCGGATGCCACCGCGTGGAAGATACGCAACTTGTCCCAATCCATCGTCGCGCCCCTCCAGACGCTAAAATGGCTGCCTAGTGACCTCCGGCCAGAAACCTCTCCGCTTCCAATGCCGCCATGCAGCCCATGCCGGCAGCCGTCACGGCCTGCCGGAAAATCTTGTCCTTCACGTCGCCGGCCGCGAACACGCCCGGTACGCTCGTGCGCGTGGAGTCCGGCGCGGTCTTGATATAACCGTCGTCATCCATCTCGACCTGCCCGCGAAACAACTCCGTCGCGGGGGAGTGACCGATCGCGATAAACAATCCATCGACATCGATCTTCTGCGACGCGCCCTCCGACAGATTGCGCACTTTGATCGCGTTCACGCCGCGCGGGTTCTCACTACCGAGAACTTCGTCCACGACGGAATCATAAATTATTTCGATTTTCGGATTGTCGGCGAGGCGCATCTGGTTCGTCTTGTCGGCACGCAATGTCGGACGGCGATGGATCAATGTGACCTTGTCGGCGAAATTTGTCAGGAAAAGGGCCTCCTCGGCCGCTGTATTCCCGCCGCCCACAACCGCAACGCGCTTGCCCCGATAGAAGAAGCCGTCACATGTGGCGCAAGCGGAGACGCCGAAACCCTTGAACTTCTCCTCGGAGGAAAGGCCAAGCCAGTTGGCGCTGGCTCCAGTCGCGATGATGAGAGTCTCCGCGACGTAGCGGTCACCTGAATCCGATACGAGCGTGAAGGGCCGCTTTGCCAGATCGGCCGACACGATAATGTCCTGCACAAGCTTCGTGCCGACATGTTCTGCCTGCGCCTGCATCTGTTCCATCAGCCACGGGCCCTGGATGGCTTCCGCGAAGCCCGGATAGTTCTCGACCTCGGTGGTGATCGTGAGCTGACCGCCGGGCTGGATGCCCGCAATCATCACCGGGCTCAGCATCGCGCGCGCGGCGTAGATGGCTGCCGTTGCCCCCGCCGGCCCGCTTCCCAAAATCACAACTTTCGCATGGATATCGGGCATGGCGCTTCCGTAGGTAAGTGGGACGCCGACCGTCTATGATCTTCCAGCCCCGGCGCCTCATATCGGGAGGGTTGTTACAAAGGTCAAGCGGCTCGCGAACTCTTGTCGCCTCATGGGCTTAGACTGTGGTTTCGGCCGCATTAACCGAATCGGCGATGTGCTGATTCCACCCGATCCGCTATATCTTTACTCAACAGTGCCCGGGTGCTTATTGGAGCGCGCGGGGGGCGAAAGCGGAATTGGACGATGAGTTCCATCATAGACTTCGACAAGCTCGCACAGGCCGAAGGGCGCCACGTCCCCTACTCCCACGTGCTCGCGCCCGCCGTCGTTACGGAGACGGCGCGGAGCAACCTCCGAGACGACTTCCCCGGCATCGCGCGGGCGGGCTTTTTCCCGCTCTCGGAAATGGACGTGAAAGGCGCATTCGAGCAGCTGATCGAGGACATGAGCAGCGATCGTTTCGCCGAGATACTGGGCGCCAAGCTTGGCATCGACCTCAAGGACAAACCGCGCCTCATCACAGTGCGCAAATGGTCCGCTGCGAAAGATGGCCGCATTCACAATGACGGTGAAGCGAAGATTGCCACCGCGCTCGTCTATCTGAACGAAGATTGGGGATCGTCCGGTGAAGGCTGCTTCCGCGTGCTGAACGGTCCGACGTCGATGGACGACTACGCCTGCGAAGCGCCGCCGATATTCGGCACGCTCATTGCGTTCAAGCGTTCGGACAATTCCTGGCACGGCCATCCGCCGTTCGCGGGAGAGCGCCGGGTGGTGCAGATGGCTTATGTGCGCAGCCAGGCCGATGTCGAGCGCAAGGCACGGCGCGGGCGGCTGTCGCTGTTTCTGAAGAAGCTCAACGTGTTTCACGCCGAAGCCTGATGATGACGGCAGCCGGCGCGATCGTCGATTTTGAAGCGTTGCGCGCGCGCGAAGCGCAGCAGGACCCGTTTGAGCATGTCATTGTTCCGGGCTTCATTCGCGATCATGCGCAGGCCGGCATCGAAGCCGACTTTCCGGATATCCGGCATCCCGGGAGCTTCCCGCTGGCGTCGCTGCAATACGGTGCGCGCTTTGCAGCTCTGATGGATGCCCTGCAGGGTCCGGAAATCACCAAGCTCGTGGAAGAAAAGCTGGGCATGGATTTGAGCGGCCGCCCCACCACGGCGACGGTGCGCGGAGTCAGCAAGGCGGCGGACGGCAAGATCCACACCGATAGCAAGACGAAGCTGGTAACGGTGCTGCTCTACATGAATCGCGACTGGGAAAGCAGCCACGGGCGCTTGCGGCTGCTCCGCGGCGAAAGGGATCTCCAGGACTATGCGGCCGAAGTGCCGCCCGACCGCGGCACGCTCCTGATCTTCAAGAACGGCCCCACCGCGTGGCACGGCTTCGAGCCCTTTGAAGGCCCCCGACGGGTCATCCAGGTGAATTGGGTCACGGATGAAAGCGTGGTTCGCCGTGAAGGCGCGCGCCATCGCCTCAGTGCTTTCGTAAAGCGTATGTTCGGACGCGAAACCGCGAATGCGGCGTCATACTGAAGAATCGCATATCACCAATCCCGCTTGCTTCCGTCACGGATTCTGATGGACCGATCCTTTTCGACGTGCTGGATCATCACGGATGGGCACACCGGTGGCCTGAACCAGTGCATGGGCCTTGCCGAAGCGCTTGGATTCTCGCCCATCGTCAAGCATGTCGCACTGCGCGCGCCCTGGCGGCAGCTATCGCCTTATTTCCGTCTGGGACAGGCGCATGCCCTTACCGGGGACAGCGATAAACTGCTGCCGCCTTGGCCGGATCTCGTCATCGCTTCGGGCCGTCAAAGCATCGCCGCGGCGCTCTATGTTCGTACCCAGGGGCGCCGTGCCGGCAGGAATACGGTTGCGGTGTTCATTCAGAATCCGGGCATCTCGCCAAAGCATTTCGATCTTGTCATTGCGCCCGAACATGACCGCGTTCGCGGCGCCAATGTCGTTTCGACCCGGGGCGCGCTGCATCACATCACCGCGGCGAAATTGAACCAGGGCGCCGCGCAATTCGCGCCACGCATTGCCGATCTGCCGCGGCCCTATATCGGCGTGCTTATCGGGGGCAGCAACGCATCTTACAGTCTGGGAGAGACGGAGGTGGTGCGGCTCGCTGAGTCGCTCAAGAAAGCCGCTTCCGCTACCGGAGGAAGCCTCCTCGTCACGCCCTCCCGCCGCACGGGGGAGGCAAATGTCGCGCTTCTGAAATCGGTATTGTCGGACACGCGGTCATTCGTCTGGGATGGGTCGGGCGACAATCCCTATTTCGGGTTGCTCGCGCTTTCGGACTATCTGGTGGTCACCAATGACTCGGTGAGCATGGTGTCGGAAGCCGTGGCCTCGGGGACGCCGACCTATGTTTTCGCGCTTCCCGGCAAATCGCAGAAATTTGCCCGTTTTCACGAAGGAATGCTGCGGCAGGGCTGGACCCGAATATTCGATGGTGTCCTCGAGCCCTTTGACCGTCCCGCCGCCGAAGACGAGACGGCTCTTGCCGCCAGGGCTGTCCGTCCCCTTATCGCACGCGCCGGTTGACGAAGCTTAACAGCAACAACCACCGATCCCGCATCGCATGGACAGTATGTTTCTCGCCTGAGAAATATTATTGCGCAAATGACGCTGGGGGAGGATAATAGGGCGTCACCAACCTCTCTAGGCACCCTCTATGGAACACCACAAGCTCGACTCCATCGACCTGCGTATTCTTTCCGAACTTCAGGCCGACGGCCGCATCACCAATGTCGAGCTTTCCCGGCGGGCCAAGATAACCGCACCGCCTTGCCTCCGCCGTATGCGGGCACTGGAGAAAGCCGGATACATCAAGGGGTATCACGCCGATCTCGATGGAAAATCACTTGGCTATGAAGTGACGGCCTTCGTTTTCGTGGGGCTGTCGAGCCAGGCGGATGCAGATCTCAAGCGTTTCGAGGAACAGAGCCGGCAGTGGCCGCAGGTGCGCGAATGCTACATGCTCTCGGGCGAGGTGGACTTTCTGTTGAAATGCGTGGCGAAGGACCTGTCGTCTTTCCAATCCTTCATCACCGATACGCTTACGGCGGCGAAGAACGTGGCAAGCGTGAAGTCATCGCTCGTTATCCATCCGTCCAAGCGCGAGCCCGGCGTGCCCGTCGAAGTCAAATAGCTATTCGATCGAGCGCTTGTAGGTTTCCGGCAGGAACAGCAGCGTAACGATGAAGCCGATTCCGGCGACGATGGCGGGATACCAGAGACCCGAATAGATATCGCCTGTCGCAGCCACGATGGCGAATGCCGTCGCCGGCAGAAAGCCGCCGAACCATCCCACGCCGACATGATAGGGCACCGACAGTGCGGTGTAGCGAATGCGGGTGGGAAACAGCTCGACCAGCGCCGCAGCCTGGGGCGCATACAGGGCCGCCGCCGCCAGTCCCAGGATAAGCAACAAGACGATGGCGCGGGCCTTGTCGACGGAGGCGGGGTCGGCGCTTTCGGGATAACCCGCGGCGGTGAGGGCCGCCTTGAGCCGAAGGTCGAAGTCTTTCTTGGCGGCCGCCAGGTCGGCGGGGGTAAGTGCCTGGCCGTCGGGACTGGCGACATCTTCGGTGCCGACGCGCACACGGGCAAAACCTTCCGACGAGGCTTCGTTGCGATACGGAACGCCCATGTTGGTAAGTGCGCTCTTGGCGACGTCGCAGGACGTCACGAACTTTGCCTTGCCGATCAGATCGAACTGCAGCGAGCAATCCGAAGGTGAGGCGATCACGGTCACCGGTGAACGGGCCGCCGCCCGGGCGAGTGCCGGATTCACGCTGTCCGTCAGCATGTGGAAAACCGGAAATACGGTCAGGGCCGCGACGCCGAGGCCCGCCAGCATGATCGGCTTTCGGCCGATCTTGTCCGAAAGCCATGCGAAGAAAACGTAGAAGGGCAGCGTTATGACAGTGATGATCATGATCATCGCCGTAGAATCGGCGAGGTCGAGCTTCAGCACGTGCTGCAGAAAGAACAGCGTGTAGAACTGCGCCAGGTACCACACGACGCCCTGTCCGATCAGGACGCCGATCAGCACCACGAGAATGATCTTGAGGTTGGCGGAACTCGAAAAAGTCTCCCGAAGCGGCGCTTTCGCGACACGGCCTTCCTCTTGGATCCGCCGGAACATCGGGGACTCATCAAGCCGCAGGCGGATCCACAACGAAATCGCCAGCAGCACGGCCGAAAGCAGGAACGGAACGCGCCAGCCCCAGTCGGCGAATGCGCTCTCTCCGGTCAAACGCTGAACGATGATGATGACGCCGAGCGCCAGGATCAGGCCGATGGACGCCGAAAGCTGAATCCAGCCGGTCGCCAGGCCGCGCCTGTTCGGTGCGGAATGTTCGGCGACGTATATGGCGGCACCCCCATATTCACCGCCGATCGCAAATCCCTGAAGCACGCGAAGACCGACGAGCAGCCACGGCGCAGCCGAGCCGATCGCATTCGCATCGGGCAGGAGTCCGGCGAGAAATGTCGCAAGGCCCATGACGGTGATGGTTACCAGGAACGTGCGCTTGCGGCCCGTGCGATCTCCCAGTCCTCCAAAGAAGACCGCACCGAATGGCCGCGCGAAAAAGCCGGCGGCAAACGTCAGCAAGGTGAGGATATAACCCTGCATCTCGCCTGCGCTGGCGAAGAAATGTTTTGCGATGATGGGGGCGACCGAACCGTAGATGAAGAAGTCGTACCATTCGAACATCGTGCCGGCGGACGATGCGATGACGACAAGACTCATGCGGCCATTTTGCGCCGCAGCATTCGACGGATCGGACATGCATATTCTCCCCGCGCCAAGAGCTAGCGGAGGAACAGGTAAAGCTGCAAGGAAAACTTAGCTCGCGGTGCGGGCCGCTATGGATGGAAGCTGCCCGCCATTCGCCTTTGCCACTTCGCGCGCGAGCAGCACGCTGGAACGGTCGAACACGAAGGCATGCAGGATCATGTTCACGTGCTCGCCGTCATCCGACAGCGGCAAACAGATGCAATCGAATTTTTCGAAGCCTTCGCCGATCCAGCCGGCATCGCCATAGGAATGCACGACCGCCTTGTCTCTCGCGCATTTGCGGAAGATGGCGGCGACCCCTTTGCCGGCCGCCGGATTTTGATGAGCGTAGATTTCGGTGACGGTTTTTCCGGTGCTGTCTTTCAGGAAATATTGCGTGACCAGCGTGCCCATCAGCCGGTAGCGAAAATCCGCCAGGTCCGGCAGAACTTCCACCAGCATCACCCAGCCCAGATGCTCCTTCAGGTCTGATGCGCGAATGTCGGCGCGCGACGGCATGGTGCGCGGTCCGCGTTTTTCGTTCCAGTAGCGAAGCAGGAAGGCGAGCGTGTCATTCTCCAGCGAAGCTGGATTGACCTCGGTCCCTACTTTCTCAAGGCGTTCCGTCATCGGCGTTTCCCCTACGCAAGATTAGGCGTGGAGGCTTAACCGGGGGTTAGGGCGCATCTGCACAACGTGTCATGAGAAACTGACACGGACGTCAAGTCGACGCGAAATCTCTGTTTTAGCTGGGTTTCGCGAGTTTGCTGGCTCGCGCCGCATATCCGAAATAAACCAGCAGACCGATGCCGTTCCAGACCAGAAACCACCATTGCGTGAAGGTTGGCAGGCCATTGAAGAAAAGGTAAACGCAGCCGAGCACGCAAATCGGGCCGACCAGCCAGGGCCAAGGCGTCTTGAAAGCGCGCGGGCGATTGGGATCGCGCACGCGCAAAACCATCATCGACACGGATACCGCGACGAAAGCACAGAGCGTTCCTGCGTTCGCGAGCAAAGCAATCTCGTCGAGCCGCAACGTTGCTGCCATCGCAGCAACGACGATGCCTGTTAGCGCAGTCATCAGCACGGGCGTGCCGCGCTTCTGATGAACGGCGGAGAGCGACGGCGGCAGAAGACCATCACGTGCCATCACGAAGAAGATGCGGCTCTGGCCGTACATCAGGACCAGGATCACCGTGGGCAGCGCCACGATCGCAGCCGCGGCAACCACTTGGGCGGCTATGCCGTGTTGCAGGCTGTCGAGAATGAAGACAAGCGGCGCCGCGCTCTTGGAAAAGGAGAGGTACGAGGACGCGCCGAGCGCGGAGCCCGCGACCAGGATGTAGATGACGGTGCAAATCGCCATCGAGCCGATGATGCCGATCTTGAGATCGCGGCCCGGGTTCTTGGTCTCTTCCGCCGCCGTGGAGACGGCATCGAATCCATAGAATGCGAAGAAGACCAAAGCCGCGGCTGCCAGGACGCCGCGCTTCACGCCGTCCGCGCCGACATGGGCGGCGAATCCATAAGGCATGAAGGGATGGAATTTTGCGGAGTCGAACGATTGCGCGGCGAGGATCACGAACAAAACCAGCGCCGCCAGCTTGATGCCGACGAGGACGAGATTGACCGTCGCACTCTCGCGTGTCCCGACGATGAGGAGAAGTGCGACGATGGCGGAGATGATGATGGCAGGGACATCGGCAAGCCCGCCCGACATCACACCGTGCAGAAGCGGCGCCGGCACGGCCCAGCCGGCCGCCTGAATGAATTCCGCCACATGCGCCGACCAGCCTACGGCCACCGCCGCCGCCGCGACGGTATATTCGAGGATAAGGCTCCAGCCAACGATCCATGCGAGCATCTCGCCCAGCACTGCGTAGCTGTATGTGTAGGCGCTACCTGCAGCCGGTATCATCGTGGCCATCTCTGCATAGCAGAACGCCGCACAGGCGCAGATCACGCCGCAGAGAACGAAGGAGAGGATCACCGCCGGGCCTGCGAGGCCTGCACCAATTCCCGTCAGGGTGTAGATTCCGGTGCCGACAATTGCGCCCACGCCCATGGCGACGAGATGCCACCAGCTCAGTGTCGGCCGCAGCCGCGCGCTCGATTCCACTGCGGCAAGCGCGTCCACGGACTTGCGGCGATTCCAGAATGCCATGCGATTCCCCCTCAACAGGCTGGCCAAGCTAGGCGGTCGGGCGGATCGCTGCAAATCCAGCGAGCGCGGTATGGATTGGCAGTCCCCGGTGCCGTGCTACACTTCGCGCGGTCAATCGGGAGGCTCAAATGCCGCGGCCGAAGAACAGCGAATTCGAATTCGCAGGCATCAATCATCTGGCGCTCGTCTGCAAGGATATGGAGCGCACTGTGGCTTTCTATACCGGCGTGCTGGGCATGCCGCTCATCAAGACCATCGACCTGCCGCGCGGCATGGGGCAGCACTTCTTCTTCGACGTCGGCAACGGCGATTGCATAGCCTTTTTCTGGTTCGCGGACGCGCCCGATGCGGCGCCCGGAATAGCTTCCGCGAAAAAGGGCCCGATGCCGGGCCCGTCCGCGCACGGTTCCATGAACCACGTGGCCATCAATGTTCCAGCAGACAGGATCGACGAGTATCATGACAAGCTGGTTGCGAAAGGCATCGAATGCACCCGCGTGGTGAGCCATGATGACTCGCCTATGCAGGCCAGCCTCGAAATCACGCCGACGACCTTCGTCCGCTCCATCTATTTCTACGACCCTGACGGCATTGCGCTGGAATTCGCGGCGTGGACACGCGATTTGCCCCGGGAAGGCGATGTGACGCTTCAAGGCAAGAAATCTCGCGATCGCCAGCTTCAGACGGCGAAATAGCCGACGGCAAACGTTCGGCCAGCCGATTGGAACAGCGCCTGAAGTTGCGGCGTTTCCTTCTTGTGACAGGAAGGAGCGACAGATGGCTCGCCACCCCAATCCGGATATCGACGAAAGCAAAAATCTCCAGAACCAGCGCACCAAAAACGCGCAGCGTCCGGACAAGAAGCCCAAGACATCTGGAAGTTTCAAGAACGATCCCGAGAAAAGCGACGCGGATTACGACTCCGACCCGCAGCAGACGCGACAGCGCTGACGCAGTTCACGATTTCAACAGCGATTTCCATTGCTGCGCGACGGCAGCAAGGTCGCGGTATTCCGCGATGAATATCCGCTTGGCGGCGTCGCGGACCGCCGTCCGGTCCTTTTCCACATTCAGATATTCCACGGGCGACTTGCCATCGACCCGGGCAAGCATCAACGCGGGAAGCAGAGCGGCCGCGCGCGCTTCGATGCCTCGCGGCTCCTCCCATCGCACATTATCGAGATAGGCGCGCGCCAGGGCTGAGAAGGATTCCAGGTAAGCGCCCTGATATTTGCGATGCCAAACGCATTTCAGCAGCAGATGATTGAGGCAGAATGCGAGATCGAACGCCGGATCGCCGTAGCACGCCGTCTCGGCATCCAGAAATACAGGTCCCTCAGGACCGACAAGGATGTTTTTGGGACTAATGTCGCCCTGCATGAGCGCGATCCGGGCGCGGGCGACGCCGTCGGACAATGCACGGATACGCGTCGCGATGTCTGGATGACTTTTCGCGGTGTGCAGAAGATACGGCTCCAGTCGCAGCGCATGAAATTGCGTATCGTGCGCGAAGTTATGCCTCACGTCTTCGCGATTGGCCGTTGCGGCGTGGATGCCGGCGAGCGCCTCTCCCACACGCGCGGCGAAATCGACGTCGATATGCCCGGCAGCGAGCTCGCTTTTCCAGAGTTTATGGGTGCCGGTCGCTAGATACTCCATCGCGAACATATGATGCGGTCGGTCCTCGCCCAGAACCTCTGGCACAAGCCTCGGATCAAGCTCCGCTACGAGGCGAAACCAGTCCGCTTCTGTCGATGCCCGCTCGGCCGGCGCCCGCCATTCCGCCGTCACGCGTAGACGCGGCAGCGCGCGTTTGACGACCATCTCGCGCCCATCGCTTATGCGGACGTGCCAGACGTCACAAGAAACGCCGCCCGCCAACGCGCCGACCGTCAGGGTCTCACTGGCCGACAGCAATCCCATTCGCGCGAGCGAAGCGGCGACAACCGCATGTTCTTCGGTTTTTGCGTCAACGCTCATCTGGCGCGATCATTGTTGGCGGGCCAATATGCGTCTCCGCTGCCGAGTCATCAATGCCACGCATATTCGAGGATCCCCAAAGCCTGTGCGCTGACATCATGGGCGCGTTGGGCACGCGCCTGGTGTTGGCGATGCCGCTCGGATTGGGGAAGGCCAATCATATCGGCAATGCCATCTATGCAGCGGCTGCCGCCGATCCGCGGGTCGATCTAAAGATCTTCACGGCCCTGACGCTCGAAAAGCCGCGCTATGCCACCGATTTGGAGAAGCGCTTCCTGGAACCCGTGATCGAACGGCTGTTTGGCGATTACCCGGAACTTGCCTACGCACAAGCGCTGCGCAGTGGAACGATCCCTCCCAACATCGAGGTCAACGAGTTCTTTTTTCTGGCGGGGAAGTGGCTATCCAATCCCCACGCGCAGCAGAACTACATTTCGGCGAACTATACGCACGCTTTCCGTTACGTCTTGGACCGCGGCGTGAACGTCATTGCCCAGCTGGTCGCAAAGCGCGGCGACCGTTACAGCCTTTCGTGCAACCCGGACCTCACGCTTGATCTGCTGAAGGCCCGGCGTGACGGCCGCACGAATTTCCTGCTACTGGGCCAGGTAAACTCCGAACTCCCCTATATGCCGGGGGAGGCGGAGATTGGGGCGGAAGAGTTTCACGCCATACTGGACTCCCCAGCTTGGGACTTTCCACTTTTCGCCCCGCCCAAAGAGCCGATCGGTCTTCGCGAGTACGCTGCCGGACTTCACGTCGCGCGCTTGGTGCCCGATGGCGGCACTCTGCAAATCGGCATCGGGCAGGAAGGGGATGCGGCGGCCCACTCTCTTATCCTGCGACAGAAGGAGAATGCGGCATTCCGCGATGTCGCGCACGCGTTGGCGCCCGATGAGCGCAATGCCGCGTTTCTCGAGCTCTCACCCTTTCGAGTCGGCCTCTACGCGGCGACCGAGATGCTGGT
>JBQCFD010000261.1:0-11522 GCA_051959625.1 Rhizomicrobium sp.
ATGGGGCAACGTCATCAGCGGCATCGATCTTGGCCGCCGCATGGAGAACGTGCAGCTCTTTGGCCTCACAACGCCCCTCATCACCACGGCGTCGGGCGCCAAGATGGGCAAGAGCGTGTCCGGTGCGGTGTGGTTGAACGCCGACATGCGCTCGCCCTACGACTATTGGCAATTCTGGCGCAATACCGAAGACGCCGATGTCGGCCGCTTCCTTCGTCTCTTCACCGATCTGCCGATGGATGAAATCGCGCGGCTGGAAAAACTCCAGGGCGCGGAACTGAACGACGCAAAGAAAACGCTCGCGACCGAGGCGACAGCCATCCTGCACGGACGCGCCGCCGCCGGCGCCGCCGCCGAAACCGCGCGCAAGGCATTCGAGGAAGGCGTTGCAGCGGAGGGCTTGCCGACTGTCGAAGTGCCGAAAGGCGATTTTCCGATGGGCGTCCTCGCGCTGGCGGTGAAAGCCGGGGTGGCATCATCGAATGGGGAAGCGCGCCGCCTGATCCAGAACAATGGTCTCAAGGTCAACGACGCACCGGTGAGCGATCCCGCCGCGAACGTCTCCGCCAGTGACGCATCTTCCGGCACGATCAAGGTGTCGAGCGGAAAGAAGAAGCACGTTCTGGTGAAGCTCGTCTGATTATTGCTGCTGCGGCGTCGGCGGTTGACCGGTGTTGGCCTGTGGTGGCGGCGTGGCTGGTTGCGGCGCCACCGGCATCGCGCCCTCGAAAATGCGGCGGAAAATTCCAGGTGCCAAAGCCGCCAGCGGATTGACGCTCAGGCTCGGCTGATCGGCGTCACCGGAGACCGAATAGGTCATGCCGATGATGCCCTCGCCCTGCTTCGAGACGAGCACATCGCCAAGTAGCGGAATAGCGCCCAGCACGGAGTTCAAACCGTAGACCGGCGCCAGCGTGCCCTTGAGCGCGATCTGGTTATGCGCACGGTCGATATAGCCATCCGCGGTGATGCCGACGGCAGGTCCCGCGGCGCGCGCATCATGGATGGTGATCGCATCGTTCTGCGCCCGGAACGGGACTTCCATCTTGTCGAAAGATATTCCTTCCCCGCGCAACAGATCGACAACGCCGCCCAGCGATCCGGCCGCGAACAGGCGCGCCAGGAAGGGCTGATTGACGACCTTGAAGTCCTTGATCGTGAGAGTGCCCGCGTAGTCGAGCGGCGCCTTGCCCTTCGCCTGCGCCAAGGGCGACAACGTGGCATTCAGGTCGAGCGTGCCGCCGCGCATGCTTTCAAAACCGAACAGACCCTTGATCAGCGACCCTGCATCGTCCGCCGTCAGGGTGACGTGGCGGCCTGCGTCGGATGGTGCGATGGAGCCCGAGATCCTGCTCTTGCCCAAAAGCGAGGACAGCAGAAGCGTCTGCGGGCTTGTCCCGGTGCCCGCGGTATCGAGTGCGAACGACGACAGCGAAACGTTGTCGCGCATCACCACGCGGTCCAGATGCACCGAATAGTGGAACGGCGCGTTGTTGGGCGCCGATGTGCCGTTGTTCACCTGCGAGGCCTTGCGCCGGCCGAGCCCGGTGCCGTCCGCGGAACGGCCTCGGACATTGACGTCGAGGCCCCCTGCCGCGGTATCCGAATAGACCACCGCAAAATCATTGGCGGGCCCTGCGCGCACCTCCGGAAGATCGACTCGCGCCAAATCGCCATTGGCGCCGAAGTTCACTGTGCCGCGCACGCTGAGGCCCGCGCCGGTCACGGCGAGCGTTTCCGTCTTGATGCTCGCATCCGGCGCGAACTGCGCGTTCACCTGCGCCGTCGCCGGCACGCCGGGCGGCTTGTGGTAGTTCACGATATCCATCGAAACCGTCGTGGGCGTGAGATCCATGGTCATGTTCGCCCGGCGCAACTGCCCGTGATGTCCCAGAATCTGCGCGTTCACGGAGACGGGGCCGGTCATCAGGTCGCCGACATGGAAGTTCAGCGCATCGCGTGTCGCCTCGTCGACGAGCCCCCTGGCCAGGATAGTAGTGGTGATGTCGGCCTTGGTCTTGAAATCCTCGACCCAGTCCGCATTCACCGGAGCGCCGCCGAGGGACACCATTCCCGAGGCGTGAAGCTTGTCGTTGGTGATATCGAAATTGACCGTGCCGTTGCTGATATTGGTATGCGAGCCCAGAGCAATGGCGAACTGGGTGGTGCTCACCTTCGCGGAAATGGCGATGTTGTCCGTGTTCAGGTCGCGCAGCATCGGCACATGCAGGGAAAGATCGGCCGTCGCCATGCCCTTTGCGCTCGCCGGCTTCAGGTTGAAGCGCGTGGGATATTGCAGCGGCTTCTGGTCGAGAAGCGTCAGGATGTCGGGAACCGCGCCCGCGATATGAGCATCGATGACGCCCACCGTGCCGTGCTGATGAAGCTGAGGGATCAGCACGCTGCCATCGCTGAACTTGATGGGCCCCACATTCCCCGACGCGATCGTCGATTTGAAGGTATCGCCCGTCAGATCCGCGGTGCCGGAAACATTGGTCAGCGGCGACATGCCGTCGATGTAGATCACCGTGGCGCCTGTCAGCGGAACGTGAAGATTGAGCGCCTCTTCTGGCAAGGCCGGCTGATCCAGCGCGCCCTGCTTGATGTCGGCATGGATGGATATCGGTCCGATGCGGCCGGCGGGAATGTTGCTGTCGATCCATTCGCGCGCGCCCTCGCCGATGTGCAGAGGCCAGTAGTGCAGAAGATCGCGCACGTTCATGGCCGCGATTGAGCCGTCCGCCGCGATTGCCGGAGAGGTCTTGTTGCCCAGCGTGACCGAGGCGTTCAGATGCGCGTTCATCGGCCCGCCCGATACGACGAGATCGTGGACTTCTATCTTCTGTATGGCGGGCGTGTAGACCAGATGCGTCGAGATACGTCCGAGCGTCACGGATTGGGTGACCACGCCCGGCATGTTGACGAGAAAGTGGTCGGCGGTCAGATCGAGCGTCGCCAGCGTCAGGAGGTTGTCCGAATTGAAGCTGAGTTGACCTTTGCCGATGATGTGCGCGCGTGCGCGATCGCCTTCCAGCGACGCATCGTCGAGCAGGAGGCGGCCCGTCTGGCCGTCATAGCGCGCGACGACCTTCAACGCGCGGACCTTCAGCGGCACCCCAAAACCGTTGACCGTACCCTCCGCTCCGATGCCGAGATCGGCGTAACGAAGCCGCGCGCCATTCGCGAAGATGAACGAGCCCGTGATGTCAGCCTTGAGATCGAACGGTCTGAGGAATGCGAACGCGCGCGCATCCAGGCCCAGCGCCCGCAAGCTGAGGCCCGTGAAGCTCACGTCGCCGGTGACATTGCCCTTTCCGTCGCGCGGCAGCTTGAGGCTTGCGAGCAGGTGCGCCGGCTTGCCGGAAATCTCGATATCGGAATCGACGGTGGCGTCGAGGGTGTTGGAGTTCCGCGGCACGCCCGTCGAGATCTGGAAATTCGCATCGGGCGAGATCAGGAACGCGCCCGTCGCTTCGTCATAAAAGGCGAGACGCGCGTGGCGGACCGCAAAACTTTCCAGCGAAGACGGCCCGCCTTTCGCCTTGGCGATCGCTTCGCGGATACGTTCCAGCACGTCGTTGTCGGTGACGTCGCGCTCCACGCCGAGCCGCAACTGCCCGTCGCGCGTGCGCACCAGTGTAAGCTGCATGCCGACAAGCGCGATGCGCTTGACCTCGAGCCTGCCGCGCAGAAAAGGGCCGGCGGCAAGATCGACTTCGGCTTTGGGCGCCTGGGCGATGATGCGTTGATGCCTGTCGAGCACGCGTGCACCCAGGACAACGAGATTGACGCGGTGTTCTTCGCGCGACCATTCGATGGCCGCCTGGTCGTAGCCGACCGCAAGACCCGGCACGGAGTCGGAAATGGCCTGCGCCACCTGTTCGTTGAACGGTCCAAGCGAGATCGGTCCGATAAGCACGCGGATAAGCGCACCGACCACAAAAAACACGATGGCGACGACAACGCCCGCTGCCGTCAATCCGGCGATTCTCAGATAGCCGCGGTAAGGCCGGATCCAGCGCCCGGCGCTTCGAAGCCAGGCGTGGATGCTGTGCAGGCAACCTTGAAGAAATGTCAGGACGTCGTCCAACGGGCACTACCTGTCTTGTGTGCGCTCGCAAGCAAGCCTGCCCCCGGCGTGCCCGCCTCTTGCGCCGGTTTGCTTATCAGCTTATCGCCTAACGGTTATTCTTGGTAAACGCCAGATAGCGATGCGGGCCAACCGCTGAGACGGGGAAAGCGTATGGCGAAACAACTCGCGCCTGGCGATAAGGCTCCCGCTTTCCGGGTGCCGGCCGAAGGCGGCGAAGTGGTGTCTTCGGCGGCTCTCAAGGGCAAGCCCTATGTCCTTTATTTCTATCCGAAGGACGATACCTCTGGTTGCACAAAGGAGGCCGTCAACTTCTCGGCGGCGAAGCGGAAATTTGCCGCGGCGGGCGTAGAAATTGTGGGGATTTCCAAGGATACCCCCGAATCCCATGCAAAATTTAGGAAAAAGTATACCTTAACCATTACGCTGGGTTCAGACACGGAACTGAAGACCGCCAACGCCTATGGTGTCTGGGTGGAAAAATCCCTATATGGCCGCCGGTATATGGGCATGGAACGGGCGACGTTCCTGGTCGATGCCAAGGGCGTCATCCGGCAGGTTTGGCGCAAGGTCAAAGTCCCGGGTCATGTGGAGGCCGTGCTCGACGCGGCGAAAGCCCTATGACCCGTAAACGCGCTCCGTTCCGGCCGACATTAACTTCCAGATCCTTTTTCTGGGCTAAGAGCTTGATTGAGCGCCCGGAAATGGGTGAAATGAAAACTTCTGGGGTTGGCGCGAAAGACGCCGAAAAGGGAAGTTCCGGTATGGCCGATGGTCTCGTCGACCGCGTCTGGGCGTGGTTGCACGCTACGTTTCCTGAGCGTCAAATCTATATCCGCAGCGACGGTCGCGTTCAGTTCTTCACCTTTGGCGCGACCCTGCAAGCCACCATGGCGGGCCTGGCGCTGATCTTTCTTGGATGGGTCGCGTTCGCTTCCGTGAACGTGATCTTCAAGGATCGAATCATCGCGGCGAAGGATCATCGCTATCAGTCGATGCAATCGACATATGAGAATCGAGTCGCCGACCTGCAGCTCTCCTACGACGAGCTGAACAACGCGCTGGTCGGCGCCGAAGACCGCTTCAAGAATGTCGCCGACGAGCTGCAGAACAAGCAAAACAAGGTCGCCAAGCTTCTCAGCCGCAAGGAACAGGTCGACACGACGTTCCAGAGCCTGCAGGCCAAGTCTGTCGGCCCGTCGAGCGGCAGCGTGGCGGATGACGGCGATGTCTCCGTGGCGCCCAACGCGAACTCCGCCAGCGACAGTATCGACGCCAACGATGTTGGCGGCGGCAGCGAAGGCGGCTCGCAGCTCAACGTCATGCCGCAATCCCCGCAGCCTCAACCGCGCACGGCCAAGCCCGTGAAGGCGAGTTTCCTGGACGACGCGGTCGGAAAATTGGCCGGCGCGTTTTTCCATACCGAACGTCCTGCCGTGCCCGCGCCCTCTTCGGCGGTCATGAAGAACCCCGCCTTCCGCACGCTCGCCGAGCAGACCGCGCGCATCCAGCATATGAGCGGAAACGAGACCGCGCTGCTGGTCGGCGTCGACCGGCAGGTGGCCAGCCGGATCGGGCTGCTGGAGACCGTCATCCGCCGGGTCGGAATGGATCCGGGCGCCTTCGAACAGCAGAAGAATGTCGGCGGCCCCGACGTGCCTCTGGGTGAAATGCACATCGACGGGATCTCCGACCAGAAATTCATTGCCGCCTACGCCTCGGCGGATGCGCATGGCCAGGAACTGGACGAACTGTTTTCCGGCCTGCGCCATGTCCCCCTCACCACCCCCGTACACGGCTCGCAATATGAGATCACGAGCGGTTTCGGCGGCCGGGTCGACCCCTTCACGCACCGGGTTTCTTTCCATCCCGGCATCGATTTCGCGGGTCCCTGGGGGTCAGGCATCGCGGCCACCGCCCCGGGCGTCGTGGTTTTCGCCGGTCCCCGCGGCGGATACGGCAATATGGTAGAAATTGACCATGGTTATGGAATCCACACCCGCTATGGCCACATGTCCGCTATCCTCGTTCATGTCGGCCAGAAAGTGGCGAAGGGCGCGATCGTTGGAAGACTCGGCTCCACCGGACGCAGCACCGGACCACACGTTCATTACGAGGTGTGGCTCGCCGACGTCGTAAGGAACCCGAGCCGATTCATCGAGGCAGGCCGCAATGTTTTCAAGTAAGAGCAAAGACGCCGAAACTGCTCCGGCTACGGCACAGGTGAAGCGCCCGGTGCGCTCCGCTGCTCCGTCCATCATCAGTGCAGATCTGGTGGTGAACGGTACCCTGACGTCCACGGGCGACATCCAGATCGATGGCCGCGTGGAAGGCGACGTCCGCAGCGCGGGCCTCGTCATCGGAGACAAGGCCTTCATTCAAGGCGAGATCATGGCCGACGACGTGACCATTCGTGGCCGCGTTCAGGGCGGTGTTCGCGCCCGCAAGGTCCTGCTCTGCGCCACATCGCATGTCGAAGGAAATATCCTGCACGAAGCCTTTGCGGTCGAAGCAGGTGCATTCTTCGAAGGCAATTGCCGCCACTCCGACAATCCTCTGTCGGAAGAGCGCCAGGGGCAGGCCTATCAGACCAAGCCCGCCGCCATGGCGCCGGCTGCTGCTGCCGCCCCGATGACGGCGCCGTCCGCCGCGCCGATCGCGACCATCAAGACGCCCGAAATTGCCGCGCCGCGTCCGGCGCCCGCCGCGACGTTCCAGCCGCTGAAGAGCAACGGCTGAGGCATCGGATCGACCAGGTATCGCCCCGCCCCGGGAAACCGCGGGCGGGGTTTTCATTTTCGGGCTCCGCTTCCCCGGAACGGCGCGGCAAGCGGCGCGTTTTCACGCTGGCGTGCTAAAAGCAGCGCGGCCTTGCGGGGAGAATCTCATGCCTGTCACCACGGTTCTGAGCGACGAAGGCACGGCGACCATTGTCAGCGGCGATAACGACAACGGAGATTTCTTCCGGCACCGTTTTTCCTGGAGCGCAGCCTTCGCAGGCGCCTTTGTTGCAACGGCGGTGACGTTTTTTCTCCTGGCGCTCGGATCCGGGTTCGGGCTCGTGCTCACGCAACACGCCTCCACGCCGACCTTTCTGACGCTCGGCGCGATCTATTTCTTCGTCGCACAGGCTTTCGGCTTCGCGGTCGGCGGGCATATCGCCGGGCGGCTGATCGGCCCCGCGCCCGAAACCACAAAGGAAGAAGAATTCCGTTCCGCCGCGCACGGCCTCGTTGTCTGGGCGTTGACGGTCGTCGCAACGGCTTCGCTTGTCGCCGTCGGCAGCCTGGCAGTGGGGGGTAGCGCAATTGCTGTCGCGGCTTCATCCGACCGTCCGGGCGGCACACCGGCGCAGGCCATGACGAGCACCTATGTCGGCTATTGGGTCGACCTGCTCTTCCGGCCGCCCCCGGAGCCGTCGCAGGCATGGCTCGGCGGAACGCAATACGCCCAGGCGGATACCGGCAACGCGACCGATGCCGCGCCGCCGCCTCCGCCCCCCGCGCCGGCGAATATTCCGTCCACGGACTTTCCGGAAAGCTCCGGCGCGCCACCGTCGAACGGTGCAGCACCACCGGCGCCCGAGAATCCGTCCGCCGCAGCACCGGCGTCCGGCTCATCCGCGCCCGGCACGTCCACGCCGAGCCGCGCCGCGCCGAAAGACACCTTCATCCCGCCTGCGCATGTCGGCTTCACACCGCCGCCAAGCCTGAACGCCGACAAGGCGGAAGTCTCTCGCATCATCATGGTCGGTATGGGCAACGGCGAACACCTCACGCAATACGACAAGGACCGCATCGCTGCCCTGATCGCGCAGGACACCGGCCTCGCGCTTTCCAGCGCGCAGCGGCGCGTCGACAATGCGGAAACGCGGATGCGCGAGGACACGGCGAAATCTCTCGACGTCGCGCGCAAGGCTGCGAGCTATGCGAGCTTGTGGATCGCAGCCTCGCTGCTGTTCGGCGCCATCGTCGCCGCGGCGGCGGCCATGTCGGCGCGCTGGGAAGACGACAAGATCACCTTCGGCTGGCCGCGGCGCGAACCGCGGTAGCTATTCGAGATCTTCGATCTTCTCTTTCGGCTTGCCGCCGACTTCCTGCGCCAACGCGGCCGCCATGAACGGGTCGAGGTCCCCATCGAGCACGTCTTGCGGCAGACGGCTTTCTACGCCCGTGCGCAGATCCTTCACCAGCTGATAGGGCTGCAGCACATAGGAGCGGATCTGGTGGCCCCAGCCGATTTCGCTCTTTTCGCCGATGAACGCGCCCGTTTCGGCCTTCTTCTTTTCCAGCTCGATCTCATAGAGCTTGGACCGCAGCATGTCCCAGCAGATGGCACGGTTCTGGTGCTGCGACTTCTCCGTCTGCGACGACACCACGATGCCGGTGGGCAGATGGGTGATGCGCACCGCGCTTTCGGTCTTGTTGACGTGCTGCCCGCCGGCGCCCGACGCGCGATAAACGTCGATGCGCACGTCCTTTTCCGGGATGTCGATTTCGATCGACTGGTCGATCACCGGATAAACGGTGACCGACGAAAAACTCGTATGCCGGCGCGCATTGGAATCGAACGGTGATATGCGCACCAGACGGTGCACGCCCGCTTCCGTCTTCAGCCAGCCATAGGCGTTGTCGCCTTTCACCAGCAGCGTCGCGGACTTGATGCCGGCGCCCTCGCCCATGCTTTCTTCGATGAGCTGCAGCTTGTAACCGTGCTTTTCCGCCCAGCGCGTATACATGCGGAACAGCATTTCCGCCCAGTCCTGGCTCTCGGTGCCGCCGGCGCCGGCATGGACTTCCAGATAAGTGTCGTTGCCGTCGGCCTCGCCTGACAGCATCGATTGCAGCCGCAGATCTTCCGCGCGCTTTGCCAGTGCTTCGATCGAGCGCTCGGCATCGGCCACCATGGCCTTGTCGTTTTCCGCTTCCGCCATTTCGAGCAGGCCCGAAGCGTCATGCAGCTCCGCTTCGACGCTTTTGACCGCGGTGAGGGATTGATCGAGTTTCTGGCGTTCGCGCATCAGTTTCTGCGCGGCCTGCGTATCGTTCCAGATCGCCGGGTCTTCGGCGCGGGCGTTCAGTTCGTCCAGGCGGCGAAGAGCGTTGTCCCAGTCAAAGATGCCTCCTCAGCAGGTCGATTGCCTGCTTGATTTCGTCGGTGGCACGCTGGATTTCGGGACGCATTGCGGTTCTCTTGGGCGGAATGCGCGCTGATATAGGGGCCCGCGCCCAGCCCGTAAAGGGGTTCTAGCTGCCCGGCGTTTGGCCCAGCGAGAACAGTTTGTCGTCGCCAAGTTCGGCCGCCCGGCGGCGCTCGAGTTCCTGCGTATAACGCCTCAACGCGTATGATTCCGTGAGAAAGCCCACGACGCGTGGATCCGCGCGCGCCGAGAGCACCGGCAGGGCTTCCGTCTGGGTTTCCTCGAAGCGCGCCAGGGCCGTGCGCACGTTCTCCGACGGCAGCAGATAGACCGACTTCATCCCGACGAGATCGGCGACGACAGTGAACTCCACCACGTCGTCGATTTGCGGATCGTGGACCGCGAGCATATCGACGACGCCGACATAGCGGCCTTCCGGATCGGTGACATAGACGCTCTTGACCGCGCCCGGCGGGAATTTCACGCGCAGCGTCTTCAGCGTCATGTCACTGCGCACGATCTTGGGGTCGCTGCGCATCAGCCGGGCGACGGTCATGTCGCTGATCCAGCCCACGTCATGCGCGCCGCGGATGCCGATACCGCGGACGTGGAAGCGCCACGTCGCGAAGGAGTAACCGAACGTCAGGCGCACGATGGTCGATGCGGTGATGACGCCGACGAGGACACCCACCGTCACCGGGAAATCGCCCGTCGCCTCCAGCACGAGGAACACCATCGTCAGGGGCGCGCCGATGATGGCGGCCGCCATCGATCCCATGCCCACAAGGAGGAATGCCTGCTCCTGCAGCGCCAACCCATGCACGAAAGGCGCGAGCGCCTGCACGAACACGCCGCCGAAGAGTGCCCCCAGAAACAGCGACGAGCTGAACAAGCCGCCGCGGAAACCCGAGCCGACGGAAACCGCTGAAGCAAGCAGCTTGGCGATGAGGAGGATGCTCAACGGCAAAAGCGCCCAGCGCATGTCGAAATGGTACTGGATTGCGCCGTGGCCGCTGCCCAGCACCTGCGGAAATTCCAACGCGATCAACGACAACACGATGCCGCCGGCAAACGGGCGCATCCAGTCGGGGACCTGCAGTCTGCGCAGTCCGCGCTCCGTCCACGTCACGGCCTGCATCGCGAGGATGCCGATGGCGGCGGCGATAATCCCCATTGCGAGAAACAGCGCGTAGCTTCTGGTGTCGATCACCATCGGGCCGCCGATCTCGAACAAGGGCTGCGGGCGGTTCAGCGTCCGTTGCATGAGCGTGGCGCATACCGAGGCAACGGCCACCGGCGCCAAGGCGCGCGGCATGTAGCTGCCGAGGATGAGTTCGAACCCGTAGAAGGCGCCGGCTAGCGGTGCATTGAATGCGGCTGCGATCGCCGCGGCGGCACCGGCAGTCACGAAGATGCGCTGATCTTCGCGGCGCAGGCGAAATTCGCGGCCAAGCCGGGAAAACACTGCCGCGCCCAATTGGCTATAGCCTGCTTCCATGCCGAGCGACGCACCGGAGAAGTTGGACACCAGCGTCATGGCGGTGAGACGGATGGAGTCGGTCAGCGACATGCGCCCTCCGAACAGCGCATTGGCTTCAACCGGGTCGACGATCTCCGTCGCGCGATAGCGGCGCACGATCAGCGCGCCGACACCCAGGACCAGCCCTCCCAGGGCCGGTACCATCAGCAGCCGCCAATGATCGGTCTGCGTGCCCATGCTGAGCGCGACATGCTTGGGCAGAAGGAAGATCAGCTTGTGGGCGAGTTCTACGAGCAGCCGCAGGTAATTGGTGATGGCGCCGACAACGGCGCCGATCGCGGCACAAAAAACGATCTGAGCGACTTCGCTGGACCGGACTTCGCGCTGGAGGCTGGCGACCAGCACGCGCCATCGCCGCAGATAGAGAATCCGCAACTTGGGCGACAGCAATGGCGCGTCAGGCTGTCCGGTTTGCATCCTGGCTCCGGCGGCGGCGCGATTCTAACTAACCCGCCGGGACGGAAATTGCATGTGCAAACGCGGCAAAAGCGTGACAATCCGGTGCGGCGTGTCTTCGCGATCAGTTCGGCGGCGAGAAGACGATCTGAACGCTCGTGTCGGCTTCGACGGCCTCTCCGTCATCCATTGCGGGCACGAACTTCCAGCCTTTGACGGCGTTGAGCGCGGCCGTGTCGAGATCGGCGAAACCGCTCGAGACCTGGAGCGTGACTTGGCGCACCGTCCCATCCGGCCTGACGGTCGCATTGACGACGGCCGCGCCGCTTTCCTTGCCGGGGATGGCGCTCGCCGGA
>JBQCFD010000262.1:0-6118 GCA_051959625.1 Rhizomicrobium sp.
AGCTTGAACGTCGCCGCGCTCTCGCGTTGGCGTTTGGCACGATCGCCGTCGCGCGCGGATAACGGATCCACATTCTGCGCCAATTGCTGGCGCAACTGCCGCGCGCGCTCGCGCGCTTCCATGAGAGAAAAGGTGCGAAGCGGACCCAAGCCCATGTCGCGCCGTTTGCCGTCGAAGCGATAGCGGAACACCCACGACTTCGTCAGCGCGTCGCGGCCTTGCATGACCTTGAGCAAAAGCCCGTCGCCGTCGAAGTAAAGTCCGGGCGTGTTGAGTTTTGTCACCGTGACCGCGGTGAGGCGGTTGACCATTCGTGCCATCGAATTCGAGCCTCCTGGCGGTTCGAATCCCGAAGTCCTCAGCCACGCGCCTTTGGCACTTGGAACTTTCCCGCGGTGTGCGCGGGTTTTCCGGTGCCCAGTCCATCCACTCGTCCATCCTTTTCTGTCCATCCACCCGTCCCCCGAATCGGGGTTGCTTGGAGCGGACGCGAAAGGACGCTCACGAACGTATGTCGTTCAAAGTGCTGATTTTTCTAGGGTCTGTGAAATCTTCGGCGAACGTCCACGAACAGCCGGAAAGCTGGAAGTGGCGGAGCCGGAGGGATTCGAACCCTCGATACGGCTTTTCAACCGTATAACGGTTTAGCAAACCGCCGCCTTCAGCCTCTCGGCCACAGCTCCCCGCAGAAATCTGGCGGTTGCCCGCCAGCCGGACGACCTTTGACCCGTTTTCCCGTCCCTTCGCAAGCCGTTTTTTCCGCCGGGCGTTCTGTACATCCGCAGAGGCCGGCACCGTGGCGAACGCCGCCCGGACGCCTTGCCGCGGCGCGCCCTGTCCGCTTGTTCCCCTGGTCCCGGTTCCGCGCCCGCCGAATTGGCGCGTGTCCTCTTTCGTGACAGCTTCATTCGCGCATCCCGGTTGCACGGCGCGCATGGCGTGGCGTCTTGAAAATAACTGCCTAGGCAATCATTGTCTCGGCAGTTGAATGGACGGGCGGCCATGCCAAAACCCTATTTTCGTGCGGACAATTTCAGCTGCCACCAATCGCTGGGCTATCTGACGCGCCGCGTGCAGAATCTGACAAATCCTCACGCCGAAGCGATCTTCGCCGACCGCGATCTCACATTCACACAATGGATTTCGTTGATGGGGCTGCGCGAAGGCGTGGCCGAAACCAGCGCGGATCTCGCGCGCCATCTCAATCATGACGCCGGCGCCGTCACCCGCGTGGTGGACGAATTGGAAAAGCGCGGCCTGGTTCGCCGCGAGCGCAGCAAGTCCGACCGCCGCGTGGTCAATCTGACATTGACGCCGCAAGGCCGCGCGGTGGCCAAGCAATATGTCCCGCCCATCGTGGATTTCTGGAACACGGTGATGGACGAATTCTCGAACAAGGAAATATCGCAGCTCATCGAGCTTCTCTCGCGGCTGATCCATCGCCTCGAGGCCGAGCCCCTGGCGGAGCCGGCCAGGAAGAGGGCGGCGAGATGAAGCAGCTCGTCGCTCTTTTGCTCGCGACAACCCTATTGGCCGGATGTGTGGACGCCCCATCCACGACGCCGAGCCAGACGGCGCTCAAGCCAGGCTCCCTCGGCTTGAGCGCCGCCCCCGCTCCCGCGATCGACGACGCCTGGTGGAAGGCGTTCGGCGATCCGCAACTTGATTCCCTCGTGGACAAGGCGCTGGCCGGAAGCCCGACGCTCGCTGTCGCCATCGCGCGGCTGCATGAGGCGCAATCCCAGCTCTCGGTGTCCCGCGCGGCTACCTATCCGCAGATCACGCTCGACGGGCAGGAACAACGCGAGCATCTCAGCCAGAACTATATCATTCCGCCGCCCTTTGGCGGAACGATGCGCTGGGTCGGCACGATACAGGCGAACTTCTCCTGGTCGCTCGATCTCTTCGGCAAACAGGCGGCGGCGGTGGACCAGGCGCGTGCCACTGCCCAGGCCGCGGAACTGGACGCGACCCCAGCCCGGCTGGCGCTCGCCGGCAGCGTGACGCAGGCCTATATCGCGCTCGATCGCGATTACCGCCTCGCCGACGTCGCGGAAGAGACGGTGAAGCAACGGCAGAGCGTGCTCGATCTCACGCATGGCCGCGTCAAAGCCGGCCTCGACAGCGAAGCATCCGACGACCAGTCGCGCGCGCTTCTGGCGCTCGCCAAGGAGGATCTGGTCCGTGCGCAATCCGCTCGCGATCTCACCGTCCACGCCATCGCGGCGCTCATCGGCCGCGGCGCGGATGCCTATAACATCGCGCGCCCAAAGCTGAACGGGGCGGCGCTCACGCTTCCGGCCGTGCTCCCCGCCGACCTGCTGGCCCGCCGTGCGGATATCGCCGCCGCGCAAGCGCGCATCGCTGCCGCGACCTCGGGCCGCGAAGTGGCGAGGAAGGCGTTCTATCCCGATATCAATCTCATCGGCGCCGCCGGCTTCGCCGCCATCGGGCTGAGCTCTTTGTTCTCGGCGAGTTCCGGACAATACGGCATCGGACCGGCGATCCATCTGCCGATCTTCGATGCGGGCGAGTTGCGCGCGAAGTATGCGGGCGCGACCGCGGGTCTGGACGAAGCGGTGGCGAGCTACAACCAGTCCGTCGTCACGGCGGTGAAACAGACCTCCGATGCGCTCACCGGTCTGGCGAGCGTCCAGGCGCAGAGCGAACAGCAGCGTGACGCGCTCTCGGCCGCGCAATCGAGCTTCGATCTTGCCGCCAGGCGATATCGCAGCGGGCTCTCGCCTCAGCTCAATGTGCTGAGCGCGCAGGACACCCTGCTGCAGGCGCGCCGTCAGGACGCGACGCTTTCCGACGATCTTCTTTCCGCGCGCGTGGCGCTTCTGATGGCGCTGGGCGGCGGTTTCGCGCCCGAACGCACCGTCGCCGGCGCGACAACGAGCAAACAGGACGCCGTCCCATGAGATATCCGTTCCAGTCCGACAGCACCGAACCCATGAGCGCGCGCCGCCGCGGACTGACGATCCTGGGCGTGGTCGTTGTCGCGGCGCTTGTGGCCTATGGACTCTATTGGCTTCTCTACGCGCGCTACTTCGTCTCGACCGACGACGCCTATGTCGGCGGAGACGTGGTGTCCATCACCAGCCGCGATCCCGCGACGGTCGTAGCGCTGCATGCCGACAATACCCAGAGCGTCCAGCGCGGCCAGCTTCTGATCGAGTTCGATCCCAGCAAGCCGCAAGCCGCGTTCGAAGCGGCGAAGGCCGATCTTGGCCGCGCCGTGCGCAGTACGCGCACCAATTTCTCCAAGGTCGATCAGTTCAGCGCGCAGGTGAATGCCGCGCGCGTCGCACTCGATCAGGCGCAGTCGGACTATCGCCGCCGCGCCAGCGCCGGCAACGCGGTGTCGCAGGAAGAATTGAATCACGCCCGTGACGCCGTCACTGCGGCCAAGGCCAATCTCAAGGCGGCGGAAAGCGGTTTGGCGCAGGCGCGCGCCGCCGTGCAGGGCACACAGGTCGCCAACAATCCCGACGTGCTCGCCGCGGAAGCGCAATTCCGCTCCGCCGCCATCACGCTCTCGCACATGAAGCTCTATGCACCGGTGAGCGGCGTCGTCGCCCAGCGCACGGTGCAGGTGGGGCAGCAGGTCGCCGCCGGCACGCCGCTGATGGCCGTGGTGCCGCTCGACACGGTGTGGATCGACGCCAACTTCAAGGAAGGCCAGCTCGAAGACATGCGCATCGGCCAGCCGGTGACCGTGACCGCCGACCTCTACGGCGGCAGCGTCACCTATCACGGCCATGTCGAAGGCCTGGGCGCAGGCACCGGCAGCGCCTTCGCGCTGCTGCCGCCGCAGAACGCGTCCGGCAACTGGATCAAGGTGGTGCAGCGCCTGCCGGTGCGCGTTGCGCTCGATCCGAAGGAATTGCGCGAACATCCCTTGCGCGTTGGGCTTTCTGTCGATGTCGAGGTGGACGTGCGCGACACATCGGGCGCATCGATCGCCGCGCCCGGCACCAAACACGAAGTCCGCGGTTACATCGGCGACTACAGCGAGGCCGGCATTGACCGCATGATTCAGCAGATCCTCGCGCAGAACGGTGCGTGAGGGTGCAATGAGCGGACAGGGCCAGCCTCTCCCCAAGCCGCTCGCGGGCAGCCAGCTTGCGATCACATCGATCGCGCTGGCGCTCGGCACCTTCATGCAGGTTCTCGACACCACGATCGCGAACGTTTCGCTGCCCACGATTGCGGGCAATCTCGGCGCCAGCGTCGATCAGGGCACCTGGGTCATCACCAGCTTCGCGGTAGCGAACGGCGTCTCGGTGCCGCTGACCGGCTGGCTGATGCAACGCTACGGCGTGGTGCGCACGTTCGTGTCGTCCGTGCTTGCCTTCACGGTGGCATCGTTCTTGTGTGGCATCGCCTGGAGCCTGCCGTCGCTGATCCTGTTCCGCGTTCTGCAGGGCGCGGTTTCCGGACCCATGATCCCCGGATCGCAGGCGCTGTTGATTTCGATTTTCCCGCCGGCCAAGCGCGCGACCGCGCTCGGCATCTGGTCCATCACGACGCTTGTGGCGCCGATCATCGGCCCCATTCTCGGCGGCTACATCTCCGACAATATCCACTGGAGCTGGATATTCCTCATCAACGTGCCTGTCGGACTGATCGCGGGCTTTTTGTGCTGGACGAATCTGCGCGCCCGCGAAACGCCGACACGCCAGCTCCCCATCGACACGGTGGGGCTCGGGCTTCTCGTGCTGTGGGTCGGCACGCTGCAGATCATGCTCGACACCGGCAAGGATGCGGACTGGTTCTCCTCCACCTCCATCGTGATCGAAGCCGTGATCGCGGCCGTGGGCTTCTGCGCTTTCCTGATCTGGGAATTGACGGAGGAGCATCCGGTGGTGGACCTCTCTCTTTTCCGCTACCGAAACTTCGCGCTCGGCACGGTGGCGTTCTGTCTGGGCTATGCCGTGTTCTTCGCGAACGTGCTGCTGCTGCCGCTGTGGCTGCAGACCAATGTGGGCTACACCGCGACATGGGCGGGCCTGGTAGCTGCGCCGAGCGGCGTGGTGGCGGTGATCGCAACGCCCATCGCCGCCCGCTTCATGGCGAAAGTGGACGCCCGCATCATGGCGACGGTTGCCTTCGTGGCCTTCGCCGTTTCCTATTTCATGCGCGCGAGCTACACGCAGGACGCCGACTTCTGGTACTTCGTGATGCCGATGCTGGTGCAGGGCATCGCCATGAGCACCTTCTTCGTGGCCATGCTCACCATCTCGCTAGACGGCATCGAGCCGGAGCGAATTCCCGCCGCATCGGGCATTTCCAATTTCGCGCGCATCACCGCGGGTGGATTCGCCGCCTCCATCGTCACGACCGTCTGGGACCGCCGCGAGGCGCTGCATCAGAGCCGGCTGGCCGACATCAGCACCAGCTACAACCCCATCTTCCAGCAGGCGGTGGAGCGCCTGCACCATCTGGGCTTCGACAACATGCAGGCCTATGCCGTGCTGGCGCGCAGCATGATGCAACAGGCCTACACCTTCGCCTCGGACGACCTGTTCTGGATTTCCGGATGGTTGAGCATCGTGATGATCGCGACGGTATGGATGGCGCGCAAATCCTACAGCCATGGCGGCGCGCATGCCGCGGCGGACTAGGGCAGCTCCGCTTTCTCGACCCCGTCCAGGAATGTGCTGACGGCAAGATCGGCGATGCGCTGCGGCTTGGCCTTGCCATTTGGGTCGAGCCAGGTGTGCATCCAGTTGATCATGCCGAAATAAAGCATGGCGCTCGGCCGCTTCAGCGCGGTACGACCCGAAAGCTCCGGCCGCAATTCCGCGATGACCTTCTCCACGATCTCGATCAGCCGCCGCTGGATATCCACCACCGTCTTGCGTTGTGCTTCCGGCAAACGCGAAAGCTCATTCAGCAGCACGCGCTGGCGCGCCGCCGCATCGACATACAATTCCATGAACGCATGGGTGAGAGCGCGCAGTTTCTCCGCCGGCGCGAGGGGTTTTGCGGCAATGGCTTCCGCCTGGTCCAGAAGCGCCTGCACATGCGAGTGCATGACATCAAACAGGATGTCTTCTTTCGAGTCGTAATAGTGATAGATGAGGGACTTGGACGTCTTCAGCGCATCCGC
>JBQCFD010000263.1:0-32743 GCA_051959625.1 Rhizomicrobium sp.
GCTGGAGCGCGTTCGACGAGGCCATGGGGCAATTCGCGCGCTGGCCATATCTGCATCGCCCCAAGCCTCTCCAGCGCTGGCTGAAAGCTTTCTTCGCCTTTGCGCGCCAGGACGCGAGCGGACTTCCGATCAAGGACTGGATCGCGCAGCGCTACACCGACAAGCGCTTCAAGGCATGGCTTGAAGAAAACGGCTTCGCAGGAGGTTTCCGCGGACTTTATCTGCCGGGAACCGCGCCGGGTGCGTGATGCTTGCGGCCAAGGTGACGATCATGGAGGGGGTCGTGCTCTGGACCGGCGCACTGGATGTGCACATGCAGAGCAGAATTCTGCGCGAGATCTTTGCGAAGACCGAAGATGCGCCGTTCTATACGCCCACGATGCCAGGGTCCGGTGCGCCGTTCTCCGTGCAGGAAACGAATTTTGGAAGTCTCGGCTGGATATCCGACCGCAACGGCTATCGCTATGAACCTAATCATCCGGTGACGAAGAAACCCTGGCCCGCTATCCCGCCCGTGCTTCTGGAGTTGTGGCGGGAGGCGACGCAATTCCTGGGATCGCCGGAATGTTGTCTCGTGAATCTCTATCGCGGCGCGGCGAAAATGGGACTGCACCAGGACAAGGATGAAGCCGCGCTCGCCGCACCGGTGTTGTCCGTGTCGCTGGGCGACGACGCGCTATTCCGCATCGGCGGGCCGACGCGGAAAGGCACGACGAAAAGCCTGAAGCTTGCGTCCGGCGACGTGCTGATGTTCGGCGGGCGCGCCCGTCTGGCCTTTCATGGCATCGACCGGGTGATCGCGGGTACCTCCCGGTTGGTTCCGGGTGGCGGCAGGCTCAACCTGACGTGGCGGCGCATGCGCCCCTGAGCACAAAAAGACGCCCGGCTGGGGGGCCAACCGGGCGTCGTGCGCCGTTACGCGCGGATGCCGGGAGGGGATGACCGGCATCTTCGAAAGAGCGACGCTCAGCGTGCGAGCGGGGGGGCAGTGCCTGCTGAACGATGTCCGCTCTCTCGCCTACAAACCTATGCACGAAAGACACACTTGGCAAGAATTTTTTTAAGACAAGGATTTAATGAAACTTTCCAGATGACTGTCACCTTTTTGTTACGCCTGAAACGAATCAACCCTGGCGTGCAATGAGGCGCTGCTCGACGGCGCGGCGCCAATTGTCCGCAAGGCCCGGCGACATCAACACCCGGTTCAGACTCTCCATCGGCGCTTTTCCCAGCACCGCGAAAAAAGCCTCCTGTACGCTTACGCCCTCGCTGGCGAAAACGCGCTCCAATGCCTGACCATCCACAGGCGCCATGCCCTCTCTCGTGACGCGCAGATAAAATCCGCTGCGGCCCGATCTCGTCATCAGGCCAGGCGCCTCGGGGCGTCGGCTGTGGATCGCGAATTTGAAACAGGGTGCGCGCGGCTGCGTCACCTCCAACTCGGCGTCGCCCCAGGTGAAACGGTCGCCGATATGGATATCGGTCTCGTCGCCGGTATCGAGCGTGAGATTCTCGCCAAAGGTACCGGGCGCGCAGGGGAGGTGGTGTTCGGTCTCCCACCAGGACCAGTGCCCGGCGGAATAGGCATAGACCGCCTTGTCGAAGCCGCCGTGCACGGTGAGATCGGCCTGGCCGTCGCCATCGATATTGAGCCGGCCGACAAAGAGCCGGTCCTCCGTGCTGGCGCGTTTGCCGATTCCGGAGAGAACGGGCTCACCGTTCATCCGTGCAATGATGCGCGGACGCCCGACATTGACGGAGAGGATCCGGAGCCCCATCACATTAACATAGGAGTTGCCGGACGTTTCGCAAACCGACGAAACCGCATGTCTGAATAGCGGCAAATCCGGCCTGTCCGACGTTGACGGCAAACCGGTAAAGCCTCATCACACCGGCCGCTCCGCGCTCTCTCACATGGATGGAATCGTATGCCCGCTCGCCGCCGCGCTTTCGATCCACGCCTGCTCGAAGGCTCGATCGTCCGATCGCTATTTATCCTTGCCGTGCCCGTCACCGGCGCCAACATCCTGCAAGTGGCCTACCAGCTCGTGGACGCGTTCTGGGTAGGCCGGCTCGGTGCCGCCGCAGTCGCGGCCGTGTCAATCACCATGCCGCTCATGTTCGTGCTGGTCGCCGCCGGGATGGGATTCGCCATAGCCGGCACCACGCTCATCGCGCAATATACGGGCGCGCGCGACCACGACATGGTGGACCACGTCGCCGCGCAAACGCTGATCACCATACTCGCCGTGTCCATCGTGCTGGGCACGCTGGGCATCGTGCTCGCGCCGTGGCTCCTGCAGATGATGGGCGTCGCGCCCGATGTCTACCGCAATGCGCTTTCATTCCTGCGCGTGATCTTCGCGGCGCTGCCCTTCACCTTCCTCTATGCGATGGTGCAGGCGCTGATGCGCGGTGTCGGCGAGGTTCGCGTTCCGCTCTATATCGTCGGCGGCACGGTGGTGATCAACTTCTTCCTCGATCCGATCCTGATTTTCGGCCGGTTCGGCCTGCCGGCGCTGGGCGTGAGCGGCGCTGCGACGGCGACGCTGATCGCGCAGTTCCTGGCGGCCATCGTGGCATTGCGGCTTCTGTTCAGCGGCCGTTTCGGCATCCATGTGCGCTGGAGCGATTTCAAGCCTGACTTCGCTTTCGTGCGCCGCGCCTTTCTGCTGGGCTATCCGGCTTCCATCGAGCAATCCGCGCGCGGGCTCGGCATGACGCTGATGACCTTTCTCATCACCAGTTTCGGCACCGTGGTGACGGCCAGCTTCGGCGTCGGCAGCAACATCCTCAATGTCGTGATCATCCCCGCGATGGGATTTTCCATGGCGACTTCCACGCTGGTGGGCCAGAACATCGGCGCCGGCAACATCGCGCGCGCCGAGAAGACGGCGCGGCTTTCAGCGGTCATCACCTTCATCTCGCTGAGCGTGCTGGGTTTGCTCTGCCATTTTCTCGCAACCGCGATCGTGCGCTTCTTCGTTCCGGAGGCGCCCAAGGTCATTGCGGAAGGCGCACACCTCATTCGTATCGTCTCATGGAGCTTCGGCTTCATCGGCCTGCAGTTCGCACTGCTGGGCGTGTTGCGCGCTGCAGGCGAGATGCTGGCGGCCATGACGACCAGTCTTGTTTCGCAGTGGGTCCTGCAGCTTCCACTCGCCTATCTGCTTTCAAAATATACCGCGATGGGGGTGGACGGCCTTTGGTGGGCCCTCCCGATATCCAATGTGGTGACGGCATTTATTGCGGTCGCGCTTCTGGTGTGGGGACCTTGGAAGACGCGCAGACTCGTCGACCGCCCGCCGCTTGTTATCCAGCAGGATACGGTCGAGGAACAGGCGCAGATGTGAGCCGGCGGGCTCACATCTTGCGATAGTCGCGCGCGGTGTTGTCGATCGCCGCCGTGAGCTTGGCGATGATCTCCTCCACTTCCTTTTCGGAGATTGTGAGTGGCGGCGAGAGCACCATCGTATCGCGGATGGCGCGGCTGATGAGGCCCGAACTGAAGCAATAGTTGCGGCAATGCGTTCCCACCTCGCCGATATCGGCGAAGAACTCACGGGTCTTCTTGTCGGCGACAAGCTCTATGGCTGCGATCAATCCGATGCCGCGCACTTCGCCCACGATGGGATGGTTTTCGAAGGTTTGCTTCAGGCGCCGCTGGAGATAGGGCCCGATCTCCGTCTTCGTGCGAGGCACAAGCTTGTCGCGCTCCATGACTTCGAGATTCTTCAGCGCTACCGCACTCGCCACCGGATGGCCCGAATAGGTATAGCCGTGCACCAGCTCCTCGTTGGCGTGAGCGATGGCTGCGCCCATGCGCTCGCCCAGCGAGATTGCGCTGATGGGCTGATAGCCGGAGGAGAGCCCCTTGGCCATGGTGATGACATCGGGCTCGATGCCATAGGTCTGTGAGCCGAACCATTCGCCGGTGCGCCCGAAGCCGGTGATGACTTCGTCGGCGTGGAGAAGGACGTCGTATTTCTTGCAGATGCGGTTTACCTCCGCCCAATAGCCTTTCGGCGGAAAGATCACGCCGCCGGCACCGTGCACGGGCTCGGCGGAGAAGGAGGCGACATGATCGGCGCCAAGCTCCAGGATTTTCTCTTCGAGCTTCCTGGCCACGGCGAGGCCCAGTTCTTCGGCGCTGATGTCGCCATATTCCGCTTTCGCGCCATACCAGTAGGGGGTCGGCACCTTGTCGAAGCCTGGCAGCGGCAGATCGAATTGCGGATGCATGGGAGTCAGGCCGGATAGCGAAGCCGCGGCCATCGTCACGCCGTGATAGGCGAGATTGCGGGAGAGATGGATCTTCTTTTTCGGCTTCTTTTTCAGATTCCAAAAGTAACGGATCAGTTTCAGCGCCGTGTCGTTGGCTTCCGATCCCGAATTGGCGAAGAGAACGCGGTCATGGCCTGCGGGAAGAAGTTTCGCAAGCTTGTCCGACAGCTCGGCGGTGTAGGGGTTCGTCGTCTTGAAGAAGTGGTTGTAATAGGGAAGCGTCTTCAGTGCTTCGTAGCCGGCATCCGCCAATTCCCGGTTGCCGTATCCCACTTGCACGCACCACAGCCCGGCCATGCCGTCTATGATCTTGGTGCCTTCGGAGTCCCAAAGATAGACGCCGTCGGCGCGGGTGATGACGCGCACCCCTTCTTTGTTGAGGGCAGCGGTGTCCGAGAAGGGATGGATGTGATGGGCAGCATCGATGGCCTGCCAGTGCTTGGTAAGGTTGTGTTCGCGCGTGTTCATCTTGAAATCTCTCTGCTGGTGAACGGGGCGCGGCGATAACGCCGCATGCGCGGGGCACAATGGCCCCGCACAGGATCACGCAGCCGGCGGATTATAGCCGATGCGGGCGCAGAGAATGAGAAGCGAATGCTTGGAACTCATGCGCGCGAGTGTAGCAGCGCGCGCAACAAACGTCACGCCGCGTTAGCCTGGGGTCCCACGCCCTGCCTTGCCAGCGCACGCTGATAAGCGGGGCGGGTATGACAGCGTTCCAGATAGGCGCGGATGCCCGCATGTTTCTCGAACACGTTGGGTGCGTGCTGCGCGAAATCCAGGACGGTGGTCATCAGGATATCTGCCGGTCCGAACGCATTCGCCACCAGATAGTGCTTGGAGCCCATGGCACGTTCCAGGTCGTTCAGCCGCTCATCGGCGAGAGCCAGAAGCTCGCCATAGCGCGCCTCGCGGCCCGGCTTGTCCGTCCAGAACCTGTCCCACCGGAGGATATCGAGGAACACCGGTTCCACTGTGTTAAGCGCAGCGAAACACCATTGGTTCAGTTCCGCGCGGGCATGCGCGTCCTGCGGCGCCTTGCCGGTGTTCTCGTAAAGATAGAGCACGATGGCGCCCGTCTCGAACATGCGCTGCGCGCCATCAACCATGGACGGGATTTTGCCGAACGGATTGATGAGACGGTTCGGCGCCTCGCGGTGTTCGCCCTTCGAGGAATCCATCCAGTGGATATCGTATGGCAAGCCCAGTTCTTCGAGCGCCCAGTAGACGCGAAGATCGCGCACGATGCCTGTCAGGAATGGCGGAAAATTGTAGGCGCCATAGACGGTGATCATCGGGACGTCCTTTTCTTGCCGTTTCAATTCGTTTTGGGAGACGACGAGGGAAATGTCTTCCCGTTCTCCGCATAATATTTCAGGTGCTGGACGAGATCCGCCAGCATGCCGTCTGCCGCCAGCGGCCACTTGCCCATACCGCCCTGGATGAACCCGCCATAATTGTTTTCGAGTACCAAGTCAGTGCCGCCATCCTTCGCCGTTAGCATGATGGTCATCGCGCCATTGACGCCCTGACTCTGGAACGGCCCCATGGCGCCGCGGAATACGATCGTTCTTCCGGGCATCACCGTGACGACGGAAAGATGCTCAACCGATCCGCCGTCGGCCAGCGCTTCACACAGGCAACCACCGGCCTTGGCATCGAGCGAGAGGTTTTTCGCATTGCCTGAGAACGTATGCTCCGAATTCCACCAGTTTTCCGGATGGATCAGTGCCGCATAGACCTTCTCGGGCGCAGCGTCGATATGGACTTTTTCTTCTACCGCGAAGCCATTGGCGTTGGACTCCAAAACTGCCCCGCGTGCATTTGCGGCGATAAGAAACGCGGCCATTGCGCAGCCGGCGGCGAAGTGTATCGCTTTCATATCACGCCTCTGCGGCTTGCTTGTAGAGATCCAGGATGCTCGGCCAGCCGCCGCTGACATCGCTGCGCATCTTCTCGCCGCCGTCCGTGCCCCTATTCTCGAAGTTGCGGTGTTCCAGCTCGACGCGGGTTGTGTTCGCGTCAACGGCGATGAACTGGACCTCGACCTCGGAGCTCACCTGCGTATCGGGCTTCCACGCCGCGCTGATCTCCCAACCGAAGACGATGCGAGACGGCGGTTCCCACACGCGCATGTGACCGACAACGGCTTCCGAGCCGTCTGCGTGTTTGGTGTACCAGCGGCCCCCGAGTTTTGGCTCGATAATGGATTGCATGACCGGCCCATTCCCGATTCCGTGCCCCTTCGGCCACCAACGGTCTATGCCGTTGGTAAAGACGTCAAACGCCTTCGCCTGTGACGCTTTCACGATCAGGCTTTTCCTGACCGGCGCGATTTCGATCGTCTTTGCAGTTGCGCTGCTCATTTTTCGTCCCCAATTTTCTCCGCTTCCGCGCGGAAAGCGTCCAATGCGATGTCCCAGAACTGATCCAACCAGCGGCGCAGTTGCCCTAACCCCTTCGGATCGATTTCGTAAATGCGGCGCGTGCCGGCGCGTTCTTCGCGAACCAACCCCGCCTCCTTCAAAACTTTCAAATGCTGCGACACGGCCGGCCGGCTGACCGGCAGCCCCTTCGCGATCTCGCTCACGGCGCGACCGCCATGCCGCAGCCGCTCGAACACCTGCCTGCGGGTCGTGTCGGAAAGCGCCGCCAATGCTCGTTCGTAAGCCATGACTTACCGTAAGCTTTCGCTTACGTACTGTCAAGCGCTCAATTTCCTAGGATTTCTGCAGAGTCAGCGCGGCATGGACCTCACCATGGGCGGTAAAGAGCGCGAGGAATCCGCTCTTGGTCCAACCGAGCGCTGGCGGCCCGAAGCCTTGGACGGTTCCATAGATCACGACCTCTTTGCCCTGCGGCTTGGCAAGCGCGCGCGTGACGCTGGCTTCGAGCTTGCTCATGTCATGCGCGACGTTGAATACGAGATGCTGCTGAAGCTGTGCGGCTAGCTCGCCGCCGGCGAGCCAATGCATCACTTTCAGCAATACATCTTCCGTGCCGGTATCATAATGCACGTTCACGATGCGCACGCTGCTTGTCGCCGCATCGAATATCGGGCGCCCGCGCAGATAACCGTCGCCGCAGGAATCGAACCAGCCGAACACATCCCATTTCTGCGCAATACAGAAACGCAGCGCGACAACGATATCTTGCCCGGAAGGAAGGATCTGCAACGACTCGATCTTGACCACCGTGCTGCCGACATGGGGTGGTTTCTTTTCGATCTGTTTCATCGCGAGCTCCGCCGCTTCGTCATAAGACAGCGTCACGGGGATCGTGAATGCGAACCGGCTGGAGGCCGTGCGCAATGCTGCAGGCCTCGGCAACGGCAAAGGTTTTATCGCCGGCGGCCGGTCGGCGATCACCACATGCCCGCGCACGTCGGCCGCCAATGAAATTTGAAGCGCATCGTTTGCCGTTTGCACAGGCCCGATGCGCAGCGCTTGCGGCTCCAGCACCAGCCATGCGAGCGGCTTCTTGCCGACACGGATGGGCTTCTGGACGCGATCCCACAGCTTGGCTGCCTGCGGCTTCAGCCTGATCGCCGGACCGAGCCGCTTGTCGAGTTGCTTGAAAATCGCGTCCGACAAATGCGTGTCGTTGTGGTCCCACAACTCGGTGACGCTCATGTTGATCGGTCCGAGGCGGATATGAGAATCCGAAAGCTGCACGTCGCCGGTCGTATGCGTGTGTACTTGCCAATCAGGCGACAGCGACAGCGTGGAAAATGCGCGCGCCTCGCCGATGGCGTTCGCATCGCCGCCTGTTTTGAAGAATCCGCCTTTCAGATTCACGTGCGCCTGCACCGCGAAGGGCAAGTCGATCGCGATACCGCCGTTCCTGGCCGAAGCAGTGATCGGACCCGTGCGGGTGGCCAACAGATCCATCTTGCACTTGCCGACGAAGCAACTCGTCTTCTTTCCGTTGATCTGCGCGATCTGCCGCTCGGTCTTGGCGTTCAGCATCGCCGCCACTTCGGTCATCGGGACGTTGAGAGAGACGGAAATGGTGGATACCGGCGGCGGCGGCGCCGGTGGTGCGGGCGTGCGCTTGGGCTGCGGTGCCTCGAAGCCACAGGCCGAAAGCGATAGCGATAGCAACGCCGCAAGCGGCCAGAGAGCTCTGCGCATGGTGGAAGTGTGGGCCAAGCCCGATGGCAAAAAAATGGTCGGGGAATTTAGGCTGCGCGAACGGCCTCGCCAAAAGCTGCGAAAATCGCGCGGCTTTGCGGGTTTTCCCGCCAGCGCCATTCGGGATGCCATTGCACGGCAAAGAGAAAACCTTTTGCACCCGGCATGGAAACCGCTTCGATCTGGCCGTCCGGGGCGAGGGCGTCGGCATGAAGGACAGGCGCGATCCGGTCGATGCCCTGACTGTGTAGCGAGTTCACCTTGAACGTTTTTTCGCGCACCAGCTTCGAAAGCAGACCGCCCTCCTGCACGATGACGTCATGGATCGGCCCATACTGGACCTCGAGGGCGGCGTTCTTGTCCTCGCGATGATCGAACCTGCCGGGTACTTCCTGCACATGCTGATGCAGCGTGCCGCCAAGCGCGACATTCAACTCCTGGAATCCACGGCACACCGCCAGAACGGGCGTACCTTTGGCAATTGCGGCTTCGAGCAGCGGCAGCGTCGTCGCATCGCGATTCTCGTCCTGCATGACGCCCTCGCGCGGCGCGGAGCCGTTGTAGCGCCTGGGCGCCACGTTCGAAGGTGAACCCGTGAAGAAGAGGCCGTCGACACTGGCCAGGATTTCGGAGGAAGGAATCGTATCCGGCAACACCGGAATGAGCAGCTGCAGCTCGCTTGCGCCGTCGCGGACGGCTGCGATGTTTTTCTCGCCCACCATGTGGAAAGGATGATGCCCCACCATGCGGTGATCGCACGGGATGCCGACGACGAAGGACCGTTTGCTCATGGTGGGAAAGCCTCTCACGGCGCCGCTTTGTGCGGCAAGGCGCGCCAGGTGCAGGGCGGCATTGCCCTCCGGGCAACGGTTATTTGTGCATGATTTGAAACGCGGATTCCGGCAGCGGCACGCCCTGCTGGACGTTGTTGATGCTCACCGTGGTGGGCATGCCTTGCGCGTCCACCACGGTCCATTGCCGCAGCTCAATACCCGGATCGGTGAACACGATAGTGATGTTCCCGGTGGCGCGGCGGTCGCTGGAACGCGCTGTCACGATCAGTTCGCCGGGCTGGCGGCTTACGCCGGTGACCATGCTGCTGCGCTTCAGATCGAGATGGTCGGACAGCAGAATATTCAGCGGCGTCGATGAAAGCGGGTACCGGTTCGCCGTATTGAGCTTGGTGTTGTAGACAGCGATGGAAAGTCCGTCGCTTATTACGAGAGTGGGGTTGGGCGGATCGTAGTCGAAACGAATCTTGCCGGGTTTGAGGATGTAGAACTTTCCCTGTTCGACTTGTCCCTGGGGATCTATCTGGGTGAAGCCTCCGCGCATCGTGTGGATCGCATTGAGCGCGTCGCTGATCTTGTTGAGATCGGCGGCCTGCTCGGCGCTCCACTGCGCGGGGCGGTGTGGGGCCGCAACCGCGAGTGCGGGCACGGCGAGAACCATCGCTGCTGCGAGAATCAATCGGCGCATGCGCGGGTGCATAGACCGCTTTTGTGGCGGAATGAAGCTCAGACGGCCGCGTGGGCCTTCTTGCTCTCCGCCATGCGTTCGGCGGCGCGTTGCGGGCAAAGGCCTTCGAACATCAGGTTCAGAACGCCGTCCAGCTCACGTTCGAGCTTGGGCAAGGTGAGTTTCGACCAAAGCTGCGGATAACGGAACTTCATGGTCGCGGACTGGATCATTTCGGCGATCTCTTCGCGGTTCCCCGGTGGCACCATTTCCCCGCGGCGTTCGGCTTCTTCCATGAGCTCGACCAGAATTTTGCGCTCATTTGCGAGCATCCAGTTGATGAATTGCGGGCGCTCATGACCGATCTGCGTCGCCATTTCCAGCACGCGCGGATCCTTTTCGAGCTTGTGATAAGTGCGGCGCAGTTCGGCGAAGAGCAGATCGCGCAAACGTTCCGGCGCGGAGCGGCCCTGAGCCAGTGCGATCTTGCGGGCCTGGGCGAGATGGGCTTCATAATCTTCGCTTGCGATGGCCTCGGCGATATCGAGCTTGCCGGGGAAGAAGCGATAGAGGTTTCCGGGGGACATGCCGCAATCGGTGGCGATTTCCGCCATGGTCGTCTTTCCGTACCCGAAATGCGAAAAGCGTTTTTTGGCAGCTTCCACGATCTTGTCGCGCACGGTGTCCTTGCTCATGACGTTTCGCTTTCTCCCCGGTTCTTGTTGTCGTTCTCTGCTGAGAAATGTAGGCGGTTTTTGTAAATAATCAACAAAGCGTTCAGTCTTTTGCGTGGAAAAATCGGCGGAACTTCATACAAATGTCAAAAAAAACAATAGCTTACAACAGCATCGCAATAATCGGCGCGGGCGCTTGGGGAACCGCATTGGGGGCGGTCGCGGCGCAGGCCGGCCGCAGCGTGCATCTTTGGGCCCGCGAATCCGATGTCGTCGAAACCGTCAATTCGAAACACGAGAATGTCCGCTTCCTGCCCGGTGTTCCACTGCCACCTCAGATCGTGGCGACCACCGATATGGGCGAAACGGCGAAGGCCGATGCGCTCCTGATCGGCGCGCCGGCGCAGCATCTGCGCGCGACGCTTGCACAATTGAAGCCGCATTTGTTGCCGGCAAAGCCGCTGGTGCTTTGCGCCAAGGGAATTGAGCAGGGCAGCGGCAAATTGATGACAGAGGTCCTGACGGAGTCGGTGCCGGATTGCGCGCCCGCGATCCTGTCCGGTCCATCCTTCGCGAAAGACGTTGCGCAGAATCTTCCCACCGCGGTCACGATCGCCGCTGCCGATCTCGATGTTGCGCGCGCGCTGCAGGCCGCGTTCGGCCATCTCGCCTTTCGGCCTTATGCGAGTGACGACCTCATCGGCGTCGCCCTGGGCGGAGCAGCGAAGAATGTCTACGCCATCGCTTGCGGAATCGTAGCGGGACTTGGGCTCGGCGAAAGCGCGCGCGCGGCCACGCTGTCGCGCAGCTTCGCGGAACTGTGCCGCCTCGGTGAAAGCATCGGCGCACGCAGCGAAACGTTGATGGGTCTGTCGGGGCTTGGGGATCTGGTTCTCACCGCGACCAGTACATCCTCGCGTAACTACGCGTTCGGTCTCGATGTCGGAAAGGGGGTCGCCCGGGAGCAACGTTACGCTCCCGGCCGTCCGCTCGCCGAAGGTGTGGCCACTGCGCCTGCGCTCGTTGCCCGTGCCCGCGCACAAAAGATTGAATTGCCCATCGCGGAGACGACGGCAGCTGTTCTTTCGGGCAAGATCGTGGCGGCTGATGCAATCCCGCGTTTGATGTCGCGCCCACTAAAAACGGAGTGAAGAATGCTGTTCGTGCTCACCGCCATCGATAGGGACAACGGACTTGAGCTGCGCAAAAGCGTGCGTGAAGCCCATCTCGCCTTCGTGAAGGAGACGGGCGTGGTGCGCCTTGGCGGTCCGTTTCTGGATGCGCAAGGCGATATGGCCGGCAGCCTTATCATTTTCGAAGCCCCGGACCTGGATGCAGCAAAGGCGTGGAATGCGAAAGATCCCTACATGAAAGCGGGCTTGTTCAAGTCCACCGATATCCGTCCGTGGAAGATGACGGCCAATTTCTGCGAGGCGAAACTCTGATGGCGTATTGGCTGTTCAAGACCGAGCCCGAGTCATTCTCCTGGGACATGCAGAAGAAGAAGGGCGCCAAGGGCGAGCCATGGAGCGGCGTGCGGAATTTCGCCGCCGCCAAGCACATGAAGGCCATGAAGAAGGGCGACTTCGGCTTCTTCTACCACACCGGCGATGAGAAGCGGATCGTGGGCATCGTGGAAGTCATCGGCGAATACAAGCCCGATCCCACCGATGAGACGGGCAAGTTCGGTCTTGTCGACGTTAAGGCGGTCAAGGATGTGCCTAAGCCTGTCACGCTGGCCGAGATGAAGGCCGATCCCAAGCTCAAGGCGATGGTGCTCGTGCGCGAACCGCGGCTTTCCGTTCAGCCCGTCAGCGAAGCCGAGTGGAAACACATCTGCAAGCTCGGCGGCGTGAAATGAAGGCCGCCGCTTATTGCCCCGGCGCGGTGTAAAGTGCGGTGCCGTCGCTCGTCTTGATCGAGTGAACCTTCACGCATTTGGGATTGTCGAGCTCGCGGCACACGAGGTCCGCGGCGATGATATAGCCCAGGGATGGCGTTGCCGCGGCGCAAACATAGCGCCCCTGCCTGCCGCCGGATCGCGGTGCAGCCGTGATGAGCCGCCCATAGGCCGGCACGATGCCCATGGCCTTCGCGCTCGCCAGTTCCATCGCGCACAACAATAGCTGCGCCCGCGTGTTTACGTCGGCCGCGGCCTTCCGCTGTGCGGCGATCGTTTGCTCGTGGTGTTGCCACACGAAGAATCCGGCGACCGCGATCGCCACGATGAAGCCGCCGATCAGCACGATGCGCGCCGCCGCCCATTCGCGGGCAGTGCCGCGCGCCATACCCTCATAATCCGTCATGTCGTCCCCGATGGTTCTTCGAACTTTACCGCATGGTCGGAATGTTGAAGTCCGGATTCTCGCGCACGCCGCCCTTGGGCCAACGCTGCGTCACTGTCTTGATCTTGGTCCAGAAACGCACGCCTTCCGTGCCGTGCTGGTTAACGTCACCGAACGCCGAGCGCTTCCAGCCGCCGAAGGTGTGATAGGCGAGCGGCACCGGGATCGGGATGTTGATGCCGACCATGCCGACATTCACCTTGGCAGCGAATTCGCGCGCGGCGTCGCCGTCGCGCGTGAAGATCGCCACGCCGTTTCCATAGGAATGGTTCGACGGCAGCGAAATCGCCTCGTCGAAATCATGCGCGCGGGCGATCTGCAGCACGGGGCCGAATATCTCTTCCTGATAGGTCTTCATGTTAGGCGTCACGCGGTCGAAGAGTGAACCGCCGAGATAGAAGCCCTTGTCATAGCCCTGCATCTTGAAGCCTCGGCCGTCGACGACAAGCTCCGCCCCTTCCTTCACGCCCATGTCGATGTAGTCGATCACTTTCTGGCGCTGGGCAGCCGTCACCATCGGTCCGTAAGCGGCTTCCGGATCGGTCGGAATGCCGACGCGCAGACTTTCCACCCGGGGCTTCAGCTTCTTCACCAGCGCATCGGCCGTCTTCTCGCCCACGGGAACGGCGACGGAAATCGCCATGCAGCGCTCGCCGGCGGAGCCATAGCCCGCGCCGATCAATTCATTCGTCACCTGGTCGAGATCCGCGTCCGGCATGATGATGGCGTGGTTCTTGGCGCCGCCCATCGCCTGGACGCGTTTTCCGTGCGCGGTGCCGCGCGTGTAGACGTATTCGGCGATGGCCGTGGAACCGACAAAACTTACCGCCTTGATGTCGGGATCTTCGAGGATGGCGTCGACCGCTTCCTTGTCGACGTTGACGACCTGCAGCACGCCGGCTGGCGCGCCCGCTTCCATCATCAATTCTGCCAGGCGCATCGGGACCGACGGGTCCTTCTCGCTCGGCTTGTTGATGAAGCAGTTGCCGCAGGCAATCGCTACGCCGAACATCCACATCGGGATCATCGCGGGGAAATTGAAGGGCGTGATGCCGGCCACGACGCCGAGCGGCTGGCGCATGGAATAGATGTCGATGCCGGGGCCTGCGCCTTCGGTGAATTCGCCTTTCTGCAGATGCGGAATGCCGCAGGAGAACTCGATCACCTCAAGGCCGCGCTGCACGTCGCCGCGCGCGTCCGCGAGCACCTTGCCGTGTTCGTCGGAAAGCATGCGGGCGAGCTTGTCCATGTCGCGTTCGACAAGAGACTTGAAGTTGAACATCACGCGCGCCCGGCGCTGGGGGTTCACGGCAGCCCATTCGGGGAAGACCTTTAGCGCCGCGTCCACCGCCTTGCGCATCTCGGCGCGGCTCGCGAACGCGACTTTCGCCTGCACTTCTCCGGTCGCCGGATTGAATACGTCGCCGAAGCGGCCCGACGTGCCTTTCACATTCTGTCCAGCGATGAAATGGCCGATCTCTTTCATGGCGTCTTCCCACCTTTTGTTATGGGCCAAAGGGGCGTTTTGGCCGGGGTGGTTTAGCGAAGCAGCCATCAAGCGGCAAGCAAACCGCTGTCGCGGGTGCCCGAATGTGAATGTCACCGTAATGAAAGTGCTTGGGGCCGTTGCGCAGAGCAACCTTTGCAGCGGCGCAAACAAAAAGGGCCGCACCCGAAGGTGCAGCCCTCTTTGCCCGATTGAGCCGGATTTGCGTTAGCGCGCGAGCGTGACGGGGCGGTTGTCCGCGACCCGCTTGCCCTCGTAGGTGTCGCCCTTGGGCTTCAGATAGGCGACCAGCTCTTCGCTGTTGGACAGAAGTTGCAGCGTCGGGCCGACGGTCTTCCAGTGGCCAACAGCGTCGCCGCCATTGGTGCAGTCGCCACTGTTCGTGACGGCGCCGCCGTCAGCCAGCGTCAGCGTGCAGGGAGCGTCCGTGGTGCCCACCGTCAGCTTCCACGCGCCGGTAACCGCGTCGGCCGCATGGGCCATTCCGATGAGACCGAGAGCGACAACGCCGCCGAGGGCGATAGAATGAAGTTTGCTCATGAGTGAATGCCTCCGTAAGTATTCAGTGTTCAGGACAATAGGTACTGACCTCAGCCGCGAGAAGTGCCAATTCCGCATAGGTGGCAGAATTTTTTGTATGGCCAGGGTTTCTGCGGCCTTTTTCCATCGAAGCCGCGCCTTGTTACCCTTGTTCTGACTTTCTGTCAGTAAAATTTTCGCGATGCAGCAAGGATGTTCGCATATGCGATATCGTTTTTCGGCTCCTCCCATGGACCGCTGAAGCAAATCTTGACGCCGGCCGGCCGGGGGTCCGTGATAGCCGCAGCCCTCTGGAGAAGCGCCATGTCCCGCCCGACCATCACCCCGCTGACCCCTGCCATCGGTGCCGTGATCGGCAATGTGGATCTGGCCAAGGACACAAGCGAGGACTTGATCGCGGAGATCCGCGGGTCGCTGCTCAAGCACAAGGTCATCTTCTTCGAGGACCAGCACATTACGCCCAAGCAGCATCGCGATTTTGCCGCCCGCTTCGGGGAACTTCACACCCATCCCCTCTATCCCGGCGTGCCGGAAGCGCCGGAGATGTTCATCCTCGACAATCACGCAAACAATCCGACCGACAATGATGCGTGGCACACCGACGTGACCTTCATCGAGACCCCGCCGCTCGGCGCGGTTCTCTACGCGAAATTGCTGCCCGAGAACGGCGGCGACACTTGCTGGGCAAACATGCAAGCGGCTTATGAGGCGTTGTCGAAACCGCTCCAACGTTTTCTGTCGGAGCTCGATGCCGTGCACGACTTCAATCGCGGCTTCCCGCAAAAAGGTCAGGTCGCGAAAATGGCAGGCAAGGACAAGGCAGAGAAGGCCGCCGACGAGCACCCGCCCGTCGTCCATCCCGTCGTGCGGACTCACCCCGAAACCGGCGCGGACGGACTGTTCGTGAACTATGGCTTTACGGAGCGGCTCAAAGGCCTTCGCCGCAACGAGAGCGATGCCCTGCTGAACATGTTGTTCGTTCACATCCAGAAGCCGGAATTCCAGGTGCGGTGGAAATGGAAGCCGAATGCCATCGCCTTTTGGGACAATCGCATCACGCAGCACTATGCGGTGAACGACTATCTGCCCGCGCGGCGCGTGATGCACCGCGCGACCATCCTGGGCGACCGGCCGTTCAACCGCGCGCGCAAGCCCGCAGACATGAAGATCGCCGCCGAATAGTCAGCGCGGTTCGAGCAACACGCTCTGGCTCGCGCGGCCGAATGTCCCGTCGAGATCGGCCAGGCGCGCAAACGCAACGGCGGCGCCATCCAGCCCGGCCCAGGTCTGCGCATCAAGCAGCACCCATTCGCCGCGCGGATAGCGCGCCAGCGACAGTGTCAGATCGGCGTTGATGAAGGTCCATTTGTCGAAATCGACCACGGCCGACGTGCCGTTGCAGAAATCCGCCGCGATGATCGCGCGCATCACCGGAGAAATATCGAAGCCTTCGACGATGGGGCGGTGCGCGCGGTACCACACGGCGGCAGGACCGGGCTCGCGGAAATTGCCGCGCGCCGGCCGCGATTCCACACCGGTCAGGAACGGCGTTCCCATCAGGCGCATGTCGTCGGGCACGGTGCACTGCTCCGGCCGCGGCGCACGGACAGGTTCTTCTCCCGCCGTATCGGGGAGGGCAATACGGCTCTCGCGAATCTTCAGCACGCTGGCGCGCAGGCATTCCTTCCCGTCTGCGAACAGGCTGACGGCGCAAAGCTGGATCTTCGCGCCCTCGCGCACCACGCCGGCTTTGTAGGTCAACCGCGCAATGGGCACGGGTTTCAGAAGATCGACGGTCACGCGCGCGATGCGCATGGGCACACGCGTCGCGATCTGTTCCGCCGCCCACACGACGAGCGACGATGCAGCGCCGCCGTGCTGCATCGTCTTGTCCCATGGCCCGCCCGCGAAGGCGCTCACCTCGACATTGTCGCCTTCGATACGGAAAAGAGATTCCATCAACGGCTCTTTATGAAAGTCTCCAGATCTGCGTTGAGCCGATCCACATGTGTCAGCATCACACCATGTGGGGCGTTCTCGTAAATCTTCAATTCCGCGCGCGGGATCAATGCTGCCGTGCGTTTTCCGGTTATCTCGAGCGGTGCCGAAGCGTCTGCCGTGCCGTGCACGATCAGTGCCGGCACACTTACGCCGCGGCAATCCGGGCGGAGGTCGTTATCGGTGATGGCGCGGTTGCAGGCAATTGCAACCGGCACTGGCGTCTGCGCGATCATGCCGATGCCCCAATCGACCATTGCCTGCGGTGTCTCCGGCATGAAAAACGGCCGCGCGTTGGCGGCGAGCCATCCGGGAAAATCCTTCCGCCATTGCGCGCGCATGGCCTCGAATATCGCGGGCTCGAGTCCGTCGGGGTTGTCCGCGCGCTTGAGGAGGCATGGCGTGGTCGGCGCGACGAGTGCGATCTTGGCCACGCGCGAGGACCCGTGGCGCGCCAGATAGCGCACAATCTCGTTGCAGCCCATGGAATGGCCGATCAGCACCGCATCGCGGATCTGATGGTGCGTCAGCACCGCGGCGAGATCGTCCGCCAGCATGTCGATATCATATCCGCTGCCGGGCTGCTCCGAGCGCCCGTGGCCGCGCCGGTCGAACGCGATCACGCGATAGCCGGCGTCGATGTAATGGGCATGTTGATATTGCCAGATGTCGTTCGTCACCGCCCAGCTGTGCACGAACACGAGCGGCTGGCCCGCGCCCCAGTCCTTCGAAAACAGAAAAACATCGTCGGCGGTCTTTATACGGACCGTTGGCATTCTCTCCGAAGCGTTCGCGCGCACGGGCGTCATTTGCGCGGCCGTCGCGAGCGCTGCGGCAGTCTTCATTGCGGTTCTGCGATTCATTGGCTCTCTCCTTGTGAGGAAGAGAATGATGGGCGCAAGCAGGCGTTTCGATTACGCGCGAGGTAAGAAAAAGCGCTACGCGGAAAGTTTCCGCACCAGATCCCGCGTCGCGCCATCGGCCGGGAAGAAGGATTCGATGTCGAGTTCGCTCAACGTCACATCCACCGGCGATCCGAAGACCATGGTGGTGGTGAAGAAGGACAGGAGTCCTGCATTGATGTGGACCTTGAAGGGGATGACGATGGCGTCCGCGGGTAGGGTGTGCGGCGCGGTCGGCGCGGGATAGGACAGCACCTCCCTCTGCAGCGCGATCAGTTCCGGATCGGCCGTCAGCTCCACGCGCTCGCGAAGCTGGTGCAGAAGATGCGCGCGCCATTCCGCGAGATTGGCGATGCGCGGCGCGACACCATTAGGATGCAGGCTGAGTCGCATGGCGTTCACCGGAGGCTTCAGCAATTCCTCTGCGACGCCTTCATAGAGTTCCTGCAGGGCGCTGTTCGACGCCACGACGTTCCAGTAGCGATCGATGGCGAAGCACGGATAGGGCTTGTGGCCTTCCAGCATCGCGTCGATCGCTGCGCGTGCCGGCTGGAGTGCCGGATCGTTCAATGCCCGCTCGGAAAAGATCGGTGCATAGCCGGCGGCGACCAGAAGCACATTGCGCTCGCGCATCGGCACGCCGAGCTGCTCGGCCAGGTGCAGGATCATTTCGCGGCTGGGCTGCGCGCGTCCAGTCTCCATGAAACTGAGATGCCGCGCGGAAATCTGCGCTTCGCCGGCGAGATCGAGTTGGCTCAGATGTCGTCGCTGGCGCCATTGGCGCAGCTGGCTTCCCACAGGTTGGACGGTCATGCGCTGAAAGATAGGTCCGGAACCGCACCAATTCCATTACCTGGCAGGTAAGCGCTGCCGCTCAGGTCGGCGGCGGCGCGTGCATGTAAGACTGCACGAGCGAGCCCGCGATGAGCCGCCATCCGTCCACGAGCACGAAAAAGATGAGCTTGAAGGGCAAGGAGATGATCGTCGGCGGCAGCATCATCATGCCCATCGACATCAGGATCGAGGCGACCGCCATGTCGATGATGAGGAAGGGCACGAAGATGAGGAATCCGATCTCGAAGGCGCGTTTAAGCTCCGACAGCATGAAGGCGGGCGCAAGCGTGGTGATCTCGATATCCGTAGGGTTCTTCGGAACCGACTCCTTGCGCATGTCGAGGAACAGCTTGAGGTCGGCGTCGCGCACATGGCCGAGCATGAACTTCTTCATCGGCACTGCGGCCTTGGTGAGCGCGTCTTCGGTCGACATGGTGCCCGCGATCATGGGCTGCACGCCGGCCTGATAGGCCTCATGCAAGGTCGGCCCCATCACGAACAGGGTGAGAAACAGCGACAGCGAAATGATCACGGCATTGGGCGGCGATGTCTGCACGCCGATGGCCGTGCGCAGAAGCGACAGCACGACGACGATGCGTACGAAGCTCGTCATCATGATGAGGATGGACGGCGCCAGGCTCAGGATGGTGATGAGCGCGATGATCTGGACCATGCGATCCGTGAACATGCCGCCGGAGAAGTCCACGGTCAGCGCACCGGATAATGCCGCGCCCGCGGCACCGGCCGTCGCCGCGAAGGCGATGCCGGGCACGAGCAGAACCAGCGCCGCCACGGCGAAACCCAATATGCGCTTGCTCATGCGGCGCTCTCTTCCGCGATCATCGGTTGCGGCGTTGTGATGGATGCGGGAATGCCGTTCTCGACGACGCTGGCGCCCTGCGGCCCGACCAGAAGAAGATGCTCCACGCCATCGCGGCGCAGAAGAAAGAGCTTGTGACGCGGGCCGATCATCAGCGTTTCCACGACGCTCAACCGCTTGTGCGCGCTGCCGCCGACTACGCCGGGAACGCCGAAGCGCCGGGCTGCGAGCCAGGCGCCGCCGAGCAGGCCGCCCACCAGACGCAGCGAGGCGAAATATCGTCCGAGATCGAGAACGTCCATGGCCGCTATCTGTGACGCGGTAACCTTAAACGGCGGTTAAGAGGGGGAAGAAACTGCCGGGCAGAAAGATCCGCGTCGTTAAGCGCGGCTTAATCGTTCGAGCGCAGTCTCTGGGTTCTTAAGGCTAATTTTCCGTGAAGGGGAAGTGTCATGGACATCGCCAATATTCCGCTTCTGGGAATGCTTCGCGAGCGCATGTCGTGGCTCACGGCGCGCCAGGACACGCTGGCGCAGAACGTGGCCAATGCGGATTCTCCCGGCTATCTCGCCCGCGATCTGAAGCCCATCAGCTTCGAAGACATGATGAAGAAGATCAATGGCGGCGACAGTGCGACGACGCTGATGACCACTGATCCCCATCACATCAACATCTCCAATCAGGCGACTTCGTTCGCCGGCGAGGATTCGCCGGACACCGAGGCCACGATCACCGGCAACACCGTGTCGCTCGAGAGCGAGATGATCAAAGTCGCCGACACGCAGGCGCAGTATCAGGCCGCCACCAACATCTATTCCAAGGCGCTTTCGATGATGCGCACGGCCATCGGTAATCCGTAGGAGGCAGAAGCAAATGGACCTCGCAACATCCATGGTGATTGCCGCGTCGGGCATGCGCGCTCAGTCGAGCCGCATGCGCGTGATCGCGGAAAACATCGCCAATGCCAATTCCACGTCGCCGACGCCGGGCGGCGATCCCTATCGCCGCAAGGTCGCGACCATGAATTCCGACTTCGACCGCGAGCTCAACGCCACGGTGGTCAAGTCGGGCAAGCCTATCGACGACATGAGCGCGTTCCGCAGCCAATACGAACCCGGCAACCCGGCAGCCGACAAACAGGGCTATGTGAAGCTGCCCAATGTCGATCCCCTGATCGAGGTGATGGACATGCGCGAGGCGCAACGTTCCTACGAAGCCGACCTCAATGTGATGGATGCAACGAAGTCGATGCTGTCACGCACCGTCGATCTCTTGAAGAAATGACGCGAAATGTCATCCCCGCGGAAGCGGGCGTCCAGGAAAAGGAATAGACCATGGCCATCGCACCCGCAGCCGCTTCCGCCGCCTATCAGGCGATGGCGAAAATCGGCGGCGCATCGACCGGCGCTGCAGCGCCCACTCAAGGCTTCGGTGATTTTCTTTCGAGCGCGATGAAAGACGCCATCGGCTCGATGAAGGCAGGCGAAACCGCGGCAGCCCAGCAGGCCGCCGGCCAGGGCGACATCGTGAACGTCGTCAGCGCCGTCAATCAGGCCGAGATCACGTTGGATACCGTCGTCGCTGTCCGCGACAAGGTCATCCAGGCCTATCAGTCCATCATGCAGATGCCGATCTGACTTATACGAAAGACACAGACCTATGACCGCCGCAGATTCCCTCGACTTCGCGCGCCAAAGCATCTGGGTGCTTCTGGAAATCGCAGCGCCCGCCATGCTGGCTGCCCTCGTGGTCGGCATCGCCATCGGCCTTCTGCAGGCGCTGACGCAGATCCAGGAACAGACCCTGGTCTTCGTGCCCAAGATCATCACCATCTTCCTGGTGCTGCTCATCACGCTGCCCTTCGCGGGCTCGGCGATGAGCGCGTTCATGACGGACGTGGCGGCGAAGATCGCGGCTTATTAGCAGGCCGTCATGACGGTTCACCTCAACGACCTTTCCGGCCAGGTCCTTCTCTACTTCCTCGTGTTCGCGCGCGTCGGCAGCATGGTGATGCTGCTACCCGCAATCGGCGACGCGGGAATCCCGTCACGGGTGCGGCTGGCACTGGCGCTCGCCATCAGCTTCGCCATGGCGCCAATGCTGGCCTCGACCTATCCGCATGTCGCCGTCGACTCGCCGATGGCGCTGGCCGCGCTGGTGGTGCAGGAGATCACCGCAGGCGTGCTTGTCGGCGGCATGGCGCGGCTCATAATGTCCGCTCTCTCGGTCGCCGGACAGCTGATCGCCACGCAGACCGGTCTCGCCTACACGCAGACCATCGATCCCACTTTCGGCGAGCAGGGTGCCATCGTCGGCACCTTCTTCAACATGCTGGGCGTGGTGCTGATTTTCGCGACCAACCTGCATCATCTGGCCATCGGGGCGATCCACGGCAGCTACACCATCATCCCGCCGGGCGCGCCCCTTCCGTTTGGCGACATGGCGCAGGAAGCGATCAATCTCGTCAGCGGCACCTTCGCGCTCGGGCTCGAGCTGGCGGCGCCCTTCCTGGTCTTCGGATTCGCGGTCAATGCCGCCATTGGCCTTCTGGCGCGGCTGGTGCCGCAGATCCAGGTCTTCTTCATCGCCCAACCGGTCAACATCCTGGCCGGGTTCTTCGTGATGATGTTGCTGCTCGGCTCCCTGATGACGCTATTCCTCGACTACTACGCGACCGAGATGGGGAGATTCCTCGGTGGCTGACGAGCGCGACGATTCCCAAAGGACAGAAGAGCCGACACAGCGAAGGCTGGAAGAAGCCGAGAAGCACGGCGATATCGTAAAGTCGCAGGAAGTGACGACGTTCATGGCGCTTTTGGCCGGCACGCTGGTCATCGCCCTGTTCGGACGTTCGACGGCAGTGGGTTTCACCAATACCTTCCGCATGTTCCTGGAGCAGCCGGACCAGATCGCGGTCGACTCTTCCGGCATCATTTTTTTAATGCGCCACGTCCTGCTGGCGGTGGCGGGCCTCCTGGCGCCGATCTTCGCCGTCCTGATCGCGATGGGCGCCGGCGGACACATCCTGCAGCATCGCCCGTCTTTGTCGCTCGACCGGATCATGCCCGATCTTTCGAAGCTGTCGCCGCTGTCCGGCCTGAAACGGATTTTCGGCTTCGAAGGACTCATCAATCTCGCGAAGGGCATTCTGAAGATTGGCATCGTCGGCGTCGTGTTGTGGACGGTGCTGTGGCCGGAGCGCGGCAATCTCGAAGCGATCCTCAGCCACGGCCCGGCAGAGGTCATGGCGGACATCGTCCGCCTGATGATGAAGATCCTTGTCGCGGCATTGTCGGTGCTCGCCGTGCTGGCGGTGCTCGACTATTTCCTGCAACGCTATCGCTTCCTGCAGCGCAACCGCATGTCGAAGCAGGAGATCAAGGAAGAATTCCGGCAGACCGAAGGCGATCCGACCGTCAAGGCCAAGGTCAAGCAGATCCGCCAGGAGCGTTCGCGCCGCCGCATGATGGCGCAGGTGCCCGAGGCCACTGTCGTCATCACCAACCCCACTCACTTTGCCGTCGCCCTCAAATACGAATCCGGCAAGATGGCGGCGCCCGTCTGCGTGGCAAAGGGCGTTGACGCGCTGGCCTTCAAGATCCGCGAAGTTGCCGAGGAGCACGAAATCCCCATCGTGGAGAACCCCCCGCTTGCCCGCGCACTCTACGCCACGGTCGAGCTGGACGATCCCGTGCCGCCCGAGCATTACAAGGCCGTGGCCCAGGTCATCGGCTACGTCATGAAGCTGACCGGCAAGATGCGGCCGAACTGAGCAGTGCCGGCCGAAGAGCAGTGCGGAAAACCGCCTTCTTTTCGCGTAAGATCGATTCGTGACCGCACGCACGATTTCCATGGGAACCTACGGCCTGCCGGCCGGCGCCTGGCGCTGGGCGGCGGTGGGCTTCGTCATCCTGGCACTGGCGGCCACCGGCCTCGCCATCGGGGCGCCGGCCGCTGCGCGCTGGGCAGGCGTGGCGCTGCTCGCCGGTATCGGTGCCGTCGCATCCATCTTCCTCTACGCGATCTGGCCGCGCGAAACGCTCGGCGTCAACGAAGCGCGCATCGTCACCGAAGCGGCAGCGCGCGCGAACGTCGCCTGGGCGATCACCGGCGTGGACGGCGCTGTGCTCGATTGCAACGACGTCTATCGCGCGATGTCCGGCGCGGCCAAGGGCGATGCGCCTCCGCCGCCGGAGCTTGCGCTTGGCAACGAGATCTCCGCGGCGACGCTTTACCGGCTGACGAAAAGCGCGAACGAGAAAGAGGCGCGCGAAGAGACAATTTCCATCGGCGGCGGAATCGAGATCGCTGCCGCGGTGCGTCCGCTGGCGGACGGCTCCTGCGCCTGGTGGTTCGCGCCGCGCCTGGTCCGTTATGCCGCCCCTGCGCAGGGCGCCGCTCCGGCCGCGCCGATCGTCTCGCCGGCGCTTGCCACGGCAGTGTTCCGCGATGCACCTGTGGGTGTCGCCATCGCCGATTCCGATGGGCGCATTGTCGAGGCCAATCGCGCATTCGCGGAATTCGTCAGCGCCGGCGCGGGCCGCAATCTCGGCGACCTGATCGAGCCCGCTGACCGGCAAACTGTCCTGGATCTTCTGGCAAAGGCGAGGGAGGGCAATCCCGGAAACGCCGTGGAGCTTCGGCCCGCGGGTCAGCCCGACCACATGGCGGAGCTTTATGCGGCGCCCGCCAACGGCGGAGCCGGGCGCGTCATCCTCTATCTCGTCGATGTGTCGGAGCAAAAAGCGCTGGAGACGAAGTTCGCCCAGTCGCAGAAGATGCAGGCGGTCGGCAAGCTTGCAGGCGGCGTGGCGCACGACTTCAACAACATCCTCACCGTCATCATCGGCAATTCGGAATTCCTGCTGATGCGCCACCCGGCGGGCGATCCGTCGTTCAACGAAATCAATCTCATCCATCAGGACGCTCTGCGCGCAGCCAATCTCGTCAAGCAACTGCTGGCCTTCAGCCGCGAGCAGACGATGCAGAAGCGGGTGCTGAACCTGAACGCGTCCATCGCCGAGATGCATCAGCTTCTGAAGCGTCTCGTCGGCGAAGGCATCGATATCAAGCTCGAGAACGCGCCGGATCTGTGGCCCGTCTCGGCGGACGAGTCGCAGCTCACCAACGCGATCATGAATTTGGTCGTGAATGCGCGCGACGCCATGCCGAAAGGCGGCGCTGTCGTCATCCGCACGTCCAATCAAGCCGTCGCGCAATCCACCGCCCTGGGCACAGCGATCATGCCGGCCGACGACTATGTGCGAATAGACGTCTCCGATTCCGGCACGGGAATCGCGAAAGAGCATCTGGGCAAGATCTTCGATCCCTTCTTCACGACGAAACCGGTGGGACAGGGCACCGGCCTGGGCCTTGCCACCGTTTACGGCATCGTCAAGCAGACGGGCGGCTACATCACGGTGGACAGCGAAGTCGGCAAAGGCACGACATTCTCGGTTTTCCTGCCACGCTATCGCGGCGAAATGCCCGTGGCGCAGGCCGAAACCGCACCAGCGCGCGACATCACCGGACAGGACACCATTCTTCTCGTCGAAGACGAAGAGGCCGTGCGCAGCTTCGCGGCGCGCGCGTTGCGCGTGCGCGGCTACAAGGTTCTGGAAGCGCCGGGCGGCGAGGAAGCGCTGGAACTGGTGCGCAATCATCCCGGCCCCATACATCTCCTCATCACTGACGTGGTGATGCCCAACATGGATGGCCCGACACTGGTGCGGAATCTGAAGCGCACGCGGCCCGAGATCGCTGTGATCTTCATGTCCGGCTATGCGGAGGAGGCCTTCCGCCGCAACGATCAGAACGCAGCCGAGCTCCATTTCCTGCCCAAGCCCTTCGGCCTCAAGCAATTGGCGGCGAAGGTGAAGGACGTTTTGTCAGCGGCGCCTGTGCCCAAAGACTAGTTCTTCCGCACTGCACCTAACGGAAATGTGTGCGCATCCTGCAGGCTGCGACGGATAGAGTTCGCTCCGTCTTCGGGAGGGATTTCCATGAAAAAGATTTTGCTTGGCGCGGCGCTTGCGCTCGCTGTCGGCGGCGCTGCCTTTGCCGCCGCCACGCCCGCTTACGTCACCAAAGCCGTCAGCGATACGACGCGGCCGAAGGCCGACACTGACCGCGATGCGTTGCGTCTGCCGGCGGAAACCATTGCTTTCGTGGGCGTGAAGCCGGGCATGAAAGTGGCGGAGCTTTTCCCGGGCGGCGGATATTTCACGCGAATGTTGAGCGATGTGGTGGGGCCGAGCGGGCACATCTACGGAATAGAGAACAGGAAATGGGACGACGGTTCGGATGCCAAGATGGCGGCCGAGCCCAATCACAAGAACGTCTCCATCCAGATAGTCTCGTTTGGCGACTTCACGCTTCCGGAGAAGGTCGATGTGTTCTGGATCACGCAGAACTATCACGACCTGCACATCGCCAAATATGGCGCGGTCGACATGGCGGCGTTCAACAGGCACGTCTATGACGTGCTTAAGCCGGGAGGCACCTATTTCGTCCTCGATCATCAGGCCAATCCGGGCACGAGCGAAGCCGATATCGCCAAGCTTCATCGCATCGAGAAGGCGCAGGTAATCCGCGAAGTCGAAGCGGCGGGCTTCAGGCTCGCAGGCGAGGGCGATGCGCTGCACCGCACGGGCGACGATCACACCAAGCCCATCTTCGACAAGTCGATCCAGGGCCACACCGACCAGTACATGCTGAAATTCGTGAAGCCCTGACTTTCCCGCTCCAGCCGAGCGTGACAAGCTTTCGAGATGAAAGCGGTCACGCTCTGCATTTCCTTGCTTCTCGCTTTGTCGGGACCCCCTGCTTTTGCCGGGTCCTGTCCATCGCATGGCACGGAGATGGCGCGCACCGAACTTATCTTCGGCGCGCGCGAAGTGGGCAGCGGGGCATGGAACGAGTTTCTTGCGCGCGAGGTGACGCCGCGCTTTCCCGAGGGTCTGACCGCACTTGACGGCTACGGACAATGGAGGGGACCCAACGGCATCATCAGCCGCGAGCCTTCGCGTGTTCTTCTGCTCTGGCATAAGCGAGGCCCGGTGGCGGACAGGAAGATCGACGCCATTCGCGACGCCTATAAGAAGCGCTTCCGCCAGCTCTCGGTGATGCGGGTGGACGGATTGGACTGTGTCTCTTTCTGAAGCCGGAAAGCCTGGGTAGCGCCGGAATCACCCGCTTTGCGATTCGGCTGCCACGGACCGCGGCCATCCCTTCCAAACAGACCGAACGTCCCAAGAACAATATCCGGTATTTCTAAGCCAGATCAGCACTTTATGTGGCGGCTTGCCAAAGAGAACAAAAGAGATACATTCGCCTTCGTTGCGCGCCGGTGGGCGGCATGCAAAGAAGGAGAAGCCAGCCATGAAGGAAGCGGTTTTGCGGGTCGTCGGCAAGGAAAAGGACGAGAATTCCGATCGCAAGAAGGCGCTCGAAGCAGCCCTTTCGCAGATCGATCGCGCCTTCGGCAAAGGCAGCGTGATGAAGCTCGGCGCCCGCGAGGCGGCAACCGAGGTTCAGGACACCGTCTCCACCGGCTCGCTGTCGTTGGACATCGCGCTCGGAATCGGGGGCTTGCCGCGCGGCCGTATCATCGAAGTTTATGGCCCCGAGTCCTCGGGCAAGACCACGCTGGCGCTCCATGCTGTGGCGGAAGCGCAGAAGAAGGGCGGCATCGCGGCCTATGTGGACGCGGAACATGCGCTCGATCCGATCTACGCCCGCAAGCTCGGTGTCGACACCGACGAGATGCTGATCTCCCAGCCCGACACGGGCGAGCAGGCGCTTGAGATTGCCGATACTCTGGTGCGCTCCGGCGGCGTGGATATCGTGGTGATCGACTCCGTCGCGGCGCTGACGCCCAAGGCCGAACTTGAAGGCGAGATGGGCGATCAGCTTCCAGGACTTCAGGCGCGCCTGATGAGCCAGGCGCTGCGCAAGCTCACCGGTTCGATCTCCAAGTCGAACACCATCGTCATCTTCATCAACCAGATCCGCATGAAGATCGGCATCATGTTCGGCAATCCGGAAACGACGACCGGCGGCAACGCGCTGAAATTCTATTCGTCGATCCGCCTGGACATCCGCCGTATCGGCGCGATCAAGGATCGCGACGAAGTGGTGGGCAACCAGACGCGCGTGAAGGTGGTGAAGAACAAGGTCGCGCCGCCGTTCAAGCAGGTCGAGTTCGACATCATGTATGGCCAGGGAATTTCCAAGACGGGTGAACTGCTCGATCTCGGCGTGAAGGCCAACATCGTGGAGAAGTCGGGCTCGTGGTTCTCCTATGACGGCGAGCGCATCGGTCAGGGCCGCGAATCCGCCAAGAACTTCCTCAAGGAGCATCCGGATGTGGCCGACAAGATCGAGGCCGCGATCCGCGGGAACGCCGGCCTGATCGGTCAGTCTCTGGCGCATGGCGATGAGAAGGATGCTGACGCCGAAGAAGAGTGATTTTCCCGCCGGGGCAGGCGGACTTGAGTTTTACGGTTTGCCTGTTCCCTGTTGGCATGGGGAACGGCTCCCGAAGGGGCGGTCCGGAAGGGCCGCCCCTTCATCTTTCGGGCAGGCTTTTGCCGGGGTTTCTGCGCTCAAAATGCCGCTTTCCGGGCGGCTTCTATCGGCCCGGACCATGCTCTAGAACATGCCCCCTCGAAGGGCTTGCCAGAAAGGCATTTCACGAGGTCCGCCATGCTCAAGCTCAAGGACGAAACCCTTCTCAGGACCGGCGCCTATGTGAACGGCGCCTGGATTGCCGGTGCCAGAACCTTCGCCGTTACCAATCCCTCGACCGGTGAGACCATCGCGCAAGTGGCCGATCTCTCGGCCTCCGATGCGAAGGCTGCCATCGATGCGGCGCAAGAAGCTTTCCCGGCCTGGGCGAAGAAAACCGCCAAGGAACGCGCCGCGCTGATGCGCAAATGGTTCGAGCTCATGATGGCCAACCAGGACGATCTCGCGGCGATCATGACGGCCGAGCAGGGCAAGCCGCTGGCGGAAACACGCGGCGAAGTGGCTTACGGCGCGGCCTTCATCGAGTGGTTCGCGGAAGAAGGAAAGCGAATCTATGGCGACGTGATCCCCACCAATGTCTCCGGTCGCAGGCTGATCGTTCTCAAGCAGCCCATCGGTGTCGTGGCTGCGATCACGCCGTGGAATTTCCCCAATGCCATGATCACCCGCAAATGCGCGCCTGCGCTGGCCGCGGGCTGCACGTTCATCATCAAACCGGCCGGCGAGACGCCGCTGTCGGCGCTGGCGATCGCGGAGCTGGCTCATCGCGCGGGCATCCCCAAAGGCGTGTTCAACGTGGTGACGACCAGCAAATCGTCCGATATCGGCCAGGAACTCACGCAGAATCCGAAAGTGGCGAAATTCTCCTTCACCGGATCGACCGAAGTCGGCCGCATCCTGATGAAGCAATGCGCCAGCACCATCAAGAAGGTCTCGCTGGAGCTGGGCGGCAACGCGCCCTTCATCGTCTTCGACGACGCCGATCTCGATGCCGCGGCTGATGGCGCGATGGCGTCCAAGTTCCGCAACATGGGACAGACCTGCGTCTGCGCGAACCGCATCCTGGTGCAGGATAAGGTCTATGACGCCTTTGCCGAGAAACTCGGCCAGCGCATCGCCAAATTGAAAGTCGGAGACGGCTTCGAGAAAGATGTCACCCAAGGTCCGCTCATCACCGAAGACGCGGTGGAAAAAGTCGAGACGCTGCTCAAGGACGCAACCGCGCATGGCGCGAAGGTCACGATGGGCGGCAAGCGCCTGAAAGGCCAGTTCTTCGAACCCACGCTGGTGAAGGATGTGACGCCCGCGATGGACATCGCCAGGACAGAGATCTTCGGGCCCGTGGCCACGCTCTTCCGATTCAAGACGGACGAGGAAGCAATTCGGATTTCCAATGACACCGAGTACGGCCTTGCCGCTTATTTCTATGCCCGCGATGTAGGCCGAATCTTCCGCGTGGCCGAAGCGCTGGAATATGGAATCCTCGGAATCAATGAAGGCATCATCTCGACCGAAGTTGCGCCGTTTGGCGGCGTGAAACAGTCCGGTCTTGGCCGCGAAGGCTCCAAATACGGCATCGAGGACTATGTCGAAATCAAATATCTCGCCCTTGGCGGTCTTGGAGACATCTGAATGATCCCGCGCTATTCCCGGCCCGAGATGGTTTCGATCTGGTCGGACGAAACCAAATATCGCATCCATTTCGAGATCGAAGCGCATGCGGCCGACGCGATGGCGGAGCTCGGCATCATCCCAAAGGATGCCGCGGAAGAAATCTGGCGCAAGGGCGGGGCGGCAACCATCGATCCCGCGCGCATCGTGGAGATCGAAAAGGAGACGCGGCACGAGACCATCGCCTTCACCACGCATCTGGCGGAGCTCATCGGGCCATCCGCGCGCTTCGTTCACCAGGGCATGACGTCGTCGGACGTCCTGGACACCACAACAGCGGTGCAATTGACGCGCGCAACGGACATCCTGATCGCGGACGTCGATTTGCTGCTTGCGGCACTGAAGAAGCGCGCGCTGGAGCACAAATACACGCCCACCATCGGTCGCAGCCATGGCATTCATGGCGAACCGACGACGTTCGGGCTGAAGCTCGCCGGCTTTTATGCCGAGTTCCTGCGCAACAAGGAGCGGCTGAAGACCGCGCGCGCGGAAGTGGCGACAACCATGATCTCAGGTGCCATGGGCACCTTCGCCAATGTCGATCCCCGTGTCGAAGCGCACGTTGCGGCGAAGCTGGGCCTACGCGTGGAGCCTGTTTCGACGCAAGTTATCCCGCGCGATCACCATGCCGCATATTTTGCAGCGCTGGCAGTGGTGGCAAGTTCGCTCGAACGATTGGCGACCGAAGTGCGCCACTTGCAGCGCACCGAAGTGGTGGAGGCGCAGGAGTTTTTTGCGGAAGGGCAAAAAGGCTCCTCGGCCATGCCGCACAAGCGCAACCCGATTCTCTCCGAGAACGTCGTCGGCCTGGCGCGCGTGGTGCGGTCCTATGCCTTGCCGGCGCTCGAGAATGTCGCGCTCTGGCATGAGCGGGACATGTCGCATTCTTCGGTCGAACGGTTCATCGCGCCGGACGCCACCATCACGCTGGATTTCGCGCTGGTGCGCATGGCGGGCGTCGTGGACAAGCTCTTGATCCGCTCCGACCGGATGCAGAAGAACCTGGATCTGACGCAAGGAATCGTGCACTCTCAGCGTGCGCTGCTCGCACTGACTCAGGCCGGCGTCGGCCGCGAGGATGCCTATCGCCTTGTCCAGCGCAATGCGATGCGGGCGTGGAACGGCGAGGGTGACCTGCTCACGCTGCTGAAAGCCGACAAGGATGTAACCAGGGCGCTGCCGCCGGCGAAGCTCGAAGAGCTTTTCGACCTCGGCTATCACTTCAAGCATGTGGATACGATCTTCGAACGGGTATTCGGTCAGGTCTGACCGGCATCTTGTTTCCGCCTTCCGGCTTTCTATCTGAAAGGGTGCGCCACCGGCGCGTCTTGGGGAGAAAGCCATGAATTTCGCGATTTTTTCGCCGAAAACGCTCACGTCCTTGGGCACGGTGATCCTGTGCGCGGTGGGTCTGTCGGGCTGTTTCGACCTCGGCCAGAAGGTCGCCATCGGACGGGACGGCTCCGGCGGTTATGCGATTTCCGTCGCGGCGGACGGCATGCTGGGCAGGGCGCTCAAGGATCATCACTCCGATATCGATATCGGGGATGACGACCTTCCGATGCGCACGCACATTGCCGTAATCGATGGCAAGACCGTGCAGACCAGCGGCGTGGCGTTCCGCGATCTGTCCGACCTCAGGCTCGGCGACGAAAGCATGAGCCTGCGGGTGAAGGGCAAAAAACTGCTCGGTCTGGGCGGCACGGAGGTGAATTTCCATCGCGCGTTCAACATCGAGCGCGCGCCATCATCACGACGATTCAGACGACGGCGATCTTGGCCACGATGTCCTTACCTCTTTGTTCGGCGACCATACCTATACCTTCAGCGTCTGGCTGCCGGGCACGATCGATCATATCAATCCGCTTTTTGTCGGCGGGCACGAAGTGAAACCCGATATCACGGCCGATGGCACGGGCCACACAGTCACCTGGCGTATGCGACTGGCGGATGCGCTGGCCACTGATGAACTCGATTTCGACGTCGACTTCTCGGCGCATGGCAATTTCCACGATACGCAGACGCGCTGGAGCGACCATCATCACCGCCACCATCACAACGAGACGTGATGGCAAACCACATCGCAAGTGGTTGACCTTTCGCCGCGCGTACGTCCAGCAATCTGCACTTCCGCCCGGAGATTGTAGATCGGCTTTTGCGCGACGAGGTGGGACGAAGTCCGAATATTACTTGCGCACCGTGCCCCTCTTCGAAACCGCGCGGTGCGCGTGGATCGACAAGATTGTCCCACCGGCGAATGCACCTCTGCCGGCGCGATCTATGAGCTTCACGAGATCCCGTGATCGGACGAAGTTAGTTGGTTGCAGGTATCGATCGACCCGGAAATGCCCTCATTTAGGCTGCTTTATTTGCGCACCCAGATATTGCTCGACTTGATAAGCGTCATACACGTTGGGCGGCGCGTCTGCTGGTTTGACTCCGCGGTACATTTTTATAACGGCGTCTTCACCCGGTTTGATGAATATGAAAGCTGAACCCGGGGTGGCGTACGTGTGAGTCGTTGCTTGGCCATACACATTATTGCCCATGATTGATGCAGAGCCTGTAGTGTAAGAGGTCGTCTGACCCGGAACGTAAAAAGCGCCGCTCCGCGATGCATCGGACGCACTCACAAGGACAAAGAAGTCATACCCGTCTGCGAGAGTTTCATCTGCAGCCTTTAGCAGGACGTATTGCTGAATCGTGGCGGCCGAAGTGTAAGCATTGCCTTTGCCGGAAATTTGGATCGTGTTGTCATCTATTCGGGTTGCGGAAACTCCGCCCAGTAATCCCATCTCTTGGTACGGAGTAGAACAAGCAGCCAAGCCAACCGCGACTAACAAAATAGAATATCGCTTAAGCATGCGGCCCCCCCGCCTTGAATGCTCAAACGCTGGCACAGCTCAGATTTACTGTCGAGTTCTAATTGCGCGGCAACGCGTAAGCGACCACCTGATCTCCGCGTTTGGTGTCGAGCTTGGAGTGGCCGCCCGCCGCGATGACGACATACTGCCGGCCCTTCCACATATAGGTCATGGGTGTCGCCTG
>JBQCFD010000264.1:0-12655 GCA_051959625.1 Rhizomicrobium sp.
ATCTGTTTCCAGAATAATCCGTGGCGATGCGGCGAGCAGTGTGCCGGTGGAGAGGCCCCCTCACCCTGCCCTCTCCTCCTCAACGGGGGAGAGGGAAATCTATTTTGCTATTTCGCAGCATCATCGTCTTTGAGTTTTGCATAAAGCTCCCGCAGCCGCGTTGTCATTGGTCCCGGCAATGCCGCAGGAAGAAGGCGGCCGTCGATCTCGCGCACCGGGGTCAATCCGCCGAAGGTGCCGGTGACGAAGGCTTCGCCGGCTTTGGTCACATCCTCGGGGGGGAAGTCCGCGCGCCGGAGCGCAATGCCGTTCTCGCGGCAGAGCGCGATGACATTGCCGCGCGTGATGCCGTTGAAACAGAATTCGCCGGTCGAAGTGCGAACTTCGCCATTCACGACCCAGAAGAAGTTCGTGGCGTTGCAGCTTGCGATGTGGCCATTGGGATCGAGCATCAGGGCTTCGTCCGCGCCGATGTCGATCACGTCGATCATGGCGAGGATGAAGTTGAGGCGGCTGTGCGAGTTGATCCGCATGTCGAACATATCGGGCGGCGTGGTGCGGATGCTGGAGGTCGCCAGCTTCAGCCCTTTCGTCACGATCTGCGGCGACGGCTCTTTATAATCGGCCAGCACCACCACGGTCGGCTTGCCGAGCGCGTTGCGCGGGTCCTGGTTGATCGTCTTCTTGGGACCGCGCGTGATCATCAGGCGGATATGAACGCCGGTTTCCATCCTGTTGGTGTCGACGGTCTTCCTCAGCGCGGCGACGATGGCCTCGCGCGGGCCGATGTCGAGCATGATCGCCTTGGCGCCGGCATAGAGGCGGTCCAGATGCGCATCGAGGAAGAGGAATTTGCCCTTGTGCAGGCGCACGCCTTCCCACACGCCGTCGCCCATGCCGAACCCGGCATCGAAGACCGAGACCTTGGCGTCGCTGCGCGGCACCATCTCGCCGTTCAGATAGACAAGAGCGTTTTCGTTGCGCGGATCGGGCGCGTAATCCTGGCTGCCGGGCATGGCGCGATTCACAGCATCGAATGCCGGCTCTTGCAAGGCGCGCGCGAAACACGGGAAATACCGGAATGTCGCAAAGCACCATGGCCGCGCAGGGCGCGATGGACGCCGAGCGCCCGATAGCGGGCGCCCCGGAGAAATACACAGCCGGTCCCGCCTATCATCGCTACCTGATCGGGCTGGTGCTGGCCAACATCGCGATCAGCGCAGTGTGGGGGATGTGCGGCATCCTCATTCCCAACCAGATCCAGATGCTGGAGCATGCGCGCTGGTTCACCGGCGCGGATGCGGGCGTGGACATCCAGCAGCTCTCGCTCCTGCAGCAGCACATCGCGGCTGGCGCGGCGACGGCCGAGCAGACGCGGCTGCTCGCGATCCTTGCCCATTTCAACGCCTCGAAGGCGTCGTCGCTCGCGCTGGTGACCGCCATCGGCGTCGCGGTGACGATGCTCGCGCAGCCGCTCATCGGCGTAGTGTCGGACCGGACGCGCCATCGCCTGGGGCGGCGCGCGCCGTGGATCTTGTTCGGCGCGCTTGCCGGAGGCGCCGTGTTTGCGTTGCTTCCCTTTGCGCCGAGCGTCGTTCTTGTCGGGCTGCTCTATACGGTCGGACAACTCCTGATCAACGTCGCGCAGTCGCCCGTCGCGGCGACGCTGGCGGATCGCGTTGAGGAGCGCCATCTGGGCACCGCCTCGTCGCTGGGCGGCTTCGGCGCTTTTGCCGGAATCATCGGCGGCGCCGTGTTCACGGGCGCGATGTTCGCTTCGCTCGGGCTTTCGATCTACGCGATCATTGCCGCGCTGGTCGCCGCGGCTTGCGTGCTGTTCGTGCTCATCGCGCCGGACAGATCCTCGAAAGATCTCGTCATGGCGCCGTTTGACTGGAAGGACTTCCTTTTCGGCTTCACCATCGCGCTGCGGTCGTCCGACTTCCGCTGGGTCTGGATCGCGCGCGTGTTGCTGACGTTCGGCATGAGCTGCTCGCTGACGCTGGGCATCTACATGATGCAAAGTTACATTCATCCGGCATTGAGCGCCGCGGAAGCGACGCTGCTTGCGCCCAAGCTCTATCTCGCCGCCGCGCCGCTCAGCATGTTGTCGACGATCTTCGCGGGGCGGCTTTCGGACAGGCTCGGCCGGCGGAAGCCGTTCGTCATCGCGTCATCGCTGATCCTGGCGGCGTCGTTCGTCATCCCCATCGTTTCGCCGACGCTCCCGGCGTTGTTCATACAGGCCGCGGTATCGGGGCTCGCCTACGGCATCTTCATCCCGATCGACCAGGCGCTGTTCATCGATGTGCTTCCGGATGCGAAGAGCGCGGGCCGCGATCTTGGCGTCGCGCAGCTTGGCTTCAATCTCGGCCAGGCGATCGGGCCTATCGCGGCCGGCATCGTGGTGAGCATGACCGGCGGCTATCTGGGCGTGTGGGTGACGGGCATCGTGGTCGTCTCGCTCGCCGCGCTTGCGATCCTTCCGGTCAAGGGCGCGCGGTAAACCCGCCTTCGCTCACGGGGAGGGTGGGTTTAGCTTCTTCTTTTGCTGTATCGCCACTTCCAGCGCGTTCAGAAAATCAGAACGGTCGCGCTTGGTGAACCCGGCGTTGAACGTCTGTTGCCCCGTCTCGCGCAGATGCTTGTGCAGGTCGCGCATGCCCAGCGCCATGCCGATGGAGGCTTCGTCGAAAGCTTTGCCGTCGGGGCGAAGCACGGCGGCGCCATTCTTCAGGCAGCGCGAAGCCAGCGGAATATCGGAGGTGATGCATATGTCTGCGGCGTTGACGCGTTCGGCGATCCAGTCGTCCGCGGCGTCCGGGCCTTCGGGCACGATCACGGTTTTCACCAGCGGATTGCGACTCGGTCGGATGCCGCCATTGCTGACAATGTGAACGGCCAGTCCATGGCGCTCCGCCACGCGCTCCACCTCGGCTTTCACCGGGCAGGCATCGGCATCGACGAAAATCTCGGTCACGCTTGAGACTAGAGCGAGGCCTTGCGCTTGCACAGCGCCAGCAGCGCGGCGCGGTCCAGGACATGGAGCCCGGTATGGTTCAGTTCCACCCATTTTTCCTTTCGCCAGCGGCCGAGCTTGCGGTTCACCGCTTCGCGCGTGGCGCCGACGAGATGGGCGAGATCGGACTGGTTGTAGATGATGCGCCCGTTGGCGCCCTCTTCCAGAAGCAGCCGCGCCAAGCGCTTGCCGAGGTCCATGGAGGAATTGCGCTCGAGAAGGGAGTCGGTGTCGCGGATGCGCCGGGCCAGCACGCCGAGCAGCGCCAGCGCGGAGCCCGGCTCCTCGGTCAAGGCGTCATGGACCTGCTTGGCATCGACGCGCCACAGATCGGTGCGACGCGTGGCGTGCGCATCGGCGGAACGGGGCACACCGTCGAGCACGCCCATCTCGCCCACCACCGTGCCCGCGCCCAGGCGCGCGATGAACACGGAGCGGCCGTCCGGTCCTTCGATCGTCACTTCGACTTCGCCGTTGATGATCGCATAAGCGGCGTTCGCGGGTTCGCCGCGGCCGAAGAGCTTGCCGCCCTTCATGAGTTGAACCGCGCTTCCCGTTTGCACCAGAATCTTGCGGCGCGCGGGTGAGAGCACGGCGAATACCGCGTTCTTGGCCAGCGTGTCGCCGGCTTCCTTGACTGTCATGCGCCCCCTTCTTGCGCGCCAACCCGCGCGCGACCCATATTTACCCTAGCAACCGATCACACCCCAAAAAAGCGTCAAAGGAGCGAAAAGGCCAGTTTTCCGGCGAAATCCTCGAAATGAATGGTAAGCGGCCATGACAGCTGTGATCCCGGCGACTGCCGGCGGCATTTCTCTCCAAGTGCTTGTCCACGCACTCGAATTGCCTCGAATCGGCACAAGCGAAAGCGAAGGCGAATCAGAGAAAAGCAGGAAAAACACGGCTCTTAACTGTGATCGTCTTCTATTGACCCTTTGGCCCCTCACGCACATCTTCCCCCGCGTGATTAACACCCTTGGGGGCGACTATGGCTAACAGCAAACGTAAAATCTGGATCGGCGCGTCGGTGCTGGTTCTCGCAGCAGCGGGCGTCCTGGTCGCTGGCGGCAAGTTCGCGCCGCTTACCAAAGAGACTTCCGGAACGATCGCGCCGGCGGATCGCTACCAGTCGCAGCAGATCGGCGACTCGGATGTGAAGACGGGCGATCAATCCACCGCGCAAATGATGCAGACCGACGACTTCCAGAAGGCCAGCGAACAGCTGTCCGGCACGGCGGCGGCGTCGAATGCTGCGGCGTCGAATGCTGCGGCTTCCAATGCAGCGGCTTCCAACGCGGCGGCTTCGAACATGGCGGCTTCGAACGTGGCGGCTTCCCGCGCGGCGAATGCGGCGGCGTCGAACGCCGCGGCCTCGACGGCGGCGGCTTCCAATGCTGCAGCGGCGCATGCGGCGGCTGCGTCCAATGCGGCGGCCTCGACGGCGGCGGCTTCGCGCAATGCGGCGGCTTCGAACATGGCGGCCTCGACCGCGGCGGCGTCTCGCAATGCGGCGGCCTCCACGGCGGCGGCTTCGCGTAATGCGGCGCAGTCCAATGCGGCGGCCTCGACGGCGGCAGCTTCGCGTAACGCTGCGCAGTCCAACGCGGCGGCCTCGACCGCGGCAGCTTCGCGCAATGCTGCGGCTTCCACGGCGGCTGCCTCGCGCAATGCGGCACAGTCCAATGCGGCGGCCTCGACCGCGGCTGCTTCGCGCAACGCTGCGGCCTCCACGGCAGCGGCTTCGCGCAACGCGGCCCAGTCCAATGCGGCGGCCTCGACGGCGGCAGCTTCGCGCAACGCGGCGGCCTCCACGGCGGCGGCCTCGCGGAATGCGGCGCAGTCCAACGCGGCGGCCTCGACGGCGGCTGCTTCGCGCAACGCGGCGGCTTCCACGGCGGCTGCCTCGCGCAATGCGGCGCAGTCCAATGCGGCTGCCTCGACGGCGGCTGCTTCGCGTAACGCTGCGGCCTCCACGGCGGCGGCCTCGCGGAATGCGGCGCAGTCCAATGCGGCGGCCTCGACGGCGGCTGCTTCGCGCAATGCAGCGCAGTCCAACGCGGCTGCCTCGCGCAATGCGGCGCAATCCAACGCGGCGGCCTCCACGGCTGCGGCCTCTACCGCTGCGGCGAGCCAGAACCGTTAATCGGATATCGCTTGGTAAATCAGCCGCCGGGCCTTCCCGGCGGCTGTTTTTTTGAACCCGGATTTGCCAATCTGGCCCTGGGGAATCCGGGGGCATGGTTTTGGGGGCGTGGAAACGGCGCGCTGGCGCCTTGGGTCTTGCCGCTGCATTGGCTTGCATCGGCGGCACCGCAATCGCAGACGACATCGATCTCAGCAAGCTGGAGACCGATGATCTCCGGCTGCTCTATTACGATCCGATCCAGACCTATCTCCCGCCTTATCTCGGGCGGGCGTTCGAAAACTCCTTCGCCTTCCAGCGCAAGACCTTCCACTGGACGCCGTGGGACAAGCCGACGGTGGAGCTGGAGGATCTTTCGGACGATGGCATCGCATATGTCCGCTCCACGCCGTTCAACGGGCTGACCGTCGAAATCGCGCCTTCGAACACGACCTTCGAGACCTTCACTCCCGGCGAGCGATTCTTCACGTTGATGAATCACGAGCTGGTGCATGTCGCCACGCTGGATGTGTGGAACGACGACGACGCCTTCTGGCGCAACCTCTTCCACGGCAAGCCGCTGCCGGTCACCGATCACCCGGAGACGATTCTCTACAACTATCTCGCTCAGCCGCGCGCCGACGTGCCGCGCTGGTATCTCGAAGGCAGCGCCGTGTTCATGGAGACATGGATGGGCGGCGGACTGGGCCGTGCGCAGGGCGGCTATGACGAGATGGTCTTCCGCGCCATGGTGCGCGACAACGCGCATTTCTTCGATCCCGTGGGGCTCGTGTCGAAAGGCGACTCGATCGATTTCCAGGTCGGCGCCAACGACTATCTCTACGGCACGCGCTTCTTCTCCTACCTCGCGCTGACCTATGGCCCGGAGAAGGTCCTCGACTGGCTGCGCCGCGACAAGGACAGCAAGGCCTATTACGTCAACCAGTTCAAATATGTCTTCGGCAAGAACCTGGACGATGTGTGGGCGGACTGGATAGCCTTCGAGCACGACTGGCAGAAGAAGAATCTGGAGTCGGTGCATAAATATCCGATAACGCCCGTGCAGCGGCTCACCCCTTCGCCGCTGGGTTCGATCAGCCGCGCCTATTACGACGCCAAGACCGACAGCCTCATCACCGGCATCAGGCCGACCGGCGTGATCGCGAGCATCAGCGCGGTGTCGCTGAAAGACGGCAGCGTGCGCCGCATCGTGAACCTGAAGGGCCCGTCGCTCTACGTCATCACCTCGCTCGCCTTCGACCCCGCGACGGAAAAGGCCTACTACACGACCGACAATTACGTCTGGCGCGATCTCGTGCAGGTGGACGTCAATACCGGCGAGACGCATGTGCTCCTGAAGGATGCGCGCATCGGCGATCTGGCCTTCGACAATGCCGACGGGTCGATCTGGGGCGTTCGCCATCTGAACGGGCTGGACACGCTGGTGCGCGTGAAGCCGGACTTCAGCGGCTGGAACCAGATCCTGACTTTCACCTATGGGCAGGATTTCTCCGACATCGACATCTCGCCCGACGGCACGCTGCTCTGCGCCACGGTGAAGGAGATCAACGGCGCATCGCGCCTGGACGTCTACCGCATCAGCGATCTGTTCGCCGGCAACCCGACCGCCATCGCGACGCTGAAGCTGGGGCAATCCATTCCGGAAGGCGGCGTATTCTCGCCCGACGGCAAGTATGTCTACGCCACCTCCTATTACACCGGCGTTTCGAATGTGTACCGGCTGGACATCGCCACCAACACCTTCGACGCGATGACCAACGCCGACACCGGATTCTTCCTTCCGGTGCCGATGGCGGACGGCTCGCTCATCGCCTACGAATTCGCCGGCACGGGTTTCCAGCCGGTCCGCATCCACCCCAAGCCGCTCGACGATCTCTCCAACGTCAAGTTCCTCGGCACGCAGGTGGCCGACAAATGGCCGGAGGTGAAAACCTGGGGCGTGGGCTCGCCGGAGAAAGTGCCGCTCGACTCCATGATCACGGCGCGCGGCTTCTACAAGCCCGAAGAAAACCTGCTGTTCGATGGCTCCTACCCGGTGATCGCCGGATACAAGGGCCACATCGCGGCGGGCTGGCACGTGCAGTGGGAAGATCCGCTGCTCTACGATCACTTCATCGCGGACATTTCCTATTCGCCCGCGAGCGATCTCAAGAAGGGCCAGCAGCTTCATGCCGACGTCACCTGGCAGACGCTGTTCTGGAAACTGACCTATTGGCACAACCGCGCGGATTTCTACGATCTGTTCGGTCCCACCGAACGCAGCCGCAAGGGCGACGCGCTGCTCATCGGCTATCACACCATTCCGATCTACGATCTGCCGCGCCAGCTCGACGTGACGGCCGATCTCAACCTGTTCAGCGGGCTCGACACGCTGCCCGGCGCGCAGAACATCCAGTCCAACGACCGCAACATCGCCACGGGCAAGGTCGGCTTCGTCTATTCGGACATCACCAAGTCGCTGGGCGCGGTGGATTTCGAGCAGGGATACCGGGTCACCTTCGAGGCGCAGGCCGACTATGCGCACAACCAGATCTACCCCAAGGCGCATGCGGGGCTGGATTTCGGTTTCGAGCTGCCGTGGAACCACGCGTCGTTGTGGATGTACAACGCCGCCGGCGCCACGGCCGGCAACCGGCACAACGTGCTCGACTATTATTTCATGGGCGCCTTCGGCAACAACTATGTCGACGACCGCGAGGTGAAGCGTTATCGCGAGTTCGACAGCTTCCCCGGCTTCGGCATCGACGACATTTCCGCGCGCGCGTTCTGGAAGTCCACCGGCGAATTCAACTTCCCGCCCATCCGCTTCGAGGACGCGGGCTCGGAAAGCTTCTATCTCAGCTCCATCCGCAGCGCGCTGTTCGGCGGCATCCTGTTCGCCGACCCCGGCAATGAAGGCCACAGAACGCTGGAAAATCTGGGCTTCCAGCTGGACTTCAACTTCACCGTGGCGGTGCGCCTGCCGATGACGCTTTCCATCGGCGACGCGGTCGGATTCGACAACGGCCGTGCACACCAGAACGAAATCATGGTATCGCTGAAGATCCTGTGACAGGAATGCGCGGGGGCGGCGTAGGCGCCCTCGGGAGTTTGGGATGCCGTCGCAATTTGCCCTGGAGGCCGGCCTCGGACTGGGGCCCGTGCTGTTGTTCCTGGTGGCGCTGCTCTATCTGGACAGCTTCAAGCTCGTGCGCCTTGCGCTGGTAATAGAGGTGATGCTGTGGGGGGCGGTGGCGGCGGCGCTGTCCTATACGCTCGCCGGCCCCATCATGGACTGGCAACATCTCAGCTTTCCCGCCTATAGCCGCTACGTCGCCCCCTTCCTCGAGGAAGCGTTGAAAGCGGTGCTGATCGTGCAGCTTTTCCGGCACAACAGGATCGGCTTTTTGATCGACGCGGCGATCCTGGGCGTGGCGGTGGGCGCGGGCTTCTCCCTCGCGGAGAATGTCTATTACGCCTATGTCTTCCCCGACGCGGATGTCGGCATGTGGCTCGTGCGCGGCTTCGGCACGGCCATCATGCATTGCGGCGTCTCCGCCGCCTTCGCGGTTTGCGCGCAGGCGCTGCGGGAGCGCCACGAAGCTTCGGGCCTGTTCGCCTATCTGCCGGGCTTCCTGATCGCGGCGTCACTGCACTCCATCTACAACCTGCTGCAGACTTGGCCGGTGATCGCCACGGCCGACACGATCATCGCCCTGCCCGTCGCCCTGCTCTTTCTTTTCGACAAGAGCGAGCACGAGGTCCACAACTGGCTGATCCACGATTACGAGACCCACGAGCACCTCCTCGCCGATATCGAAAGCGGTGCCTTCGCGCACAGCCAGGCCGGGCAAATGATCAAGCGGCTGGCGGCGCGCTTCAGCGCGGAAGTGGCGGCGATGCTGTTCGCCTACATCAAGCTGCACACGCTGCTGGTGCTGCGCGCGGAGGAAATCCTGCTCGCCAAGGAGACGGGCTCCAAGATACCGCCCGGAAAGGTGAGCAAGAAGAGCTTCGCCGACCTGCACGCGCTGGAGCGGAAAATCGGCCGCACCGCGTTATTGACGGTGTGGCCGCATCTCAAGTTCAGCCGCCGCGAGCTTTTCGAGCTGCATCAGCTCGCAGCGCATGTGATCTGAAGACGCTCAGAAATTGTAATTCACGGACAGGAAGGCGCCGTGCGGCGTGACATAGGCGCCGCCGTACAAGCCGTACGGCCTGTAGCGCGTGGTGATGAGCTCATTGTATCCGAACGCAAGCCCGGCGCTGGCCACGACATCCCACCAGTGATGCTGCTTGGCTTCGACCCGCGAGTAACCCACGAAGCTCGCCGCCAGATAGGCCGGCAAGCCGTATTGCCAGCCATAGCGCTGCCACAGGAAGTTCGCCGGCGCGAAGGCGAGTGCCGCGGTGTCGGATGGAAACGACTTGTCGTCGGAGTGGTCGGGGCGTTGCTCGTGCACGATGTATTTGAGGCCGTAGGCGGTACCCACCGTTGCGCCGGTGACCACCGTCATCTGGGCCAGGCCGTTCCAGTCGCTCTTGAGGAATGAGACGCCGCCGGCCAGGACCGGCAATGCAATCGCGATGGCGGTGCCCGCCTTCTCGATGCCATCGGAATTGGCGTTCGCGGCCTGCGGCAGAAGCGCCAATGCGGCGGCGATCAAAGCAAGACGGCGGATCATGAGCTTCCCCTCTGTCGATCCGCAAACTGCTTGAGACCGCGAGCGGCGGCAAGTGGCGAATACGGGATTGTGGATTTGTATAAGTCCTCGCGCGGCCGGGACGATCCGGGTCTCCACCTTCGCCAAAGCTGCGGCCGACGCGCCCTTCTCCCGCTTCGCAAGCGAAAGGTGGCGGACAGGGTGAGATTCGAACTCACGGTACCCTTGCAGGTACGCCGCATTTCGAGTGCGGTGCCTTCAACCACTCGACCACCTGTCCGTGAGGCGACCCAATACTCAAGCCGCCCGCCGAACGCAAGCGGAACAGTGCCGTCACGCAATCGGGTGCTTGTCGCTTGGGTACCGGCTCTTGATGAGCACGGTGATCCCGCCTTTCGTCGCCTTGGTATCCGGCGCGTGCCAGACGGTGAGCTCGTAATCATAGCCCGGCGCCCAGGCGAACGTGATCTGCGTCGCAGGCTTGGTCGAGAGCGCGTAGTAGAGAACGCTGCGCAGCGTTTCCTGAAAGCTGCCCGGCAGTTGCGAGGCATAGTCGGTCCACGCCTTGTGCAGCGCCGTTCCCTTCTTCACGAAGAGACTCGTGTTCAGCCCCTTTCCGGGCGCGAAGGATTCGCGCATGGCCGCGAGCTTGCCGATCTCGCGCTTGCTGAAAGCGTGATTCAACTCTCCCAGAACCGATTGCAGAGCCGGCATGCCATCCTCCGTCTTTCCGATGTGGTGAACGCCCGCGCGATATACGCCCCGCTGGCATCAAGCATCGCCCAAGCCGCCAGGGGAATCCAGCAGCCTTCGGGGTTAGGCGCAGGCGGCGAGGCGCACACCGTCGCGCAAATCCGCCAGATCGGCGGGATTGGCGTAAGGCGGATGGAGCATATTTTTCGATGTCTTCGCGCGGGACGTCCAACTTTGGAACGCGATGCGAGCCTCCGCCGGATGGCCGCCGCGCGCCGCGCCCGCCGCCAGCACGGACAGCGCGGGAATATTGCGCAGATTCACCGAGGCCTGCGCTTCGTGCATCGCCGAAGCGTATTCGCCGGCGTGGTAGTAGGCGAGCGCCAATTGCGCGCGCATGCCGCCCAACTGCGGATCGTACGGACTGTGGCGGATGCTTTGCTGGATGGGCGCGATCGCTTCCTTCGCCCGGCCGGAATAGATCAGCACCTGTCCGAGACGAAGATAGCCATAGGCGAAATTCGGATTGAGCGCGATCGTCTTCTCGGCCTCCTCCAGCGCGTCCTTGTGCTGACCAAGATAGAGAAGCGCGCCCGCCAGCGCGTGATGACTGAATGCGTCGTAGCGATCGAGCGCGATCGCCGTGGCCGCCGCATCGCGCGCCGCCACGATGTCGCGCATGGGATCCTGCGACCATCCATAGGCGACGCTGCCGTAAAGCGTGCGCGCGAGGCCGGTGTAGGCCAGCGAAAGCTCCGGATCGAGCGCGACGGCCCGATGGAACTGCAGCAGCGCGTCCCGAAATCCTTCGTCGGTCACCTTGTTGAAGTGCCACATGCCGCGCTGGCAGCACTCGAACGCATTGAGGTCGCGGATGTTCTTGCGAACGGCGCGGTCGCCTTCGCTGCGCACCATCTCGGGCTCGATCGCCGCCACGACGTGCCTGGTGATCTCGTCCTGCAGGGCGAGGACGCTGCCCATGTCGCGGTCGAAGGTTTCCGTCCAGACATTGGCCGCGCTCGCCGTGTCGATCAGGCGCACGGTGATGCGAACGCGGTTTTCCGCTCTGCGGATGCTGCCGTCGAGGACATAGCGCACGCCCAGTTCGCGCCCGAAATGCACCGGCGAGTCCCCGCGCGACTTGAACGTGAAGCTCGAATTGCGCGCGATGACGAAGAACCAGCGCCAGCGCGAAAGCGCCGTCACGATGTCTTCGGCGATGCCATCGGAGAAATATTCGTCGTCCTTGCCGCCGCCCGGTTTCTGGAACGGCAGCACCGCGATGGACACGCGCTCCGCCACCGCCGGCTTGGCGGTGACCGATCCCATCGCGCCGGCATCGCCTGGCGGCGGGATCGCATACACGCGCAGCGGGTGAGCGATGTTCTTGAGATCGCGTTCGCCCAGATCGACGAATTCCTGATCGAGCTTGCCGCGCGTCTGGCGCCAGGCGTCTTCCGAAAGATAGACGCTGCCGGGCTGCGCGATGCCTTCCAGCCTCGCGGCGATGTTCACGCCGTCGCCCAGGATATCATCGCCGTCCACCATGATGTCGCCGAGATTGATGCCCATGCGAAAGAGGATCCGCTTGTCGGCAGGATCGCCTTCCGCGCGCGCCAGGATCTCGCGCTGCATCCAGGTCGCGCAGCGTACGGCGTCGACTACGCTTGCGAACTCGACGAGCAATCCATCGCCGATGGTCTTGACGATGCGGCCATCGTGGGCGGCGATGGCGGAATCGATGAGGTCGCGGCGCAACGCGGCCAGACGCGCCAGCGTTCCTTCCTCATCCATGCCGACAAGCCGGCTGAAGCCCACGACGTCTGTCGCGAGAATGGCTGCGAGTCTGCGTTGTGTTTTCTTCGCTGTCACCGCACGACGTTCCGGTCGACCGCCCGTTTCGATGCCTGCGCAGTCTAGCAAGGCCGCACAATCAGTGCGCGAAGCATTCGGGGAAGCGATAACGCGCCGGTAAGCATGTGCCCGCGCGCGGGAAAATCCCGATCATATTCAGTGGCTTATCGCTGACGCCGCGCGGCATGCGCCGATGCGGAAAAACGCTCTTGCCGGCGGGGGGGGGCGGCGGGGCAGCCGCCCCGCCGGACCAGCACGCGGGGAATGTGGGGAAAGATAGATACGCGCCGGGTGTGGGGGGGG